>NZ_JBICTE010000018.1:0-123952 GCF_043197485.1 Micromonospora sp. NPDC049102 | reverse complement strand
GTGCCACAACGCGTCCGGGCAGTACTTCTCCACGTCGCTCACACCAGCTCAACGAATGACCTTGCACTCCAACAACCCCAAACGACACACGGTCTTAGCCTCCGGATGTGCCGGGGACAACCATGGATCGGGGATAGTCGGTGGCATGAGCCGTCGTCCGATCCTCGTCGCCGCCGGGTGGGTGGCCACCGTCGCCGTGGCGACCCTGATCGGGTTGGGGGCGATCCGGCTGGTGGGCGAGAGCATCACCGGCACGCCGGGCGGGGTGCGCAGCGAGGCGGACATCGAGCGGGCGCTCGCCTCGCCCGAGCCCGCGCCGAGTGGCATGACGGGCGGGCCGTCGACGGCGACCCCGGCTCCGAGCGCCAGCGCAGGGGTCCGCCGCAGTTTCGCCACCGACGGCGGTACGGCCGTGGCCGAGTGCGGCCCCGAGGGGGTACGCCTCGTGTCCTGGGCGCCCGCGCAGGGTTACCGGGTGCACGAGGTGGACCGGGGACCGGACGACGACGTCGAGGTCACGTTCGAGGGTTCGGCCGGCCGGCACGAGTTGAAGGTGCGCTGCATCGGCACCGAGCCGGTGGCCGTCGCCGACGACTAGCGGGCCGAGCGGAATCGGTTCGTGGCGCTGCCGCAAGATCGTTAGTCTGCTGCGGTGATCCGTACCCTCGTTGTCGCCTCTCTCCTGCTGGCGGGCTGCTCGCCTGCCGGAGCGCCCTCCCCCGCTCCCAGCTCGACCACGCCCTCGGACGGGTACGCCACCTCTGCGTGTGCCCGCCTGATCGGCGCCATGGCGAGGAAGGAGCCCTTCCCTCCCGATGACATGGGCACTGCCACCCGAGCGGTGTCGGCGACCGACCCTGGCATCAAGGAAGCCGGTAAGCAGCTCGCAGCGGCCGCCAAGGAAGCCGGCGACCTCTGGGTGCAGGACGATCCTGCCGTCGACAAGGGGCCTGCCTACCGCCGCCTGGCCGACGCCCAGCAAGGGCTCCTCGCGGCGTGCACCAAGGTGTTCGGCGAGCCCCCGTGGGCGTTCGTCAAGCAGCAGCCGACGCCGACGCCCAGCCGCTGACGGACGTGGCCGGCACGAAGGCTCGTGCCGGCCACGTCGTGGTGGTGGTTCAGCTCGTGTACGCCTCCACCTCCCAGAGGGAATGGCCGTAGCCGGTCCCCCGGGCCGTGCCGTAGATGCGCAGGTAGCGGCCGTTCGCGCCGAGGCCGCTGTGCTCGTCCACGCCACCGTCGGCGCCGGTCACCGTCTTCACGGTGGTCCAGGTGGTGCCGTCGTTGGAGGTCTGGATCTGGTACGCGCTGCTGTACGCCGCCTCCCAGGCGAGCTTGACCCGCCCGATCGCGGTCGGGCTGCCCAGGTCGACGCGGATCCACTGCGGGTCGGAGAACGTGCTCGACCAGCGGGTGGTGAGGTTGCCGTCGACGGCCTGCGCGCCGGAGACGTCGGCACCCTCGGTGCTGGACGTCGTCGTCGGCTTGTTCAGCAGCAGGTTGCCGCCGGTCGGGGTGCCGGTGCCTCCGTACACCTCGAACTCGTAGAGCGAGTAGCCCCAGGCCGTGCCGCGGGCGGTGCCGAGGAGCCGGACGTACCGGCCGGAGCCGGTGAGCCCGGTCAGGTCGTCCACCCCGCCGTCGCCGCCGGTCACCGTCCGGATCGTGGTGAAGGTGACGCCGTCGGTCGAGGTCTGGATCTGGTACGCGCTGCCGTACGCCGCCTCCCAGGTCAGCTTGACCCGACTGAGGGCGTACGTGGCGCCCAGGTCCACGTCGATCCACTGCGGATCGCCGAAGCTGCTGCCCCAGCGGGTACCGGCCACGCCGTCGAACGCGTTGGCGACGACGAACGCGCCCTCGTAGCTGGATGCCCGCGCCGGCTTGCCCTTGGCCAGGTTGGTGCCCGTCCCGGGATCGGGGTCCGGGTCCGGGCCGGGCCCGCCGGGGCTGGTGGAGAGGGTGAACTCGTCGATGTCGAACCACGGCCCGGTGCCCTTGAAGACCAGGTACAACGTCCGGGTGCCGGTCGGGGCGGTGACCCCGCCGGTGACCGTGGCGAAGGTGGCGTACCCGCCGGTGGAGGTGACGGTCGCCGAGCCGACCAACTGTCCGGTGGGTGAGTCGACGCGCAGCTCCAGCGTCCCGCCGCCGCCGGCCGGCGCGCCGACGCGGGCACTGAACGACTGGATGCCGGTCAGGTTGTAGGGCCGGAACGAGATCCAGTCGTTGTTGTCGATGTAGCCGACCGCTGCCCCGCCGTGCCCGGCCGCCCCGGCGACGATCTGGACACCTGACGAGTCACCGAAGTGCTCGGCCTGGCGGACCCGCGGTTGCAGCACCGCCTGGGTGTGCGTGGTCAGCGCCGGCTGGCCGCCCCCGCCCAGGTCGGTGTACTCGGCGTCGATGATGCCGAAGATGTTGGCCGCCGTGTCGTGCTCGCCGTCGGCCGAGGTCTGGATGACCCCGGTGCAGCCCTGCGCGCTGCCGAGCTGGTGGCCGTGGGAGTCGTGGCCGAGCACGTAGTTCACCTTGACCCGGGCACAGTTGACCGTGCCGTCCTGGGCGTCGGTGACCGTGACCGAGAACGGGACCGCGTCCCCGAAGGTGAAGGTCTGCCCGTTCAACGGGGTGTTCACGGTGACCACCGGGGCGCTGTTGCCGACCGTGACGACCACGCTCGCGGTGGCGGTCTTGCCGGTGGTGTCCCGCACGGTCAGCGTCGGGCTGCGGGTGCCGTTGGTGGTGTACGTGAAGCTCGGGTTCGCGGCGGTCGAGTCGGTGGTGCCGTTGTTGTCGAAGTCCCACGCGTAGGTGAACGGGTCACCGTCCGGGTCGAGGGTGCCGGCCGAGGAGAAGGTAACGGTCAGCGGCGCGGTGCCGCTGGTGGGGGTGGCGGTGACCTTCGGGACGGGCGCCCTGCCTCCACGGGCGTACTCGATGCGGTAGAGCGCCGAGTTGGCGTCGCCGTTGAACCAGCCGGTGCCGTAGTCGAGCACGTAGAGCGCGCCGTCGGGGCCGAACTCCATGTCCATGACCTGGGTGCCGGTCCACGGGAACGGGTTGATCTTCAACGGCTGGCCGGTGGAGTCGAGCTTGACGTTCTTGATCCAGCGGCGGCCGAACTCGCCCGCGAAGAAGGTGCCGTCGTAGTACTGCGGGAACGCCACGGGCGAGGTGTTGTTCGGGTCGTACCGGTAGACCGGGCCGGCCATCGGCGACAGGCCGCCACCGGTGAACTCGGGCGGCGAGCCGGAGCCGCCGTACGGCAGCCAGGCCGGGATCGCCGGCGGGAGCTGGGTGATGCCGGTGTTGTTCGGCGAGTTGTTGACGGGTCCGCCGGCGCAGTTGAACTTCGCCCCGGACGGCCCGGACGGGAACGTGTAGTCGTTGTACGCGTCGTTGCGGGCCGTGCAGTACGGCCAGCCGTAGAAGCCCGGCCGGTCGACGCGCGCGAACTCGACGTTGCCCGCCGGCCCACGGTTCGGGTCGGCGGTGCCCGCGTCGGGGCCGTAGTCACCGAGGTAGACGACGCCGGTGGCCCTGTCGACGCTCATCCGGAACGGGTTGCGGAACCCCATCGCGTAGATCTCCGGACGCGTGCGCGCCGTGCCGGGGGCGAACATGTTGCCCGCCGGGATCGTGTAGCCGCCGGCCGCGCTCGGCTTGATGCGCAGCACCTTGCCGCGCAGGTCGTTGCTGTTGCCCGCGGTGCGCTGCGCGTCGAAGGCCGGGTTGCGTCCGGCCCGCTCGTCGATCGGGGTGAAGCCGGCCGAGTCGAACGGGTTGGTGTCGTCACCGGTGGACAGGTAGAGGTTGCCGGCCGCGTCGAAGTCCATGTCGCCACCGACGTGGCAGCACATACCCCGGCTGGTCGGCACGTTGAGGATCAGTGTCTCGCTGGCCAGGTTGACGGTGTTGTCGGCGTTCACGGTGAAGCGGGACAACCGGTTGACCCCGTCCCAGACGGCGAACTGGGCCGGGGTGCCCTCGGCCGGCGCGCCACCGCCCGGTGTGCTCAACGGAGGCGCGTAGTACGCGTACACCCAGCGGTTGGTGGCGAAGTTGGGGTCGACCTTGATGCCCTGGAGCCCCTCCTCGTCGCCGGTGTAGACGGCCAGGGTGCCGGCGACCTTGGTGTTGCCGGCGGCGTCGGTGTGCCGGATGACGCCGTCGCGGGAGGTGTGCAGCACACCCCTGTCGGGCAGGACGGTGAGGCTCATCGGCTCGCCGGTCTCGGCGACGCCCTTTGCCAATGCCACCTGCTGGAAGTTGGTGGTGACCGTCGGGCCGCAGTCGGCGGTGATTGCCCCGGCGGCGGTCTGGATGCCACCGAGCAGGTGCTGACGGAAGGCGGTGTCGGTGTACGAGGCGTCGGTGTGGCCGAGGCCGGTGTACCAGGCCCGGCCGCCGGAGTAGTTCTGGCACCAGGAGATCGGGTGGTCGTACCCCATGCTGCCGCCGGTGTACGTGCTCTCGTCGAGGGTGGCCAGCACGTGCACGTTGCCCCGGGGGTTGGTGCGGTAGTTGTACAGCTCGTCGAAGCGGCTCCACCGCTGCGGCAGGCCCTTGGTGGACGGGTGCACCTGGTCGGCGACCGTGACGGTGGCGGTCTGCTCGGCCGGGTGCGAGGCGAAGTACGCGCCGACGAGACCGCCGTACCAGGGCCAGTCGTACTCGGTGTCGGAGGCGGAGTGCACGCCCACGTACCCGCCGCCGGCGGTGATGTAGCGCTCGAACGCCGTCTGCTGGGCGGCGTTGAGCACGTCGCCGGTGGTGGACAGCCAGATCACCGCCGCGAACCGGGCGAGGTTGGCGTCGGTGAACTGGCCGGCGTCCTCGGTGGCCTCGACGGTGAAGCCGTTGGCCGCGCCGAGCTGCTGGATCGCCGTGATGCCCGGGGTGATGGACCCGTGCCGGAATCCGGCGGTCTTGCTGAAGACCAGGACGGTGAACGGGGCGGCGCTGGCCGCGGGTGGTGTGGCGACGACGCCGCCCAGCACGAGGATCGCGCTCAACACAGCGCTGAGCCACGCTCTCAGGGATCTGCGCACGGGTAGGTCCTTTCGGGGGACGACGTGCGCCGATCACGCCGGTGGTGGTGTGCATGCATCGTTACGGGTCGATTGCCACCTCGTCAAGGACTTCCGCACTATCCGAGAGAGCGTTATCTCGGCAGGTCAGGTCGACTGCGGCAGGTGAGATCAGATTACGGTTTCCGCGTGGGTCCGCGTGGCGTGTCGGCTCAGGGCGGGCAGCGCCGGAGCGAGCGCCACGAGCATGCACAGACCGCCGAGCGGCAGCAGGTCGAGCGTGACGGCCGGCAGGACGATCCCGACGAGCAGCAGGGCGACGCTCCACCACGGCAGTCGCCGGTGAGCCGCGAGCAGGCCCGCGAGGACGAGCAGACCGAGGAAGAACAGCTGCGGTACGACGTCGTAGAACACCACCTCGACGCCCGGGACGTCCTTGAAGTCCGCGCCGAGCGCCGACATCTCCGCCCGGTCGGCGGCCAGCAGCCCCTCGACGATGTCCGCGCCGAACTGCACCATCGTTGCGGCCAGGCCGACCAGCGTGACGGCCACGACCGACGTACGCCACGGGCCGGGGCGCAGCAGGCCGGCCAGCGCCAGCACCACCGGCACGAACAACACCATGCCCGCGAGGCCGACCAGGTGCGCGGCCTGCCAGTCGAACCCGGGGCCGTACGTCCCGTCGGACCTGCCCCACAGGCGTACGAGCCCGTAACCCACGATGCAGGCCGGCCCGGCGATCACGAAGAATGCGGTGCGTCTCATGGCAGCCATCGTCCGGTGGGTGACGCACGGCCGGCCTCCGGGCGCAGCCCCGGTACGGCCCGGGTTTCCGCCTCAGGTCTTCCACCGAGCAACCCTGAACCCCGTGGTCTCCTATAGTCGGTCGGTGAGCACGGATCAGGTACGGCAGGCGTACGCCTCGGTCGCGGATCTGTACATCGAACTGTTCGGCACCCGTGAGCAGGTGCATCCCGACGACCTCGCCTTCATCGGTCGGCACCTGACGGGTCGTCCCGGGCCGGTGCTCGACCTCGGCTGCGGCCCCGGCCACCTCACCGACCACCTGCGTTCGTTGGGCGTCGACGCCACGGGTATCGACGTGGTCCCCGAGTTCATCGCGCATGCCCGAGCGACGCATCCGAGCGGCGACTACCGCCTCGGGTCACTGCACGACCTCGACGTGGCCGACCACTCCGTCGCCGGCATCCTGGCGTGGTACTCGCTGATCCACCTGCCCCCGCAGCGCCTCGATGGCGTACTGACGACATTCCGACGGGCCCTGACCCCGTCCGGGGCGTTGGTGCTGGGTCTCTTCTCCGGCGACGAGGTCGACGCCTTCGACCACAAGGTCACGACCGCCTACCGCTGGCCGGTCGACGAGATCTCCGAGCGGCTGACGCGGGCCGGCTTCACCGAGGTCGAGCGCCTGGAGCGCCCCGACGGCGGCCCGCACCGGCCGCACTACGCGATCGCGGCGACCGCCGCGCAACGAGTGCCGACCACTCAGGAGTGAGCCTGGTCGGCCGCGCGCAGCCGACACCACGAGGAACGCTCAGGCGACGCTAAGACCGCTCTCACGGCCCGTTCCTAGCGTGTGCGGGCATGGCGACACCACCCGCATCACCGCCGACGACCACCGACGTCACCTCCTGGTTGAGCTGCGCCGCGCCCCGCCCGGCCGCCCGACTGCGGCTCGTGTGCCTGCCGTACGCCGGGGCCGGCGGTTCCGCGTACCGGCCGTGGGCCGCGTTGCTGGGCGACGACGTGGAGGTGTGGACCGCGCAGTTGCCCGGCCGTGAGCGTCGGTTGTCCGACCCGCCCCTGAGCACGATGGACGAGCTGGCACCGCCGCTTGTCGACGCGATCGTCGCGCGGGTGCGGAAGCCGTTCGCGATCTTCGGGCACAGCATGGGCGGCCTGATCGGGTACGAGGTCACGGCCCGCCTGGTCGCGCGGGGTGGTCCGCTGCCGCAGCGGTTGGTGGTCTCGGCGGCCCGTCCGCCACGCGACGCCGCCCCGCTCGGCTCGGCGCACCGACTCGACGACGCGGCGCTGACCCGCTGGCTGCACGACCTCGGCGGAATTCCCGACGAGGTGCTCGCCGACCCCGGCCTGCTGGCACTGATCCTGCCGACCGTGCGGGCCGACCTGACGGTGGTCGCGTCGTACCGGCCGGCGACCGTGACGCCGCTGCCGCTGCCCGTGGACGCGGTGGCCGCCGCCGACGATCCGCTGGTCAGCCCGGACGAGGTGGCCGGATGGGCGGCCTGCACCACCGCCGCCTTCTCGCTGACCGTCGTGCCGGGGGGTCACCTCTATCTGCACGACACGCCTCCCCCGCTGTCCCGCCTGCTCGACGGCGGGCCGGCCACCGACCGCGCGTACGTCGAAGGGGCCACCCGATGACCCAGGACCTGCACCCGGACCTCGCCGACCTCACCCCCGAGCAGCGGGAGCTGCTGGCCCTGCGGCTGCGCCAGGGCCGCGCCAGCCAGGGCCGAGCCAGCGAGAGCCGCGCCAGCCAGAGCCGGGCCGACCACTACCCGCTCTCCTTCACGCAGGAGCAGCTCTGGTTCCTCGACCGGTTGGAGCCCGGTACGCCGGTCTACAACGTGCCCTTCGCCGAGCGGATCACCGGTCCCCTCGACGTCGCGGCGCTGCACCGGGCGGTCGACGCGGTGGTGGCCCGGCACGACGCGCTGCGGATCGTGTTCACCACCGTCGACGGCGTCGTCACCCAGCGGGTGTCGGACGCCCTGGACGTGCCGCTGCCACTGCTGGACCTGACGGCGCTGCCGGAGGCGGAGCGGCAGGCCGCGGCCGAGCGGGAGATCGCGGCGCACGCGTCGGTCCGCTTCGACCTGACCAGCGGGCCACTGCTCGCGGTACGCCTGGTCGCCCTCGCCGCCGACGAACACCTGCTGCTGGTGACCGCGCACCACATCATCTTCGACGCCTGGTCGGCGGGTGTGTTCGTGGAGGAGCTGGTGCGCTGGTACGGCGAGTTCGCCGCCGACGTGCCCGCCGGGCTGCCCGCGCTGCCCACCCGGTTCGTCGCGCACGTCGCGGCCCGCCGCCAGCCGGAGGCCGAACGGGAGCTGGCCGGTCACCTGGCGCACTGGCGGGAACGGCTCGCCTCGGCCCCGGCCCGGTCCACGCTGCCACCGGACCGCCCCCGGCCGCCGGTGCAGACGCACCGTGGCCGGAGCCTGCCGTTCACCGTCGACGCCGAGGTGACCGACGCCCTCGGCGGACTGGCCCGGCGCGCCGGCGCCACCGTCAACGCGGTGGTCCTCGCCGGGCTGACCGCCCTGCTGCGCCAGGCCACCGGCCAGGAGGACCTGCTGCTCGGCATGCCGGCCGCCGGCCGGGCGAGCACCGATCTGGAGCCGCTGATCGGCAGCTTCGCCACCATGCTGGTGCTGCGGGTGGACACCGGCGGCGACCCGAGCGTCCGTGACCTCGTCCGTCGGGTGCACCGCACGGTCAGCGAGGCGTACGCCCACCAGGAGGCCCCGTACGCGCGGGTGGTGGAGGAGGTCCGTCCGGTCCGGGACCCCAGCGTGAACCCGCTCTTCCAGGTGCTGGCGACCATGACCGACGGCGGCGTACGGCAGCGGCAGGCGGCCGGGGTGACGTTCCGTGCGGTGCCGGCGGAGAGCGGCCTCACCGACTTCGACCTGTTCGTCAGCCTGACCGTCGACGGTGACCGAATCGAGGGCGCGGTCGACTTCAACGCCGACCTGTATCTCGACGAGACGATCGCCGCGACCGTGGGGCGGCTGCCGGAGCTGCTGCGCGCCATGGTGGACGACCCGGACCGGCCGTTGTCGCGGGTGCCCGGGCTGTGCCGGCACCGCGTCGCCCTGGCGGCCACGTTCACCGTGGACCCGCTGCGCGACCCGGTGGAGTTCTGGCTGCGCTTTCTGCGCGTACCGGCGTCGGTGGAGCTGGTCGGGTACGGCCAGTTGGTGGCCCACCTGCTGGCCGGGCCGACGGCCGACGCCACGGTCTGCCTGCTGCGGTTCGAGGACTGGCTGCGCCGCCAGGACCACACGGCCGGGGACGCGGCCCTCGACGCGGCGATGGACGACCTCGATGCGGCGGTGGCGGCGTACCGGCGGCGGACCGACGCCCCGCTGCTGCTGGTGGTCTGCCCCGCCTCGCCGCGCGTCGCCGCCCGACGTGACGGCCAGGACGGCCGGCAGGACCGGGATGGCCGGCTCGACGATCGGCTGGCCGCGTTGGCGGCACGTACCCCGGGGGTCCACGCGGTCTGGGCCGCCGACCATGCCGGCGCCTACCCGGTGAGCGAGGTGGGCGACGAGCGCGCGGACGAGCTGGGCCACGTCCCGTACACGGGCGAGTACTTCGCGGCGCTCGGCACGATCGTCCTGCGCGAGCTGCGCCGGCTCACCGGCCAGCCGCACCGGCTCGTGCTCGTCGACGGCGAGCGGTTGCCGCTCGACCGGCTCGCCGACGCGCTGCCCGGGCACGAGGTGCGGGCGTACTCGACGGAAGCGCTCGCCGCCGCCGACCCGGCCACCACTGTGGTGCTCGACACCGACCCGCAGGCCGTCGCGGCGCTGCGCGAGGCGCACCCGGGCGTGCTGGCGCTGGCCGTCCCCGCCGGGTGGGACGAGCTGCGCCGGCTGCTCACCCACGTCTGGGCGCTGGACCCACCCGCGCCGGTGACGAGCGCCGGCCCGATTGAGCTGTGCACGTCGATCGGGTCGGAGCGGGCCGCGTACGTCGTCGAGGAGCTGAGCACCGCCGCCGCGGTCGCCGAACGGAGCCGGCCGACCCCCGTACGCGCCGCAGCCGACAGCGAGGTCGTCGCGCCCCGCACCCCCACCGAGGAGCGGCTCGCCGGTCTCTGGGCCGCCGCGCTCGGCGTCGAACAGGTCGGGGTGACGAGCGACTTCTTCGGTCTCGGTGGACACTCGCTGCTCGCCACCGGCCTGCTGTCGCAGGTGCAGGCCGAGTTCGGCCGGGAGGTGTCGCTCTACACCCTGTTCACCAACCCGACCGTGGCCGGGCTCGCGGCCGTGCTGGACGCCGACGAGGACGCCACCGCGCTCGCCCCGCTCACTCCGGCCGAGGCGGGTACGCCGGCGGTGGCGTCCTCGGCACAGGTGCGACTCTGGGCGCTCGATCAGCTCGGCGACGACGTGGTCCGGCACAACACCACGGCCGCCGTCGAGCTGCGCGGCGACCTCGACGCGACGTCGCTGCGTCGGGCGTTCGACGACGTGCTGGCCCGGCACGAGGTGTTGCGGACCACCTTCCGGGGACGCGACGGCGAACCCGAACCCGTCGTACACCCAGACGTCGACCCGTGGTTGGAAACGCTGGAGCTGACCGGGTTGCCGGTGACCAAGCACGCGCGGGCCCTGCGCCGGGCGGCCGCCGAGCTGGCCGCGTACCGGTACGACCTGGCGACCGGGCCGCTGGTGCGGGCCCGCCTGGTGCGGCTACCCGAGCAGCGCTGGCACCTGCTGCTCGGCATGCACCACATCGTCTGCGACAACACCTCGTGGAGCATCCTGCTCGACGAACTCGCCGACCGGTACGCCCACCACGCCACCGGCGTCGACCGGCCGCTGCCGGCGCTGCCGGTGCAGTTCACCGACTACGCCCGGCACCAGCGCGACTGGCTGGCGTCCACCGCCGTCGAGCCGCACCTGGCGTACTGGCGGGAGCGGCTGGCCGACGCGCCGCCGCTGCTGGACCTGCCCACCGACCACCCCCGCCCGAAGGAGCGCTCGGACGTCGCCGGCTACCAGGCGCAGCGGCTGGGCGCGGGGCTCGGCGCGGCCGTGCGGGAGCTGGCCCGGGCCGAGGGGGTCACCCCGTTCGCCGTCTTGCTGGCCGGCTTCGCCGCCCTGCTGCACGCCGAGAGCGGTCAGCCGGACCTGGTGCTCGGCACACCCACCGCCGGCCGGGAACGCGCCGAACTCGCCCCGCTGATCGGGTGTTTCGCCGACCTGCTGCCGCTGCGCGTGGACGTGGCCGGACGGCCCACCTTCCGGCAGCTCGTGACCCGGGCACACCGCACGGCACGGGAGGCGTACCGGCACCAGGGGCTGCCGTTCGCGACCATCGTGGAGGCGCTGCGTCTGCCCCGGCAGGCCGCGTACCACCCGCTGTTCCAGTGCGTGCTCAACGTCCTCGACGGCCCCGACGAGCTGCCGGACTTCGCCGGGCTGGCCGCCACGCCCGTCGACGTGCCGAGCGTCGGCGTCGACTTCGACCTCTTCCTCAGCGTCACCTGGCAGGGCGACGACCTGCACGCCGACCTGGCGTACCGGGCCGACCTGTTCGTCCCGGAGCGGATGGTCCGGCTGCTGAGCGGGCTGGCGAAGGTGCTCGACGACGGGGTGCGCCGACCGGACGCCCCGATCGGTGCGGGTCGGCGTACGCGCCCGTCCCGTCGGCCCGCGCCGCCCGCGCCCCGACTGGTGGTCGGCGGCACCGTCGAGGTTCCGCGGCTCGCGGACACCGTCCGCTTCTGGACCGGACTGCTCGGCCTGCCGCACACCCTCGACCAGCTCGCGCCCGGCGCGCTGCTGCGGCTGTTGCGCGACCCGGCCGCCGGACTGGCGACGGGCCGGCGCGACCGCAACGCGCTGGTCCTGCGCTGGGAGGACCGGTTGACAACCGGTCCGCTCGGCGCGGGCATCGTCGGGCTACGCGACTTCTGCACCGAGCTGCTGGCGGCACTCGACGTGCACCGGTCGGACAGCGCGGCGGCGCTGACGATCGCGGTCTGTCCGCCGTCGCCGCCGTACCGCACGTCACCGTGGAACGCCGTCTTCGCCGAGCTGACCGCCCGGCTGGCCGAGGCCCGACCGGACGTCGACGTCGTGACGGTCGAGGCGTGGGCGCGGCGCTACCGGGTGCCGGAGCCGCCCGACGACGCCTGGTCACCGGAGCTGGCGGCGGTCACCGCGACACTGCTGGTGCGGCGGGCGGTACGACACCCGGCCCTGCGCCGGCTGGTCGTACCGGCCGGGCCGGCGCACCGCCAGGCGGAGCTGGCGCGGCTGCTCGTGGCCCAGGCCCGCGCCGGGCGCGAGGTGCTGCTCACCACGACGCCGCAGAGCGCGGAGCTGTCCGCGCTGGTCACCGCCGAGATCATCGGGTACGCCCCGACGCCTCCCACCGACGCGGCCACGCTGCTCCTGCACCCCGCCGCCGAGCCCGCGCCGCCCGACGCCCTGGCGCTGCCCGTCGACGATCGGGTCGGGCCGGTGGAGATGCTGCGGGGTCTCTGGTCGCTCGACGCCGGCACCACCGTGGACGGCGACGCGCCCGTCGACCGGATTCCCGCCGGTCTGCTCGCCGAGGTGGCCACCGAGCTGGGCGACGCGACGGTGCTGCGCGGCGCGGTCAGCGACGGGTACCGGCGTTCGGCCGACCGGAAGGCCGCCGCCCCGCGCACGGACCGGGAACGTCAGCTCGTGGCGATCTGGTCGGAGCTGCTGCGCACCAACCAGCTCGGCGTCACCGACGACTTCTTCGCCTCCGGCGGTGACTCGCTGCTCGCGATGCAGCTCGTCGCCCGCTGTGCGGCAGCCGACATCCACATCACCCCGCGCCAGCTCGTACGCCACCCCACGGTCGCCGAGCTGGCCGCCAGCCTCGGAGAGGCGACGGCGACACCGCGGGCCGAGCAGGGCGAGGTGAACGGCGACGCCCCGCTGACCGGCGCGCAGCGCTGGTTCACCGACGTCATCGCCCCCACCATGGGCCGGCCCGCCCTGTTCAACCACCCCTACTACCTCGAGCTGACCCGGCCGCTCCAGACCGACCTGGTCCGCGAGGCGGTACGTCGACTGGTGACCCAGCACGACGCGCTGCGGCTGCGCCTGAACAGGCAGGCGGACGGGAGCTGGCGCCAGCACCACGCCGACCCGGCCGATGCCGTGCCGTTCGTCAGCCACGACCTGACCGGGCTCCCCGCCGACGAGCGGGAGGCGGCCGTCGAGGCCCACTGCGCCGAGGCACAGACCGGTCTGGACCTCACGGCCGGCCCGCTGGCCCGGGTGGCGCACTTCCGGCTCGGCCCGGAGCTGCCCGACCGGCTGCTGCTCGTCAACCACCACCTCGTCGTCGACGCGGTCTCCCGGGGCGTGCTGCTGGCCGACCTGGAGACGCTCTGTGACCAGCTCGAACGTGGTGTCGAGCCGACGCTACCGGCCAAGACCACCTCGTACCGCGACTGGGCACGGCGACTGGCCGCGTACGCGGGCTCGCCGGAACTGCGCGAACAGGTGCCGTTCTGGCTGGCGCAGGCCGACGAGGGCGTACTGCCCCGGCTGGCCGACGAGCCGGCCGCCGCGCCGTTCCGCCTCGGTGACCTGGGCCTGGCCACCGTGACCCTGGACGAGGCAGCGACCCGGGGCCTGCACGCCGTCGCCCGCAAGCTGCGCGCCAGCGTGCGCGACCTGCTGGTGTGGGCGGTGGTGGACACCGTCGCGGCGCGCACCGGTGGCGCGGTCACCGTCGCCACGACCGGCCACGGGCGGGAAGCGCTCTTCGACGATGTCGACGTCAGCCGCACGACGGGCTGGTTCCAGGTGCTCTATCCGCTGCGCCTGGAGCTGCCCGCCACCACCGACGCGACCCGCTCGGTCCGCTCGGTGATCCGCCAGCTCGGCCGCGTCCCGGACAACGGCATCGGGTACGCGCTGCTGCGCCACCTCTGCCCCGACGACGAGGTCCGCGCCCGACTCACCGCGACGCCGTCGCCGACGGTGGCGGTCAACTACATGGGCGGGTACGGCTTCGACGATGTCGCCCCGGCCAACCAGCTCCTCGACGTCTGCGCGGCGCCGTTCGGCCCGACCGAGGACCCCGACGGGCACTGGCCCTTCGCCTTCGACGTGACGGGGTCGCTCACCGGCGCCGCGCTCCGCGTCGATCTGAGCTATGCCACTCCGGCCTTCCGGCCGGAGACCGCTGAGAACCTGCTCGACGGCATCCGGCGAGGCCTGCTGCGCCTCACCGGTAACCCCGGGCACCCGCCACGGCAGTAGGAGGAGACCCCATGGCGTTCCGACGCCCGTCCCGGTTCGCCGGGTTCACCACGATCTGGTTCGGCCAGCTGCTGTCGGCGCTCGGCACCCGGATGACGAACTTCGCCCTGAGCATCTGGGTGTGGGACGCCACCGGCCGGGCCTTCGACCTGACCATGCTGATGGCGTTCGCGTTCGGCGCGACAGTGATCTTCAGCCCGATCGCCGGCGCGCTCGTCGACAGGTGGGGACGGCGACTGACGATCGTGCTCAGCGACGTCGGTTCGGCCCTCACCACCGCCGTCGTCCTGCTGCTGTTCCTCAGCGGCTCGGTCGAGGTCTGGCACCTGTACCTGGTCAACCTGGTCACCGGTGCGTTCCTCGCGTTCCAACTCCCGGCGTACCAGGCGACCATCACCGTGATGATGGAGAAGGGCCAGTACCCGAGGGCCAACGCGATGATGTTCGCGGTCCGGACCATCCCGGTGATCTTCGCCCCCGGCTTCGCCGCCGCCCTGCTGGGCTTCATGGACATCAAGGTCATCCTGTTCGTCGACGCGCTGTCGTACGTGGTGGCGATCGGGGCGGTGCTGCTGGTGCAGCTCCCACCCAGGCCCCGCTCGACCCAGCCGGACGAGGGCGGCTTCTGGTACGACACGATCTACGGCTTCCGCTACATCCTGGCCAGCCGGGCGTTCACCGGGCTGGAGGCGATCATGTTCGCCATCAACGTGCTCGCCGCGGTCGGCTTCGCCCTGCTGGTGCCGCAGATCCTGGCCCGCACCGACAGCAGCACCAACGCGGTCGGCCTGGTGCAGACCATCGGCGCGGTCGGCGGTGTGGCCGGCGCGCTCCTGCTCGGGCTGCTGCCCAACACCCGCCACAAGATCCGCCGGATGCTCATCGCCATCCTGGTCTTCAGCGTCCTCGGCCGGATCGTCTACGGCGTCGGGGACAGCATCATCGTCTGGTCGGTCGCCCTGCTCTTCCTGCACCTGTCCATCCCCTTCATCGACGGGTACGCCCAGTCGGTGTGGCAGGAGAAGGTCGAGCCGTCACACCAGGGCCGGGTCTTCGCCGCCCGCCAGTTCATCGAGGACCTGGCGTACCCGGGCGGCACCGCGCTGGCCGGCATCGCCGCGGACCGCTGGTTCGAGCCGATGATGCGCGAGGGCGGCCCGGGCGTGCCGTACTTCGGGTGGCTGGTCGGCAGCGGACCGGGCGCCGGGATGGGCCTCATCTTCGTGATCGTCGGCCTGTTCGGCATCGGCGTGGCGGCCGCCGGGTTCGCCTCGCCGAGCATCCGCCGGATGGAGGTCGACCTTCCCGACTACGACGAGCCGACCGACCCGCCGGCCCCGCTGCCGTCGCCCTCGGGCACCGAGGAGCTGACCGACGACCGCGCGGTGGTGGCGAAGTGACGCTCACCGAGGTGGTGGCCGGGGTGCTGGACGTCGACCCGGCCGAGGTCACCGAAGAGTCCGGACCGGAGACCATCGGCACCTGGACCAGCCTGCGCCACCTGCAACTGGTGGTGACCCTGGAGGAGGTCTACGGGCTCTCCTTCGCCTTCGACGAGATCCGCGACGTGCGCAGCGTCGGCGAGCTGCGGACCGTGCTGCGGGCCAAGGGCACGGAGACCCGATGAGCGGCGTCCTGTTCACCCGACGCACCCGCTGGCAGGCGCTCACCCGACAGCGGCCGGCCCCGGCGCTGCGCGTCGCGCTGCTGGCCAGCTACACGGTGGACCCGCTGGTGCCGTACCTGGGTCTGGACCTGCACGAGCGCGGTCTGCCCGCCACGCTCACCGTCGGCCCGTTCCAGCAGGTGGTGCAGCAGTGCCTGACAACCGACGGGTTCCTCGCCGACGTCCGACCGGACGTGCTGGTCGTGGCGCAGCGCCTGGAGGAGGCCGGCGACCCCGGCGCGGCCGGCGACGCGTGGGCGGCGGAGCTGCTGGCCGGGGCCGAGGCGGCCGTCACCGCCGCACGGCGGCACGGCGCCCTGCTGGTGTACGTCCTGCCGGCCGTTCCCGCCGCCCGCCCCGGCGGGCCGGCCGACGCGATGCGCGCCGATGGGGTGGCCGCCAGCGCCACCGTCGTACGGCAACGCCTGCGCGACCGGCTGGCCGGTGACCCGTGGGTGCTGCTCGTCGACGCCGACGAGGCGGTACGCGCAGTCGGCGACGAGCGGGCGTACCACCCGGTGCTGTTCCGCCTCGCGAAGGTGCCGTACACCGAGGAGGTCTTCGCGCGGCTCGGCGCGACCGCCGCCACGCTGGTGGCCCTCTGGTTCGGCGCGGGCTGCCGGGCGCTTGTCGTCGACGGTGACGGGTTGACCGGCGCGGCGCACCTGCTGCCGGCGCTGCGCGAGCTGCGCGCCGCCGGTGTACGCGTGGCGCTGCGCGCCACCGGCGACGGGTGCTGGTCGGACGGCGACGCCGTCGACCTGTTGAGCGTGCTGGACGGCTGGGTCACCGACGCGCGCCCGATCGACGAGCAACTCGCGGAGATCGCCGCCGAACTGGGCGTCGTCCCGGCCCAGGTCGTCCTGGTCGGCCTCGGCCAGCTCGGGCCGGCCGGCGAGGGGCCGGCGGCCGAGGGGCCCGCCTTCGGGGGGCCGGCGCGACGCGTACCGCTCGGGGCCGAACCGGCGGCCTGGTCGGACGAGCTGCGGGCGGCCGGGCTGACCGACCGGCTGCCGGAGCAGCGGTGGAGCGGCGGACCGGTCCGGTCGGCCGACGCGCCGCACGCCGAACTGTCCCTGGACGACTTCGTGGCCGGCCTGGACGTCCAGGTCGACTATTTCCCGGTGGTCGCGGACGACGTCGCCGAGGTCGCCGAAGTGGTCGCCCGGGCGCACGACTTCGCGCTGACGTCGGCCCCACCGGCCGCCGCGTTGGCCGAGCGGGCCGCCGACCTGCTGGCGATCCGGGTCCGCGACCGGCTGGGCGACTACGGCACGTCGGGTCTCGTGGCGCTGGACCGTACCGCCGACCGTTGGACCGTCGACGTCTTCTCGCTCTCGTGCCCCGTGCTGGGCAAGGGCGTCGAGGCGGCCGTACTGCGGGAGGTGACCCGGCGGGCCGGGGAGGCTGGCGCGGGTGAGGTGGTCGTCGCCTGGACCGACACGGGCCGCAACGGCACGGCCCGGCGTTTCCTGTCCGAGGTGGACGGTGTCGTGCCCGCTGATGTCCGGGTCCGGTTGCATGCCACCCGCGCCGACGCGGGCGACGAGCCGCCGCGCACCGCCGCCGCGCCGGCGGAGCACACGACGGGGGTACGACGGTGAGCGCGCCGCCGGTCGACGTCGGGGTGGCCGCCCTGGCCCACGTCCTCGGCGAGCCCGTCGACGTGGCGGCGGCCGCGGCCGCGTACACGAAGGATCTGGACCGCCTGCGGTCCTGGGAGTACCGGACGTTCCACCGGGCCGGCCCCGGCGTCGGGGTGACCGACCTGGCGGTGGTGGCCGGCGGCACGGCGCTGGACCGGGCCGGGCTGACGGCCGCCGACGTGGACCTCGTGGTGCTGGCCATCCCCGACCTGGCCGAATACCTCTACTGGGATCCGGCCGCACACACCCAGGCCCGCCTCGGTGCGCACCGGGCCGAGGCGGTGCTGCTCAACCAGGCGTGCGGCGGCGGGGTCGCCGCCTTCGACACGGTGGCCGGGCGGTTCGCCACCCACCCCGGGTACCGGACGGCGCTGGTGATCGGCGCGAACCGGGTGTGCGAGCCGTACTGGAACCGCATGGAGGTCAACACCAGCGTCTTCTCCGACGGCGCCGCGGCGGCGGTGCTGGTACGCGACCACGACCGGTGCCGCTGGCTGACCACCGAGACGATCACCGACGGCCGGTACGCGGGCTTCATGCGGATGCCCGCCGGTGGCGCGGCCCAGCCGTTCACGCCGGACAGCGGCACACCCCGCGTCGGTGACCCGGCGGACCGGCTCAACGAGTTCTTCGCCGGGGACGTCCGGCGGATGTTCCGGTTCGTCGCGACCATCCGGGAACGCAACCGGCAGGTGGTGGAGACGGCCTGCGGGCGGGCCGGCGTCACGCTGGCCGACGTCCGCCGGTTCGTGCACTTCCACGACAACGCCCGACAGTTCGCCGAGCTGGCCAAGGACCTCGGCGTGGAGCTGGAACGGACGAACGTCGAGCTGGCCCTCGCACACGGCCACGTCGGTTGCGCGGACCAGCTCATCGCTCTGGAGCACCACCTCGACACCGGCGAGCTGACCGCCGGGGACCTGGTCGCCCTGACCAGCACCGGTAGCGGCATGCACTGGGTCTGCACCCTGCTGCGGGTCTGACCGGCCGCACCCCAACCACGGGAAGGAACACCGACCATGAGAGTCGAGGAGGTCCTGCACCGGATTCGCCGGCTGCGCCGACCCGACGCGACCGCCGACCCGGAGCTGGCGCCCGGCCTGGTCCACCTGGACGACGCGGCGGTCACCACCGTCGCGTCCGCCGGCCGGCTGCTCGCCGACGTACCCGTCGACAAGCTGGCCAGCCCCGACTTCCCGCTCCGCCCGCTGCGGGTCGCGGTCACCGGCACGTTCACGCCGGGCACGCTGGAACCGCTGCTGCGGGTGGCGCTCCTGCGGATCGGCATCGCCGCCGAGATCCACGTCTCCGGCTTCGACCAGCTTGTGCTCGACCTCAGCGACCCGGGCTCGACGGTGGCCGAGTTCCGGCCGGACGTCACGCTGTGCCTGCTGCACGACGGCTGGTTCCTGCCCGCCGAGTGGGACCCCGGCGACCTCGCCGGCCTCGCCGACGTACTGCGCGAGCGGACCGGCGTGCTCACCGCCGCGCTACGCGGATACGCCGCGCGCGGCGACGGCGCGGTGCTGCTGCACACCGTGCCGCTGTCCCCGCTGGAGCACCGCAGCCTGGTCAGCTTCCGGGGTCGGGCCGAGCTGGGCCGCGTCTGGCGGGAGCTGAACGCCCAACTCCTGGAGCTGGGCGAGCGGGACACGACGTACACCCTGGACCTGGAGACGCTGCTGGTCGACCACGACGGCCCGGTGCGCGACGAGCGCCTGTACCGGTTCGCCAGCATGGCGTGGACGCCGTCGGTGGAGCGCCGGTACGCCCACGAGGCGGCCACGTTCTGCCGCGCCGTCCTCGGCCGGACGGCGAAGGTGCTCGCGCTGGACCTGGACAACACCCTCTGGGCGGGCGTGCTCGGCGACGACGGGCTCACCGGCATCCGGCTCGGCACCGACTACCCGGGCAACTGCCACCGGGACGTGCAACGTCGCGCCCTGGCGCTGCGCCGGCAGGGCGTCCTGCTCGCGGTGTGCAGCAAGAACGACCCGGACCTGGTGAGCGAGGCGTTCGCGCAGCACCCGGACCTGCTACTACGCGCCGACGACTTCGTCGCGCAGGCGGTGAACTGGGGACGCAAGGACGAGAACCTGCGCCAGCTCTCCACCGGCCTCAACCTGGGTCTGGACGCCGTCGTGTTCGCCGACGACAGCCCGTTCGAGTGCGAGCTGGTACGCCGCGAGCTGCCGAGCGTACGGGTGGTGGAGCTGGCCGGCGACCCGGCGGGCTTCTCCACCAGGCTGCTCACCGAGGGGCACTTCACCGTGCTGGCCACCGGCGTCACCGACCGGGAACGCACCGAGCTGTACCGGGCCCGCGCCGGGCGGGAACGCTTCGCCGCCACGTTCGACACCGCTGCCGACTACCTGCACGAGCTGAAGTTGCGCGTCAGCGTCCGGGACGTCGACGCGCACAGCCTGCCCCGGGTCGCGCAGCTCGGGCTGCGGACCAACCAGTTCACGATGGCCGAACGGGCGCACACCGAGGCGCAGACGCGAGCACGCGCCGACTCCCCCGACCACCTGGTGCTCACCGTCGAGGTGGCCGACCGGTTCGGTGCCGAAGGGCTGGTGGGCGGCCTGTGGCTGGACCGGACCGACCCGGACGCCTGGGTGATCGAGAACTTCGTGCTGAGCTGCCGGGTCTTCTCCCGGGGCGTCGAGCAGGCCGCGCTGCACCGGGTGGCCGAGCTGGCCCACGCCGCCGGCGCGTCCCGCCTGGAGGCGCTGTTCCGGCCCACCGCCCGCAACAAGCCCGGCGGCGCCGTGTGGCCGTCCGCCGGTTTCACCGTGGCGTCCGTCGAGGACGGCACCACCCGGCACGTGCTGCCGCTGCATCCCCCGCCCCGGCTGCTGCCGGCGTGGATCGCCCTGGAGGGAGACATCCGTGCCTGACCTTTTCACCACCGTCGCGGGCCTCATCGAGCAGGTCGCGGACGTACCGGCCGAGGAGATCGCGCCCGACGTCCGGTTCGCGTCGCTGTCCAACTGGACCAGCCTGGAGGCGCTACGCCTGCTCTCCGCGCTGGAGGACGACCTCGGCGTACGGCTGGACCTGCGGGCGTACCTGGCGGTGACCGCCGTCGGCGAGCTGGTCGACCTGGTCGCCGCCGAACGGGACGGGGCGACACGGTGACCGCCACCCGCACCGAGGCGGCACCGATCGCGCCGACCCGGCTCACCGACGCCGACCTGGACCTGCTGCTGCTGATCCGGCACTTCGAGCTGGCGTTGCTGGACATGTTCGGCCGGGGCGAACTGCACGGCACCACGCACACCTGCCTGGGGCAGGAGTACGTGCCGGTGGCCTTGCGCCCGCTGCTCGACGACGGCGACTTCGTGTTCAGCAACCACCGGGGTCACGGCCACTACCTGGCCCGGTTCGACGACCCGCACGGCCTGCTCGCCGAGGTGATGGGCCGCGAGGGCGCGGTGTGCCACGGCGTCGGCGGCAGCCAGCACATCCTGCGGGACCGCTACCTGTCGACCGGGGTGCAGGGCGAGAGCGTGCCGGTGGCCGCCGGGGTGGCGCTGCACCTCAAACGCACCGAGCCGGGCCGCTTGGCGCTGGTCTACCTGGGCGACGGCACGTGGGGCGAGGGCGCCGTCTACGAGGCGCTGAACATGGCCGCGCTGTGGGGTCTGCCGCTGGTGCTGGTGGTGGAGAACAACGGCATCGCCCAGTCCACGCCGACCACCGCGCAGCTCGCCGGCAGCATCGGCGGCCGGGCCCGCGCCTTCGGGGTGGACCACCTGCGGATCACCTCCACCGACACCGAGGTCGTCCGGGCCGCGCTGACGCCGGCGCTGGGCCGGGTCCGCGAGCGGTCCACGCCCCACGTGGTGGAACTGCTCACCCACCGGGTCGGCCCGCACAGCAAGGGCGACGACAGTCGCCGCCCCGAGGAGATCGCGCACGCGCGGGCGCACGACTGGTACGCCCGCTACGCGCAGGCGTACCCGGAGCAGTTCGAGGCGCACGACGAGCGGCAACGGGCGTACGTGGCGCAGGTGGTCGCCGACGTCGCCGGCCGACCGGCGAGCCGTTGGACGGAGGAGAACCGTGGCTGAGCGGGTGGTGGAGAACCTCAACCAGGCGCTGCACGCGCTGCTGACCGACGATCCCGCGCTGACCGTGCTCGGGGAGGACCTCGTCGACCCGTACGGCGGGGCGTTCAAGGTGACCCGGGGACTGTCCGAGCGCTGGCCCGAGCGGGTGCTGTCCACCCCGCTGAGCGAGGGCGGGATCGTCGGCGTGGCCGGCGGGCTGGCGCTGGCCGGGCAGAGCGCCATCGTCGAGATCATGTTCAGTGACTTCGTGGCGCTGGCGTTCGACCAGATCCTCAACTTCGCCAGCAAGTCCACCACGATGTACGGCCGCCGGGTGCCGATGCGGCTGGTGGTGCGCTGCCCCAGCGGCGGCAACCGGGGGTACGGCCCGACGCACAGCCAGAGCCCGCTGAAGCACTTCATCGGCATCCCCGGCCTGAGCGTGCACGAGGTGTCGCCGTTCCACGACAACCAGACGGTCCTCGCCGGCATGCTCGCCACCGGCCGACCGGGACTGCTCTTCGAGGACAAGGTCCTCTACACCACCCGGATGTACGCCGACGGTGTGGTGGACGAACTGTTCCGCTACGACCTGATCGGCCCCGACGCCGACGTCGCCCGGGTCCGGGTGGACGAGGAGGAACAGGCCGACTGCGTGCTCGTCGTACCCGGTGGGCTGGCCGCCCGGGCCGTGTCGGTGGCCCGGGAGCTGCTGCTGCGCGACGACATCGTCTGCCAGGTGCTGGTGCCGTCGCGGCTCTGGCCGCTGGACGTGGACACCCTGCTGCCGCCGATCGCGCGGGCCGGACGGGTGGTGGTGGCCGAGGAGAGCACCGCCGGCGGCACCTGGGGTGCGGAGGTGGCACAGGCCGTGCACCGGCGGCTCTGGGGATCGCTGCGCGCGCCCGTACGCCTCGTGCACTCCGCGGACAGCGTCATCCCGACCGCCGCGCATCTCGAACGCACCGTGCTGGTGCAGGACACCGACATCCACCAGGCCGTGAAGGAGGTCGTCAGTGGTGACTGACCTGGTCGTCCCCAAGCTCAACAACAACGACACGACGTACGTCCTGCTCGACTGGCTGGCCGAGGACGGCGAGCAGGTGCGCGCCGGGGAACCGATCGCCGAGGTGGAGACCTCCAAGGCGGCGGAGGAGCTGCTCAGCGACGGGGACGGCGTGCTGCACCGGCTCGTCGAGGTCAACCAGGAGTGCGCTCCCGGTGACGTCATCGGTCACGTCTTCGAGAACGAGCAGGCCCGGCAGCGGTTCCTCGCCGAGGCGGTCACGCCGGCCGCCTCGACGCCCGACGTGCGGCCCGGAGGGCCCGTCCTCACCGACTCGGCCCGGGAACTGGCCGCGGCGCACGGCCTCGGCGACGACGAGTTGCGGGGGCTCGGCAAGGCGGTCGTGCGACGTACCGATGTGGAACGCCTGCTGGCCGACCGGTCGGCGGCGCCCACGGCCGCGACCGAGCCGGTGGTGGTGGCCGCGGCCGCCGCGCTGGCCGCCGGCGACGGCCCGGAGCCCGACGACCCGCGCCCGGTGCACGCGCTCTCCCGCGCCCAGCGCGCGGTGGCTGCCGTGGTCACCGAGTCGCACCGGGAGGTGCCGGCGGCGCTCGCCGTCGTCAAGGTCCGGGCCGACGCCGCCCTCGCGGTGGCACGGCAGCTCACCCGCGCCACCCGCACCCTCGTCGGTCTGCCGGAGCTGCTGGTCAAGGTCATCGGCGGGTCGCGCGAGGACCACCCGTTGCTCTTCGCCTCACCCGGCGACGGCAGCAGCGTACGTCTGGCCGAGGCGGCGCACGTCGGCGTCACCATCGACGTCGGCACGGGCCTGTTCATCCCGGTGGTCCGCGACGTGGAGGAGCTGACCTACGCGGAGATCGCCGAGACGCTGATGGACTTCCGCACCCGGGCCGGCGGCGAGGGCTTCCGGGCCGCCGAGCTGGCCGGCGGGACCATCGTCGTGTCCCTGCACACCGACCCCGACGTGGTGCTGGCCGGGCCGATCGTCTTTCCCGGGCAGACCTGCGTGGTGGCGATCGGCGGCACCCAGGACGAGCTGGCGCTGGACGTCGACGGTCAGGTGGTGAGCCGGCGGTTCGTCAACCTCAGCGCCGTCTACGACCACCGGATCGTCAACGGACGGGAGGCGGTCGCCTTCCTGCAGGCCGTGAAGGCCGCGCTGGAGTCCCCCGACCACCTCGCCGAGGAGTGACGCGACGGTCGGGTCGAGCGTCATCCGCTCGGGGATGACTGTCTGTCGTGATCGTTGGCGGCTGAGCAGCGGTGGGCCGGCCTCCTGCTCGTCCAGGTGCGTACGAGAGCGGCACGCACGTCAGCCAAGCGGGCCAACGGCGTCGTCATCGAGTCTCGGTCACCTGTGTGGGGGCGGATGCGGTCGTGAGCGGTATTCCTCAGAGTCATATTCATACCTCTGAGGAATACCGCTCACCAGTACGGGCGGCACCGGGCCACCGCCGGCCGGGCCACCGCCCTTTCCGGGCAGGACGGTGACCGGCCGTTCAGCCGGCCGCGAGGTGGTCGCGGACGCTGCGGGGGCGCATGTCGGTCCAGGTGCGCGTCACGAAGTCCAGGCACTCCTCGCGGCTGCCGGCGCAGCCGGCGTCCCGCCAGCCGTCCGGCACCTCCTTGTGCCGGGGCCACAGGGCGTACTGCTCCTCGTCGTTGACCACCACGCGGTGCTCGTCAGCCATCTGTCTGTCCTTCCTCGTGTCGGGCCAGGTGCAGCTCGCGGGCGAGACTCTCCGGGGACATCGCCCGGATCTCCGCGAGCAGGTCGGTGAGGTCGTCGTCCGGTGCGGGCGCGGCGGGTCGGACCAGCGCCGCGACGGTCCGCGCCAGAGCGGCGGGGGTGGGTGACTCGAAGATCGCGCCGGGTGGCAGGTCGACGCCGAACGCGTCGCGCAGTCGCGCCACCACCCGGGTGCCGAGCAGCGAGTGGCCGCCCAGCTCGAAGAAGTCGTCGTCGGGGCCGATCTCGTCCACCCCGAGCAGGTCCACCCAGATCCGCCGCACCACCTCGTACGGCTCGTCGGTCGGCGCGGTGACGACGTCCGGTGCGGTGGGTGGCGGCGCGACGGTGTCCGACGCGGTCGCGTCCACGACGACCCGACCCGGCCGGTACGCGTCGACCCAGTACCGCTCGCCGGCGAACGGGTACGTGGGCAGGGGCACCCGCCGTCGCCCGGCGGGCCAGTCGACGGGCGCCCCGGCGAGCCAGAGCCGGCCGACGGCCAGCGCGACCGTGTCGTCCTCTCCCGACGGGGTGCGGTCGACGGGCAGGCTGGTCACCACGGGCGCCTTACGGGCCGCCTCGTGCTGGCGGACGAGGGTGGCCAGGGTGCGTCCCGGACCGGCCTCCAGCAGCGCGTACCGCTCGCCGAGCAGCAGGTCGGCGGCCGCGGTGAAGTTGACCGGGCGACGGAGCTGCCGTACCCAGTAGTCGG
Organism: Micromonospora sp. NPDC049102; assembly: GCF_043197485.1. NCBI lineage: Bacteria > Bacillati > Actinomycetota > Actinomycetes > Micromonosporales > Micromonosporaceae > Micromonospora > Micromonospora sp. NPDC049102. The sequence continues at coordinate 99,034 of NZ_JBICTE010000018.1, read as the reverse complement.
GATCGGTGGCCTCGTCGTCGGTCAGCCAGCGTCCGGTCACATTGGACACGACCGGGATGTTGGGCGGGCGCAGTGGGATCTCACGCAGGTGCGCGGCGAAGCCGGCCAGGGCGGGCTCCATCATGGCCGAGTGGAACGCGTGCGAGGTGCGGACCTCCCGGCAGGCCACCCCGCGCCCGCGCAGGTCGGCGGCGAACGCGGCGACGGCGGCCGTCGCCCCGGAGACCGTGGTGAGGCGCGGCGCGTTGAGTGCGGCCACCTCCACGCCGTCGGGCAGCAGCGCCGTGACCTCGTCGACGCCGAGGGCCACCGAGAGCATCGAGCCGGGGGCCTGCGCCTGCATGAGCCGGCCGCGTACGGCCACGGTGGCGAGCGCGTCCGGCAGCGTGAGGACGCCGGCCAGGCAGGCGGCGACGTACTCGCCGAGGCTGTGCCCCGCCAGCGCGGCCGGACGTACGCCACGGTGGCGCAGCAGCTCGGTCAGGGAGTACTCGACGGCGAACAGGGCCGGCTGGGTGAGCCGGGTCTCGTCCAGCTCGGGTGCGGCGGGGACCGCCTCGCCGGGCGGGCAGAGCAGCGTCCGCAGGTCCACGTCGAGGTGGGGGCGCAGCAGGTCGGCGCACCTGTCGAAGGCAGCCCGGTAGACCGGTTCGGTGCGGTACAAGGTGCGACCCATTCCCGCGTACTGTGCGCCCTGGCCGGGGAAGAGCAGCGCCACCCCGGCCGGCGTACCGGTGGCGACGCCCGTGCGGACCAGCGACGAGTCGCGGTCGGCGAGCCGGGCGGCGGCGGTGCGGGCGTCGGGTGCGACGGCGACCAGGCGGTGGCCGAACGCCCGTCGCGTGCGGGCCAGGGTGTACGCGACGTCGGCCAGCGGCGCGTCCGGGTTCGCGTCCAGGTGGGCGGCGAGCTGGGCGCGGGCACGGTCGAGCGCGTCGGCGTCGCGGGCGGAGAGCACCAGCACGTGCGCGGACCGCTCGTCGTCCGGGGCACGGTCCTCCGGTTCGACGGCCTGGAGCACGACGTGTGCGTTGGTGCCCCCGATGCCGAAGGAGCTGACCGCCGCGCGCGGCGGCGCGTCCAGGTCCGGCCAGGGCTGCGGCGTGGTGGGCACCCGGAACGGTCCGCCGGCCAGCTCGGGGTGCGGCTCGGTGCAGTACGGGCTGGGCGGCACCACCCGGTGGTGCAGCGCCAGCGTGGCCTTGATCAGCCCGGTCACGCCGGCGGCGACGTCGAGGTGACCGACTATCGACTTGACCGACCCGAGCGCACACCGGCCCCCGTCGGCGCCCCGGCCCCCGTCGGCGCTGTGGAACGCCTCGGTCAGGGCGCGCAGCTCGATCTGGTCGCCCAGCTCGGTGCCGGTGCCGTGCGCCTCGACGTACCCGATGGTGGTGGGGTCGACCTCGGCCACCTCCTGGGCGGCGCGGATCGCGGCCACCTGACCGTCCACGCCGGGCGCGGTGAAGCCGACCTTCACCCGGCCGTCGTTGTTGATGGCGGAACCGCGGATGACCGCGTACACCGTGTCTCCGTCGTCGCGGGCGTCCGCCAGCCGGCGCAGGACGACCGCGGCGGCGCCGTCGCCTCCCACGGTTCCGGTGGCGCGGACGTCGAACGGCCGGCAGTGCCCGTCGCGGGACATGATGCCGCCGGCCTCGTGGCGGTAGCCGGTACCGGCGGGCAACAGGACGTGCGCCGCGCCGGCGAGCGCGACGTCACACTCGCGGGAGAGCAGCGCCTGTGCGGCGAGGTGTACGGCGACCAGCGACGACGAGCACGCCGTCTGCACCGCGACGGCGGGCCCACGCAGGTCCAGGTGGTACGCGACCCGGGTGGGCAGCGAGTCCTTGTCGTTGGCGAGCAGCAGCTCGTACTCGGAGACCGAGTCGAGTCGCGGGTTGCGGAACAGGTGGTGCAGCAGGTAGCCGCTGGCCGCCGCCGCGGCGTACACGCCGACCAGTCGGCCGGGGTCCCCGGCGAGGTGACCGGCGCGTTCCAGGGCGGTCCAGGCCACGTGGAGGAAGAGCCGCTGCTGCGGGTCGAGCAGCCGCGCGTCGCGGGGCGAGTAGCCGAAGAAGCCGGCGTCGAAGCGGTCGACCTCCGGTAGCGCCCCGTGCGCCGGCACGTGGTCGGGGTGCCTCCGCTCCTGCACGCTCAGCCCGGCGGCGGCCAGTTCGGCGTCGGTGAACCGGGTGATGGTCTCCTGTCCGGCGAGGACCCGCCGCCACAGTTCGTCGACGTCGGCCGCGCCGGGAAAGCGACCGGCCATCCCGACGATGGCGATCTCGAGTCCGGTCTCCTGGTCGGTCACGCTCGTCCCTCCCCCGCCGGCACCGGGCGGGCCCGGCGGGCCCGGTCGGCAAGTGCCTGCTTGCGTTCGTCTCGTCGGCGACCGCCACCCGTCGCCGCCGTCGGCGCGGCCGCGCCGTCGAGAAAGCGGGCCAGTAGCGCGACGGTCGGGTAGCGGAACAGCTCCACCGCGGGCACCGGTCGACCCAGTCGGTCGGCGAGTCGGGTCTGCACCCTCGCGAGCAGCAGTGACGTGCCGCCGAGGTCGAAGAAGTTGTCGTCCGCCCCGATGTCGTCGAGCCCGAGCACCTGTCTCCAGGTGTCGGCGATGGCCCGTTCGGTGGCACCGTCGGGTGCCACGTACGCGGCGCCGAGGTCGGCGCGGGCCACGGTGGGGGCGGGCAGGCGGGACGGGTCGAGTTTGCCGCTGGACGTGACCGGCAGGTCGGGCACCACCACGAAGGCGCTCGGCACGAGATAGCGGGGCAGGCGCCGCAGCAGGCTCTGGCGCAGCTCGTCCACCACCAACCCGTCGCCGACGAGGTAGCCGACCAGCCGCCGACCGCCGGGCGAGTCGGTCCGCACCACGGCGGCGGCCCGGCGCACACCCGGGCACTGCCGCAGGTGGGCCTCCACCTCGCCCAGCTCGATCCGGTAACCGTTGATCTTGACTTGGTTGTCCGCCCGGCCGAGGAAGACCAGTTGCCCGTCGGCACGCCAGCGGACCAGGTCACCGGTGGCGTACATCCGCGCCCCCGACGTCGGCGCGTACGGGTCCGGGACGAAGCGCCCGGCGGTGAGCGCCGGGTCCCCGTGGTAGCCGCGGGCCACTCCGACGCCACCGAGGTGCAGCTCGCCGGGGATCCCGGGGGGCACCGGCCGCAACTCGGTGTCGAGCACGTAGGCGCGTACCCCGGTCAGCGGCCGGCCGATCGGCAACTCGCTGTCCACGGGTGCGCAGTGGGCGGCGGTGGCGGTGACGGTGGCCTCGGTCGGGCCGTACCCGTTGATCAGGAGCCGGTGGCGCGACCAGGCGGCGGCGACGTCCGGTGCGCACGGTTCCCCACCGACGGTGAGGATCCGCAGGTCGGGCACGGCCGCGGGGTCCAGCGCGTCGAGGACCACCGGCGGCAGGTCGGCGACCGTGACGCGGTGCCGGGTGAGCGCGGCGGCCAGGTCGGGGCCGGGCGTGCGCTCGTCCGGGCCGAGCAGCCGCAGGGTGGCCCCCGCGGTGAGCGCGGTGACCACATCGGACAGCGCCACGTCGAAGCTGATCGAGTGGAACTGCAGGACCCGGTCGCCGGCCCGGACGCCGACCAGCCGGGCCTGCGCCTCGGCGAGGTTGGCCAGCCCTCGATGGGTGCCGACGACGCCCTTGGGCAGCCCGGTCGAGCCGGACGTGTAGATCAGGTAGGCGGCGGAGTCCGGATGAACGGCCACCGAGGGCGGGGCCTCGTCGTGCGGCGCGGCGTCGTCGAGGTGCAGCAGCGGCACGGCGGTGGCGGGGAGCGCGAGCTGCGCGTCGGCCGTGGTGACCACCAGCGCGGCGGCGGAGTCCGCGAGCAGGTGCGCCAGCCGCGCCGCCGGTAGCTGCGGGTCCAGGGGCAGATAGACCCCACCCGCCCGGAGTACGGCGAGGAAGGTGATCACCCAGTCCGGGCCGGCCGGCAGGCAGACGCCGACTGTCGTCTCGGCCCGCACGCCCCGGGCGGCCAGGACTCGGGCCAGTGCGTCGGCCCGAGCGTCCAGGTCCCGGTAGGTCACGGCCTGATCGCGGTACGCCAGGGCGACGGCGTCCGGGGCCACCGCGGCCTGGCGGGCGACCAGCTCACCCAGGGTCGGCTGGTCCGGTGGGGCGGGCGCGGTGGCGGCCCAGCGGTCCACGAGGTCCCGAGCGGCGGCCCGGTCCAGCAGCGGCAGCCGGTCCACGGGGGTGTCCGGGTTGGCGAGCGCGGCCATGAGCATGGTGTCGAGTTGGTCGGCGAGCGCGCGGGCGGTGGACTCGTCGAAGAGCCGCGTCCGGTACTCGATCCGCCCGTCGATTCGTCCCTCGTGGGCGACGACTGTCAGCGTGAGGTCGAACATGGACGTGCCGGTGTGCGTCTCACCGCTGGTCAGCACGGTCACTCCGGGCAGCGTCAGCCGCTGTTCCCAGCCGTCCTCGACGGCGAACATGACCTGGGCGAGAGGGTGCCGTCCGGGGTCGCGCGCCGGGCGCAGATCCTGCACGAGGGCGTCGAACGGCACCGGGTCGGTCAGCGCGGTCAGCGCCGAGTCCCGCAGCCTCTCCAGCAGGGCGGCGAAGGTCAGTCCACCGTCGACCCGACTGCGCAGCACCAGCGTGTTGACGAAGAAGCCGACGGCGGTCTCGCTGTCGAGGGTCTGCCGGTTCGCCACCGGGGTGGCGATGAGCAGGTCCGGCTGCTGGCTGCGACGGTGCAGCAACGCCGCCCAGGCCGCCGCGAAGATCATGTACGGGGTGGCACCGGTACGCCGTTCCGCCTCGGCGACCCGGTCGGCCAGCGCGGGCGGCCAGGAGAACTCGATCTCGTGTCCGGCGTCCTCCAGCTCTGCCGGGCGGGGCCGGTCGGTGGGCAGGTCGAGCCCGGGCGGCGCGCCGGTCAGCGCGTCACGCCACCAGTCCAGTCGCCGGGCCAGCTCGGCCGGGCCGAGCAGCCGGTCCTGGGCCAGCGCGGCCGGCACGTCCCGGGGCACCGCCGGCAACGCCACCGTACGTCCCTCGTGCAGGGCCGCGTACGCCGTCGACAGCTCCTCGAAGAGCAGACCCATGCTCCAGCCGTCGCAGACCACGTGGTGCAGGCTGAGCAGCAGCGAGAAGTCGGTCGGGCCGGTGCGGCACAGGGTGGCCCGCACCAGTGGCCCCCGGGCGAGATCGAACGGGCGTACCGCCTCGGCGGCGGCGTACTCGTCGATCCGGTCCGGCGCGACGTCCTCGACGGTCAGCGGCAGGCCGGTCGGCGGCAGGACCATCTGGTACGACTGACCGTCCAGCGGCACGAACACCGTTCGCAGCGCCTCGTGTCGCGCCACGACCTCGTCGAGCGCGCCGCGCAACGCGGCCACGTCCAGCTCGCCGCGCAGGTCCACCCGGTACGGCACGTGGTAGGCGGGGCTGTCCGGGCGGAGCTGTGCCAGCAGCAGCATCCACTCCTGGGCGGCGGTGAGCGGGTGGATGCCGTACCGGTCGCCGTCGGCGCGGATCGCGGCGAGGAACGCCCGCCTCCGCTCCGGCGGCAGGGCATCCACGCGCTGGCGCAGCTGCCCGGGCGTAAGGGCGTCGATCATCGGCCGATCCCCTGTTCGAGCTGGTCGAGCAGGCCGGCGAGGTCGGCGGGTGGCGGCCCGTCCAGCGCGACCGGAGTGGCCGGTTCGGCGGGCTCGACAGGCGCCCCGCTGATCTCGTCGGCGGCGGCGGCCAGCCCGGCCACGCTCGGGTGGTCGAAGATCAGTCGCAAGGGCACCTCCGCGCCGAGCGCGGCGGCGAGCCGGGAGCGGACCCGGGTCGCCTTCAGGGACCGCCCACCGAGGTCGAAGAAATCGTCGGCGCGGCGACGCACCGGTACACCGAGGACGTCCTGCCAGATCTCGGCCACCACCCGTTCGGTGGCCGTACGCGGGCCGTCGTCGTCGCCCGTCTCGGCGGCTTCGGGGGCCGGCAGGGCCGCCACGTCCACCTTGCCGTTGCGGTTGAGCGGCAGCCGGGGCAGCACCACGAACACGGCCGGCACGAGATGGTCGGGTAGCTGCTCGCGGGCCCGTTCCCTAACCTCATCGACGCGTACGCCCTCGTCGGGCACGACGTACGCGACGAGTCGGGCGTCCCCGGCGGCGTCGCGGTCGGCGCGCACGATCGCGTCACGTAGCAGCCCGCCAGCGCGCAGCGCCTCGGTCACCTCGCCCGGCTCGACCCGGTACCCGCGGATCTTGACCTGGTGGTCGGAGCGGCCGACGAACTCGATCAACCCGTCCGGGCGTTGCCGGACCACGTCGCCGGTGCGGTAGAGCCGACCCCCGGTGCGCGGTCCGAACGGGTCGGGCACGAACCTCTCGGCTGTCGCGTCGGGGCGGCCGAGGTAGCCGCGGGCCACCCCGTCCCCGCCGATGAACAGCTCACCGAGCACCCCGTGCGGCACGGGTTGCAGGAGCCGGTCCAGCACGTACACCCGGGTGTTGGCGACCGGGCCACCGATCGGCACGATCGGGTCCGCGGCGGTGAGCCGGGCGCAGTCGTACGTCGTGCTGTAGGTGGTGGCCTCGGTCGGGCCGTACCCGTTGACGAGCGTCGTGTCCGGACAGGCCGCGCGGAGCCGGTCAACGGCGACCCGGTCGGCCTGTTCGCCGCCGAAGGTCAGGTAGCGCAGCGCGGCCAGGGCGTCCGGTGCCTCGGTCGCCACCTGCCGCGCGACGGAGGTGGCCAGGAACATCATGGTCACGCCGGTGTCGCGCAGCCGGGCGCGGAGCCGGTCCGGCACGATCACGTCGTTGATGTCCAGGTCCACGAGGCAGGCGCCGTTGAGCAGCGCGCCCCACACCTCCAGGGTGGCCGCGTCGAACGACATCGTCGCGGCCTGCCCCATCACGTCGTCGGGGCGTACGTCGATGAAGGTGGTGTCGCGGACCAGCCGGACGATGTTGCGATGGCTGACGCCGGTGCCCTTGGGACGGCCGGTGGAGCCCGACGTGTACATGACGTACGCGAGCTGGTCGGGGTGGACCGGCACCGCCGGGGGCGCCGCCGGGCCGTCCGCGACGGGCAGCCGGTCCACGGCGATGCGGGGCGTGCCGTCGTCCGGCAGCCGATCGGCCAGCGCGGCGGCGTGCAGGATGACGCCGGGCTCGGCGTCCTGGCACATGAGCGCCAGCCGCTCGGGCGGGTAACCGGGGTCCAGCGGCAGGTAGGCGGCCCCGACCTTGAGCGTCGCCAGGGCGGCGATCACCCAGGCGGTGGTGTCGGCGAGGCAGATCCCGACGAGCGTCTCCGCGCCGATCCCGAGCCGGAGCAGACGCCCGGCGAGGTGATTGGCACGCCGGTCCACCTCGGCGTAGTCGAGCGTCTGGTCGCCGTCGCGCAGCGCCGGCGCGTGCGGGGTGCGCCGGGTCCACTCGGCGAACAGGTCGGTCACCGACGAGTCGCGTGGATAGTCGGTGTCGGTGGCGTTCCAGTCGAGCACCACCCGCCGTTCGGTCGCCGGGTCGAGCAGCGGCAGGTCGGACAGGCGCGCCGTGGGTCGTTCCCGCGCCCGGTCGAGCAGGACGGCGAGCGCCGCCGCGACCAACGGCGCGTGCGGATGCGCACCCACCGTTGCCGTCGACCGTTCGCCGCTGTGGTCGACCAGCAGCCGCAGGACGCCCCGATTACCGGACGGCATCCGATCGGGTCCAATCGACACCACCGGCTGATAGTCGGGAACCGTTTCGGGCAATTCCCCGTCGTGCTCGCGGGCCTCGCGCAGCGCCGTTCGGACCAGGTCCCGCAGCTCGATCCAGGTGGGATCCTCGGGCAACCGGACACGGATCGGCAGCCAGCGCACGGCGCGGGTGGGCGCGGCGGGCGTCTCGGCGAGCAGATCCCGGCCGCCGGTCCAGCGACGCAGCAACGCGAACAGCCCCGCCAACGCGCTGACCTGCGGCTCGACGTCGTCACCCAGGTCGGTGTGGGCGTGGGCGGCCGGGTCGGTCGTCGGGGTGAAGGGCAGGTCCGGCGGCTCCGGGAGGGCGGTGAGCTGCCGTTCCCAGAAAGTGGAAAGGGCAGGAAGAATTGTCTGTTCGGTCATCGGATCTCAGCTCCGATCGGCGGGCGACACGCAATGACGGGAAGTTTGGCCACCATCCGTGCTGGTTGCTTGTACGGGCCGTTCGGGTGCCGTTGCGGCGGTCTGAGGGAAACCTGAGCGCGGCTTTATGCCGATAGCGCATTGCAGTCAGTAAGTACACCGACTCTTTTGGTTATGGCGATGCCGCTCGATGAGGGCAATGATCGTGCCGGGGGAAGCCACGCCGGGGGACGACTCGTAGGGCCCGGCTGTCTCTTCGCTCGCCTGAGCCTCCACGAGAGAACACAGGAGCGGTGAATGTCCGGAGACCTTGTCAACCATGCCTGGCGCGCGTCGACGCCGGCTCGCAGAGAAGGCGGGGGTGACGCGTCGACAGCGGAGCGACAACCTACGATCGGTGATCCGGGACGGGCGCTGCGTCACCTCGCCGCCGCCGGTGACCGCACGGCAGCGCACCTGTGGCTCGCCACCCAACCCGACCTGCTCGCCGCGACACCCGACGAGGCCGACGCCCCGATCGCCAAGATCTGGCGCGCGGCGTTGCGGCACCACCTCGCCGGGGAACCACACCTGGCGACAGCCCTCCTGGCGACCGCGCCCATCGGCGCGACCGGGCCGCACGCCGTGCAGACGTACTGCCACGCGGCGGTGCACCACCTGCTCGACGACGACATCGAGCGGGCCAGCGCGGACGTCGAGGAGGCGGCGCGTGCCGCTCACGCGTGCGGCGTCCCGACGGCCCACCAGGCGTACTCCCGGGTGGTCGTCCTGCTCGCCGCCGCCACCGGCGACGCGGCCGCGACCCTCGCACGGGCGGAGTCGACCGAAGGGCTGCGCCGCGCCGACGCGGACCTGTTCCGGCTGATGGTCCACCTCGATCTGGCCAGCCACCTGCTGCGGGCCGGCGACGCCGCCGACGCGTTGCGGCACGCCGAGGCGGCCGTACGACTGACCGAGGTGGCCGGCGAAACCGGCTACGAGCCGTACGCGCTGACCGTGGCCGCCGTGGCGAAGTGCCAGCTCGGCCGATTGGAGGAGGCGTTGGCCGACGGCGCCGCCGGGCAACGGCTGCGGGAGCTGGCGGGGATCGCCGCCGACGAGGCGTTCTCGCTGGCCGCACTCGGGATGGTGCACCGCCGCCGGCGGGAGCCGCGCCAGGCCCGGCAGGCGTTGGAGGGTGCCCTGGCCGCACTGGGCAACGGTCAGTCGCGCCCCGCCTCACCGGCCTGGGTGCTCGCCGAACTGGCGCGCATCCGAGCCGCCGACGACCTGACCGTCGCGCAGGATCTCGCGGACCGGGCGGTCACCACGGCGCGCGAATCCGAACGGCCGTACGCGCTGCTGGCGCGCGGCTGGGTGGCGCTGCTGCGCGGTGACACCGCAGCCGCCCACTTCGACGCCGCCGAGGCCCGCACCGGCGCGACAGTCGGGCGACGACGCGCCACCCTCGTCGAGGCGCTCCAGCTCACCGTGCTCGCCGCGGACGACCCGCGCGCGTCCGCCGGGCTGCTCGACGACGCCGCGGCGCTCTGCCGGGAATTGGGCGACCCGGCCGACCAGGCCACCGTCCGGCTGATCGCCGCCCGGTTGCAGGGACGCCAGGCCCGTCGCGGCGCCGAGGGCGCCGAGCAGAAGCTGCGCCGCTGCGGGGTACGCCTCGACCCGGGCGTCGCCGACGGGCTCACCGCGATCACACTGCGCGTACCGGCGGTGGTCATCCACACTCTGGGCGACTTCCGGGTGTTCCGGGCCGGCGCCGTCGTCCCGTACGGCGAGTGGCAGTCCAAGAAGGCCCGGGACCTGTTGAAGATCCTCGTCGCACATCGGGGCCGCGCCGTGCCCCGGGCCCGACTGATGGAGTTGCTCTGGCCGGACGAGTCGCCGACGCGCACCGCGAACCGGCTGTCGGTGCTGCTGTCCACGTTGCGCCGGGTGCTCGGCTCCGGACACCGCACCAGCGGCCGGGGGGCGGTGCTGGCCGACCGGGGTTCGGTGGCGATCGACCTCGACGTGATCGACGTGGACGTCGAGACGTTCCTCACCGCGGCCGAGGAGGCGCAGGCCACCCTGCGGGCCGGGCACCCCGACACGGCCCGCGCGCTGGTCCGCGCCGACGAGCTGTACGGCGGGGACTTCCTCGCCGACGACCCGTACGAGGACTGGGCCCAGCCACTGCGGGAGGAGGCGCAGGTTGCCCACACCAGCGTGCTGCGGGCCCTGGCTCAGCACTCCTCGGACACCGACCAGAAGCTGGTCTACCTGATGCGTCTGGTGCACCGCGACCCGTACGACGAGGACGCACACCTGGAGTTGGTGCAGGTGCTGCGCACCGCCGGGCGGCACGGGGAGGCGCAGCGGCGCTACCGCACGTACGTCGAGCGGATGCGGGAGTTGGGCATCGCGCCGGCTGACGGCCCGAGCACCGGCGTCGACACCGGTTCCACCGGCCAGGGCGCGGACCCGTCGGCCGGGCCGGGCACGCGGGTGACCCGGTGGAGGACCCCGGCCCCCCAACCCCCGTGGACGGCGGAGGTGGACTTGGCCCACCGTCCGAGCGGTGTGCCGGCGCAGCGGCCGCCGAGGAGGCTCATCGAGCACCCGGCCTGACCCGTCTGGTTCCGGGCTCATGCCCTCCCCGACGACTCCCGTACGTGGCTGCGGGCGTGGTGGAGCACGAGCGCCGTCACCAGCTCCGGCCGGTGCGCCTCCAGCTCTCCAGCGCGGGCGTCTCATCCCCTGGCACCTCTCCCAGTTGCCGGAGCCTTCGGCCTTGCGCCACCGCCGGGTCTCGCTCTGCCTGTCGAGGCGGCGGACGGTGGCCTTCGATGCCCCGATCCCGGTGGGCGCGCCTGGGCTGCCCACCGGGTCGGTCCCGGTCGAGGGTGCGGATCAGTGGCGGGGCTGGTAGCTCTTCGGCAGGCGCATGCCGCGCTCGGCCATGATCGCCCGTACCCGGTTGGGGTAGTTGGTGATGATCCCGTCGACACCCATGTCCATCAGCGCCGACACGGTGGCGGGGTCGTCGCAGGTCCAGGGGATGACCTTCAGGCCCCGGGCGTCCGCCTCGGAGATCATGGTCGCGTCGGGGTAGAAGCGGAAGTTCGGGTCGCCGATGGTCCCGTTCTGCGGGAACCCGTAGTTGGGCGACAGGGCGGTGACGCCGGGGATGGCGGCGGCCGCCCTGACGAAGTCACCGTCGTAGTCGTCGACGTCGATCCCACCGAGCCAGGGAGATGCTCCGGGCTTGCCGACCTGGAGGAAGTCGTAGTTCGTCAACGCCACCAGCGGCCACGTCGGCGCGAGCCGGTGCATCTGGCTCAGCGCACCCCAGTCGAAGGACTGGATGCTGACCTGCTTCTCGATGCCGGAGGCACGGATCTCCTCGAAGACCCGCCGTACGAACAGCTCCCGGGGTGCGGTCTGCTCGGGCGCTCCCGCCTCGACCTTCGTCTCGATGTTGAGGGTGATCTGCTTGGCCTTGTAACTCTTGACGAGGCCGAGGACGTCCTTCAACTCGACCATGCGGAAGCCCTTGACCTGCTCCTGCTCGGGAAAGCCAGGGAGCTGCTGGTAGCCGCAGTCCATGGTCTTGACCTGGGCGAGGGTGAGGTCCTTGAGGTACTTGCCGACGTACGGGTACATCGGGTCGCCGACGGTGACCGGCGCGGTGTCCGCGCACTTCTGCGCGCTGACCTGGCGGTCGTGGTTGACGACGACCTTCCGGTCCTTGGTGATCTGGGTGTCCAGCTCCAGCGTGGTGACGCCGAGGCGCATGGCCTTGGCGAAGCCCTCCAGCGACTCCTCGGTGGTCATGCCGATGCCACCGCGGTGCGCTTGGAGGTCGAAGTGGGTCTTCCGGGGATGCAGCGCGCTGGCGCTGTCGACGGTCGACGCGTGCGCGGCTACCGGAGCGGCGAGCGCGGGCAGAACGGCGAGGCCCGCCAGAACGTGACGCAGGGACATGGTGCAAAACCTCAGCTCTTCAGGTGCAGATGCCCTGGTGAGGCTAGGTGGGCAACGGTCGACCCCGATGACCTCGCCACGAGCGCAGCGTGAACGCTCGCCGAACCTCAGAGGCGCCGGGGGCCGCCGGGGTTCGCCGACGGCCCCCGCGTGCTGCGGTGGCCGTCGGCGTACGCCCTGGCTAACCGCCGAGGGTGACGTGCAGGATCTTCTCGTTGCTGTTGTTCGGGATGCTGTCCTTGTCACCGGTGACCGTAGCTCCACACGTAGTTGCCGAACGGGTTGTCCCCCGGCACGCTGCCATCCGCGTTGAGCCGCAGGATCTTGCCTTCGAGGCTGGCGCGGTCCTGGGCGTAGGAGCCGTTCTGCCCGTCGCCCGTGCTGGCGTACAGCTTGCCGTCCGGGCCGAACCGCAACCGACCACCGTTGTGGTACTTGTTGCGCCGGATTCCGCTGAGCAGGACCTGTTCGCTGGACGTGGTGAGCCGGTCGTTCTCCATCTTGATCCGCACGATCCGGTTGTCGCTCGGCGAGGTGTGCATGATGTAGAGCCACCGGTCGCTGGCGAAGCTCGACGAGATCGCGAGGCCCATGAGGCCACCCTCACCGTCGGTGCTCTGCACGTTCGGCACGGTGCCGACGGTGGTCTTCGCTCCCGTGGCGGGGTGATCGTCACGGTGGAACTGGCCTGCGACACGTTGCCGGCGGCGTCCCGCGCGTTCACGTACAGCCCCCAGGTCGCGCCGGGCACCACGGTGAGGTTGGCGGACAGGGTGCTGCCGCTCACCGAGGTCATGAGCTGGCCGTCGTGGTAGATGTCGTAGAAGGCCACCGCCACGTTGTCCGTCGAGGCGTTCCAGGCTTACGTCACCGAGTTGCAGCTCAGGCTGCGGCACGGCGTGGCGTGGGGCAGGCGGGCTGCGGCGGTGTGGCGCGGCGGCCCAGCAACCGCCGCGCCACCGGCGCCTGTCGGCGCCGAAGCCGGACCGCCCGGTCCGCCGCTCCGGGCGGCCCGGCAGCGCAGCCTCCACCTGGCCGGGCGGGCCTCCCGGCGGCGGAGCACTGCGCGCACCGACGTCGTGCGACGCGATGGCGTCGACCGGCCACCCCGCCAACGGCGACCGGTACACCGGGTTCGCCGCGGGCGACCCGGATCGACGTCCATCGAGGTCCGTCGGTGGCGAAAGTATTGGTACGACACGGACGCAGTGTCAACGTTTATCGGAAACTTTGCGAAAGGTCAGACGGGCCAATCATCCCGCCGACTGTTCATCATCACTGGCCGGGGCACTGGCCAGGCGATTGAACCGGCTGTCGACGTCGAGCCTGCTCGCCAGCCCGTCGGATTGACGCCGATAGTTCCGATGAATTTCCGGATCACGCTCCCCGCAGTTCAGCACCTGGTGGGCAAACCACCCCCAGGGCAGCCTCCACCACGAGTGGATCGCCACTGCTCCGCGCGGGGACACCGGGCACACGTACACCCGTCCGGGCTATCGGAGGACTTCCGGAACTCATTGACGTCCTCGAATTCCCGCTGTAATACTCCGATCCACCGCGATCAATGCGACTCGGCGTCCGTCAGGTTGCTGTCGATCTCCCCACCCACCACCCACACGTCCGGACCGTGCTGTCCTTCCACACCGGGACGGGCCCGGGCCGGTAGAAGGGGCACAGATGAGCACTGTCTCCGCTGGAACGCTCGTACGGTCCAGGCCACTACGGGCGGCGCTGTCCATTCTCGTAACCGCCGCCGCAGCGTGCGGGATCGTCGTCGTGGCCACCGCCACTCCGTCGAACGCCGCCACCTGCAACGGCTACGTCGGCCTCACCTTCGACGACGGCCCGACCGGCAGCACCAGCGCTCTGCTGAACGTGCTGCGCGCCAACGGCGTACGGGCCACCATGTTCAACATCGGGCAGAACGTGCAGAACAACAGTTCTGCCGCGCAGGCACAGGTGTCCGCAGGTATGTGGGTCGGTAACCACAGCTGGAACCACGCCCACATGACGTCGATGAGTCAGTCCCAGATGCAGTCCGACCTCTCCCAGACGAGCTCGGCCATCCAGTCGGCGACCGGCACCCGTCCCCAGTTGTTCCGACCTCCGTACGGGGAGACCAACTCCACTCTCCAGTCCGTCGCCTCCTCGCTCGGGATGCGGCAGGTGATCTGGGACGTCGACTCCCAGGACTGGAACGGCGCCAGCGTCAGCCAGATCGTGTCGAACGCCAGTCGCCTCCAGGCCGGCCAGGTCATCCTCATGCACGACGGCATCCAGAACACCCGGGACGCCATCGGCCAGATCATGGCCAACCTGAACAGCCGAAACCTCTGCCCCGGCATGATCTCGCCGTCCACCGGCCGGGCGGTCGCGCCCGACGGTGCGACCCCACCGCCCAGCGGTACGACCCCGCCACCCAGTGCGACGACTCCGCCGCCCAGCGGAGGCTCCTGCACCGCCACCGCGACGACCCCCAACGTCTGGGGCGACCGGTACAACACCTCGGTGACGGTCAGCGGAAGCAGCACCTGGACGGTCGTCGTGGCCCTCACCTCGCCGCAGCGGGTCTCCACCGTCTGGAACGGCAACGCCACCTGGGACAGCAGTGGCACGGCGATGACCGTGCGGTCCAACGGCAGCGGCAACACCTTCGGTTTCACCACGATGTTCAACGGCAACAGCAGCGCCCGGCCGCAGATCCGCTCCTGCACCGCCGGCTGACACGCAGAATCGTCCCGCGTGGCGCGCACGGCGGCGCCGCGCGGGAAGCGCTCTGCGGTGACCGCGCCGGGGAGCGCGTCGCTGTGGCCGGCACGCGCTGGTGTCGTGAGGAGCACATCATCGGTCCGGCGATTTGTCCGGTTCGGCCACTCGAATCCACAGGTAGGTGGAACGATGACTGTCGTGGGAACTGCCAATACCGCCATGCCTGCCATCTCGCCTCTTGCCGGCGAGCCGATCAAGCGCGCCGACGCCGAACGCCTCGCTGGAGTGCTGAAGGCGTTCGCCGATCCGGCCCGACTGCGACTGCTCAGTCTGATCCAGGCCGCCCCGGAGG
Source organism: Micromonospora sp. NPDC049102 (assembly GCF_043197485.1). Lineage (NCBI taxonomy): Bacteria > Bacillati > Actinomycetota > Actinomycetes > Micromonosporales > Micromonosporaceae > Micromonospora > Micromonospora sp. NPDC049102. The sequence continues at coordinate 83,923 of NZ_JBICTE010000018.1, read as the reverse complement.
GCGAGGCCTCGGTCACCGACCTCACCGCGCCACTCAACCTCTCTCAGCCGACCGTGAGCCATCACCTGCGGATCCTCACCGAGGCCGGTCTGATCGAGCGTGAGAAGCGCGGTGTCTGGGCGTACTACCGCATCGTGCCGTCGGCGATCGCGGCGATAGCCGACCTGCTGACCCCGCCGCGCAAACGGCCGACGAAGAAGACCCGCTGAGCGATCGCCCCGCCGACGTCGGCGACGGCCGTCGTTGTCAGAGGACCCGGGCGACCGCGCCGTTGAACGACACGTCCCGCACGGACGGGCGCGGCTGTGGCGCGTCGTCGGCGTGCCAGTGTGCCACGGAGACGATGCCCGGCTCGACGAGGTCCAGGCCCTTGAGGAGTGCCGCGAACTGCTCGGTGCTCCGGGCCTGGAAGCGGCCGTCTCGGTTGTTGGCATCCAGCTCGGCGGTGACAGCGGGCGGCAGATGTTCCCAGGTCACGTGCGAGGCGACCACGTAGCTGCCGGACGGCAGCGCGGCGACGAGTCGGTCGAGGATGCCCTTGGGGTCCTCGTCGTCGCGGATGAAGTGCAGGATGGCCACCAGCATCAGCGCGACGGGCTGGGTCAGGTTTAGCGTCGCCCGCAGTTCCGGATGGGCGAGGATCTCGGCCGGCTCCCGCAGATCGGCGTCGAGATACGCCGTCCGACCCTCGGTGGTCGAGGACAGCAGGGCGCGGGCGTGGGCGAGCACGATCGGGTCGTTGTCGACGTAGACGACACGGGCTGACGGGTCGACGGCCTGCGCGACCTCGTGGGTGTTGTCGGCGGTCGGGATGCCGGTCCCGATGTCCAGGAACTGTCGGACACCACGCCGCGCCAGGAAACGCACCGCGCGTTGCAGGAACATCCGGTTCTCGACCGCGGCGAGCCGGATGGTGGGCATCGCCGCCGCGAGGGCGTCACCGGACGCCCGGTCCGCGGCGAAGTTGTCCTTGCCGCCCAGCAGGTAGTTGTATCTGCGCGCCGGGTGCGCGACCGACGTGTCGATCCGGTCGGTGGCCGAAGGGTTCCCGCCGTGTGACGTCATCCGACCTCCCCGTCGCCGCGCGTCCTCCACAAGGTACACATCCGGGTGGCGAGGCGCGTACCGGCCGACGCCGGTCAGGAGGCGCAGCCCCGGGCCGCCTCGGCCGCCTCCGCGCCGCGTACGCCGGCCAGGATGTCGGCGGCGGTGTGCGCCCGGATGCCGGATTGCGCGTCCTCGGCGAACCGGGCGACGACCGCCCGGACGTGCCGCTCGGCGGGTGCGGCGAGGCCGTCGTAGACGGTCTCGAAGAGCTCCCGCGCCGGCCGTCTCGACCATCCGGCCGGCAGGAGGTCCAGGGGCAGTCGGGGGTCGAGGGTGGGAAAGCGGCGGAAGGTGTCCATGACCTCGGTACGCGTCCGCACCGCCGCCGCGCCGTCGACGCCACCGGAACGCACCTGCGGCACCAGGGGCGTCCATCGTCGTAGGAACTCCTCGTAGTGCCGGCTGATCGCCTCGACGTCCCAGGCGTCGATCGGTGCGCGCTGGGCGATGGCGTCGAGGTCTGCCTGTCGCCCGCGGAACACCGTCACGGCGCCCGGGGCGAACCGGGCGAGCTGGGCCCTGCCCTGCGCACCCAGCTCGTACGGCGAGATCCACAGTCCGTCGTACAGGGGCGCGTACCCGAGCCAGCGGAGCTGACCGCGCAGGGCCCGCCGCTGCGCGCCGCGATCCTGCGGCAGCGAGAAGGCGACGATGGTCCAGCAGCCGTCCCACGCGGTCACCTCCGTGGTGGCGGCCAGGATCCAACTCCCGCCGCTGGACAGGTTCGCGGCGGCGGCACGGCTCAGCCGGTAGGAGCTCCGCCGTCCCTCGCGGCTGCCCTCCAGCACGGCGCGACGGGCCAGCCGGCTGATCGCCGCGCGCGCCCCGGCCGTACTCACACCGGATTCGGCCAGCAGCGCGACGAGGGCCGCGGACGGAACCCGCGCACGGGTCCGCAACGTGTAGTCGGCCAGCAGGGTCACCGCGAGGTCCTGCGGGGAGCTGCCGGACTGCCGCCGAGGCAGTCGCGGGGGGTCGTCCCCGTGGTCGGGATAGATCTCCTCGATGGTGAAGGGGTCTGCCACAGGCGCTCCCGGCTCGATTCAGGGACGGGTGCACCGACTCTAGACGGGCCGTCCGGGCAGCGGTGTCGACGTCATCGCGCTTTGATCGAGATACATCGATTGACACTTTGGCGACCGCGAGGAACACTATCTGCTACGCGACGCCGTACGCAGCCGGGCACAGGGCGAGCACACGTAGTGGGCGAGGCGCGATCACCACGGGGAGTCGGGCGCACCCGTGACCGCACAGCGCGCGCGACCACACCCACCCCGCACAGGCGATCGAAGGAGTCATCCCCGTGAAGATTCGAAGGAAACTGCTGCTCGGCCTGGTCACGTCACTGGTGGCCGCCGGCCTGGTGGCCCCCGCGCTCCAACCCGCGTACGCCGCCTCACTCACCGAGGTGACCACCTTCGGCGACAACCCGGGCCGGATGCGCATGCACGTCTACGTGCCGGACGCCCGCCCGGCCAAGCCGGCGATCGTGGTGGCCATGCACGGCTGTGGTGGGTCCGGCCCCGGCTTCTACTCCGGCAGCGAGTTCGCCGCCCAGGCAGACCGGTACGGGTTCATCGTGATCTACCCGAGCGCGACCCAGCAGGCCGGCTTCGGCAACTGCTTCGACACCTGGTCGGACGCCGCCAAGCGCCGCAACGGCGGCAGCGATCCCGTGTCGATCATCTCGATGATCCGCTACGCGCAGCAGCAGTACGGTGGCGACCCCGACCGGGTGTACGCCACCGGCAGCTCGTCCGGTGGCATGATGACCAACCACATGCTCGCCCTGTACCCCGACGTGTTCAAGGCCGGCGCGGCGTTCATGGGAGTCCCCTACAACTGCTTCGCCAACGCGGCGGACTATCCGCCCGGAAGCAGCCAGTGCACCGGCGGGAACATGAACCGGACCCCGCAGCAGTGGGGTGACGCCGTGCGCGGGGCCTACCCCGGCTATTCCGGTCCCCGTCCCCGGGTGCAGTTGTGGCACGGCACCAGCGACACCCTCGTACCGTACTCGCTGCTTCAGGAGACGATCGAGCAGTGGACCAACGTGTTCGGGCTCAGCCAGACACCGACCTCCACCGACACGCCGCAGGCCAACTGGAACCGCCGCCGGTACGCCGACGCCAACGGAACCGTCCAGGTCGAGGCGTACAGCATCCAGGGCGCGGGCCACAGCCTGCCGTCCGGCGGCATGGCCGCTGTCGCGGTCGCCTTCTTCGGCCTGACCACCCCGCCGAACCCGACCACGCCGCCGCCGAACCCGACGACCCCGCCGCCCAACCCGACCACACCGCCGCCGAGTTCCGGAGCGTGCCGGGTGGGCGTCGCCATCAACGCCTGGAACAGCGGCCTCACCGAGAACATCACCATCACCAACACCGGCACCAGCGCGGTCAACGGCTGGTCGCTCGTCTTCACCCTTCCCGGCGGACAGAGCATCACCTCGGGCTGGAACGCGACCTACTCCCCCACGTCCGGCCAGGTGACGGCCCGCAACGCGTCCTACAACGCCAGCATCCCGCCCAACGGCTCGGTGACCGTCGGCTTCCAGGCCACGCACACCGGCAACACCGCCCAGCCGAGTTCGTTCACCCTCAACGGCGCGACCTGCACGGTCGCCTGACCGACAGCGAGCCGTTCCGACCAGATCGTGCCGGCCCCGTCGCCCGCGGGCGGCGGGGCCGGCACGACTCAGTTGCCGGCGGGCACCCGGTCGACGACCTCGTCGTAGCCGACCGCGCCGGGTGCCTCGGTCGGCGCGTAGATCACGCGGAGCACGCCCGTCGGGAAGGCCTCGGTCGAGACGACCCGCAGGTGGTACGGCGAATCGCCGTCGTCGAAGAGCCGGCGGCCCTTGCGCGCCGCCACCGGGTGCACCAGCAGACGCAGCTCGTCGACCAGGCCGGCGGCGAGGAGCTGCTGCACGACCGCGATCGACCCGGGGATGAGGATGCCCTTGATCCCGGAGTCGGCCTTGAGCGCGGCGACGGCCTCGGGGAGATCGCCGGCGATCAGCTCGGAGTTGCGCCAGGAGAAGTCCAGCGGCTGGCGGGAGACGACGACCTTGCGGACGTCACCGAGCTGCTTGGCGAACCCGGCGTCCTCGCCACCCGCGGCCTCCCGGTCGGGCCAGGCGCCGGCGAAGCTGTCGTAGGTGACCCGACCGATGAGCAGCACGTCGGACGTGTCGTAGTCCTCGGTGACGGCGCGGCCCATGTTCTCGTCGAAGTACGGGAAGTGCCAGTCGGGGTCGATCTCGGCGACGCCGTCGGCCGAGATGAACAGCGTGGAGATGACCTTCGCCATCGCGGTGCTCCTTTGCGTGAGGTGCTGTCGGGCTCATCGACGGGCACAGCATCGCAAACTCCTCCGACGGTTTCCGCCCTCTGCAGCCGCGCGCCGCCGACCGATCGGTCCCGAGAGACCTGCGGCGCGCGACGCGAACGAGCCCCGGCCGATCGCGGCCGGGGCTCGTCAGGTGACGCAGGATCAGGCGATGTCGAACCGGTCGAGCTCCATGACCTTGGTCCACGCGGCGACGAAGTCCCGCACGAACTTCTCGCGCGCGTCCTGGCTGGCGTAGACCTCGGCGAGGGCGCGCAGCTGGGAGTTGGAGCCGAAGATGAGGTCGACCGCCGTGGCGGTCCACTTCACCTCGTCGGTGGCCAGGTCCCGGATCTCGTACACGTGCTCGTCGGACTCCGACGCCTTCCACCGGGTGCCCGGGGAGAGCAGATTGGCGAAGAAGTCCCCGGTGAGCACGCCGGGCCGGTCGGTGAGGACGCCGTGCGACGCACTGCCGACGTTGTTCCCGAGCGCGCGCAGGCCGCCGACGAGGACGGTCATCTCCGGTGCGCTCAGGTTCAGCATGTAGGCGCGGTCGATGAGCAGCACCTCCGGCTGGGTCTTCTCGCCGGCGCGCAGGTAGTTGCGGAAGCCGTCCGCGCGCGGCTCGAGGACCCGGAAGGAGTCGACGTCGGTCTGCTCCTGGGTGGCATCGGTGCGGCCCGGCCGGAACGGCACGGTCACCTCGACACCTCCGTCGCGCGCCGCCTTCTCGACGGCGGCCGAGCCGGCCAGCACGATCAGGTCGGCGAGCGAGACCTTCGCCCCGCCGGCGGCGTTGAACTCCTGCTGAATGCCCTCCAGCGTGCTCAGGACGGTCGCCAGCTGCTCCGGCTGGTTGACCTCCCAGCTGCGCTGCGGCTCCAGGCGGATGCGCGCGCCGTTGGCGCCGCCGCGCTTGTCGGTGTGGCGGAAACTCGCGGCGGAGGCCCAGGCGGTGGAGACCAGCTGCTCGACCGTGAGGCCCGAGTCGAGGACCTTCGCCTTGAGGGCGGCGATGTCGGCGTCGCCCACCAGCTCGTGGTCGACGGCCGGTACCGGGTCCTGCCACAGCTGCGGCTCGGCGACCCACGGTCCGAGAAAGCGCTCGATCGGACCCATGTCGCGGTGCAGCAGCTTGTACCAGGCCTTGGCGAAGGCCAGCGCGAACTGGTCCGGGTTCTCCAGGAAGCGGCGCGAGATCTTCTCGTACGCCGGGTCGACGCGCAGCGACAGGTCGGTCGTGAGCATCGTCGGCTTGTACTTCTTCGACGGGTCGAACGGGTCCGGGATGATCTCCTCGGCGTCCTTGGCGACCCACTGCTTCGCGCCACCGGGGCTGGTGGTCAGCTCCCACTCGTACCCGAACAGGATCTCGAAGAAGCGGTTGCTCCACTGCGTCGGCACGTCGGTCCACGTCACCTCGAGGCCACTGGTGATCGCGTCGGCGCCCTTGCCGGTGCCGTGGGTGCTCAGCCAGCCCAGGCCCTGCGCCTCGATCGGGGCACCCTCGGGCTCCGGGCCCACGTGGTTGTCGGCGACACCGGCACCGTGGGTCTTGCCGAAGGTGTGACCACCGGCGATGAGGGCGACGGTCTCCTCGTCGTTCATCGCCATCCGGCCGAAGGTCTCGCGGATGAAGTGCGCCGCCGCGGCCGGGTCCGCGTTGCCGCGGGGGCCCTCCGGGTTGACGTAGATGAGGCCCATCTCGGTCGAGCCGACGCCGGCCGCCATCTCCTTCTCGGAGGAGTACCGCTCGTCGCCCAGCCAGGTGTCCTCCGGGCCCCAGAAGATCTCCTCGGGCTCCCACACGTCCTCACGACCGAAGCCGAAGCCGAAGGTCTTGAACCCCATCGACTCCAGGGCCACGTTGCCGGCGAGCACCAGCAGGTCGGCCCAGGAGATCTGCTGGCCGTACTTCTGCTTGACCGGCCACAGCAGGCGACGGGCCTTGTCCAGGTTGGCGTTGTCCGGCCAGCTGTTGAGCGGGGCGAACCGCTGGCCGCCGTCGCCGGCGCCACCGCGGCCGTCCTCGATGCGGTAGGTGCCCGCGGCGTGCCAGCTCATCCGGATCATCAGACCGCCGTAGTGGCCGAAGTCGGCCGGCCACCAGTCCTGCGAGGTGGTGAGGACCTCGGTGATGTCCCGCTTGAGGGCCTCGACGTCGAGCTTGGCGAACTCCTTGGCGTAGCTGAAGTCCGGTCCGAGCGGGTTGCCCTTGGACGAGTGGGCGTGCAGGACCGAGAGGTCGAGCTGGTTGGGCCACCAGTCCCGGTTGGTGCGCGGACGACCACCGGTCTTCGGGGTCGGCGAGTCGATCGCCGGGTTCTCGCTCTCACTGCCCTGCGCGGTGACCGAGTCGTGCGCGACCGGGCAGCCGGCCGCGGCCTTCTGGTCCACGCCCTGCGCGCTGATGGGGCCGTTGTCCTGGGTGTCGCTCATGTACTTCCTTCCGAACTGGCGGATCGCTGGGAGGTGCGGTCGGCTGCGCAATCGGGGCAGATGCCCCAGTAGACGACCTCCGCCTCGTCGACCACGAAGCCGTGGTCGTTCGAGGCGGTGAGACAGGGTGCGTGGCCGACGGCACACTCGACGTCGGCGATGGCGCCGCAGGAGCGGCACACGACATGGTGGTGGTTGTCCCCCACCCGTGACTCGTAGCGGGCGGTCGCGCGGGCGGGCTGGATGCGCCGCACCAGACCCGCGTCGGTGAGCGCGCGCAGCACGTCGTAGACCGCTTGGTGGGAGATGGTGGGATGCTCCGCCCGGACCAGCGCGATCACCGTGTCGGTGTCGACGTGGGGGTGATCCCGCAGAACAGCGAGCACGGCAAGCCGGGGTCGCGTCACTCGCAACGAGACCCCTCTCAGCTGCGCTTCGAGGTCGGGCACCACGCGCTGCACACTAGCTCACTTTTTTGGAACGAATCAAGTTTCGGGCACCGGCGCGTCGGCGTGGCGCACCTTTCACCTCCGGTTCAGCCGGCGGCAGGTCCGGAAAGTCTCCGGAAGTTCCGAGCAACATTCATCAGATGTTGCCGCCGGGCCGGCCGGTCGGCAGCGGCCCGGCCGCCCCCTCTGATCGACTTCTGACCTCGACAGACGCTTTTCGTCGCGAGCATGGCGACGGGTTCACCGCTGCCGTCACCCTTCCGGAAAATATTGACAAGTGGACGACTGGCTCAATACCGTCCACATCGACGGCATTCAATTGCCGCCGCCGCTCGCACCGCTACTGCCGCCTCCGGTCGTCGTGCGGGACATCCGGTCCACCACCACCACGCGGTACGACGCCGTGGCCGTCACGAACACCCGACAGCCGAACGGGTCGTACCGCACCGCTGGCCTCGTGCCAGCCGTGACGAGGAGGAAACACCTCAATGATCGACACCGAGCACACCCCCACCGCAGCGCCGAGGCGCGGCCGCTTGCGGCTGCTCCTCGGCGCCGCCTGTGCGGTCGTCCTGGCCGTCACCGGCACGGTCACGGCCACCAGCGCGTACGCCGAGGCCGACCGGACGCTCACCTCGAGCCTGACCGGCACGCACAACGGCTACTACTTCTCGTTCTGGAAGGACGGCGGCAACGCCAGCATGACGCTGCGCGAAAACGGCCGGTACTCCAGCAGTTGGGACCGGAGCACCAACAACTGGGTCGGCGGCAAGGGCTGGGCCACCGGCTCGCGGCGGACGGTCAGCTACTCGGCCAACTACAACCCGGGGAACAACAACACGTACCTCGCCCTGTACGGATGGACGCGCAACCCGCTCATCGAGTACTACGTGGTGGAGAACTTCGGCAGCTACAACCCGAGCAACGGCGCCACCCGGTTGGGCACGGTCACCACCGACGGCGGCACCTACGACATCCTGCGCAGCCTGCGGACCAACGCCCCGTCGATCGACGGCAACCAGACGTTCTACCAGTACTGGAGCGTCCGTCAGAACAAGCGCTCGAGTGGCACCATCACCACCGCCAACCACTTCGACGCCTGGGCCCGCGCCGGCCTGAACCTCGGCACAAACCACGCCTACCAGATCATGGCCACCGAGGGCTACCAGAGCGCCGGCAGCTCCGACGTGACAGTGCAGGAGGGTGGCGGCGGCAACCCGACCTCCGGGCCGACCTCCGGACCCACCACCGACAACCCGGGCGGCGGCAACTGCACCGCGACGCTCTCCGCCGGCCAGCAGTGGGGTGACCGGTTCAACCTGAACGTCGCGGTCAGCGGCACCAGCAACTGGATCGTCAGCCTCGGCCTCAACGGCGGTCAGAGCATCCAGAACAGCTGGAACGCGTCCGTCAGCGGCACCAGCGGGACCGTGACGGCCCGGCCGAACGGCAACGGCAACAACTTCGGCATCACGGTCATGGCCAACGGCAACTGGACCTGGCCGACGATCACCTGTCGCACCAGCTGACGCACTCTCCACCACACCGCACGGTCCGGCCCCCGCCGCCACGCGACGGGGGCCGGACCGTGCGCACCGGTGCTCACGAGTACACGAGGTGCAGCATCATCCCGGCGTCGGCGTGCCCCAGGTGGTGGCAGTGGTTGGCCCACATCCCCGGGTTGTCGGCTCGGAACGCCACCTCCCACACCTCGCCGGGCCGGACGTCGAACGAATCCAGCCAGAGCGGACTTCCGGCCGCCGGCCGACGATCACGGGACAGCACGAGGACGTGATGGCCGTGCAGGTGCCACGGGTGCACGGTCTGCGACCGGTTGACGATCGTGAACCGGACGACGTCCCCTCGGCGGACGACCTGCGGCGGGATGTCCGGAGCGGCCGCGCCGTTGACGGTGTGGGCGTACCGCGGGAGCAGTCCGCGCAGGTCCAGGCCACGATCGAGGACCAGGGTGAACGTCCGGTCGAACCGGGACCAGGGCACCGCCGCCGGCTGGCCGTAGGTGAGCGGATCGAGTACGGGCCACCCGCCGGTCTCCGTCGACACCAGGCCGTACAACTCGCGCGACGTCTGCGCCCGGATGTCGTGCTGATGGACGTGCAGATGCCCGGACTCGACGGGATCGAGGCGACCCGACGCATCGCCGCCGACCCCGACCTCGCCGCGATCCGCATCCTCATCCTGACCAACTACGGGCTCGACTCCTACGTATTCGCCGCACTCCGCGCGGGGGCGAGCGGGTTCCTCCTCAAGGACGCCGACCCGGCCGACCTGTTGCAGGCCGTCGCCGTCGTGGCCCGTGGCGACGCGCTGCTCGCGCCGGCCGTGACCCGTACGCTGATCAGCGAGTTCGTGGCCGGGCCACCGCCCGCGGTGCCGGCCGCCGGTCGGGACGTGCTGACCGCCCGCGAGCAGGAGATCGTCGAGCTGGTCGCCCGAGGGCTGACGAACGACGAGATCGCCCTGCGGATGGTGATCAGTCCGTTGACCGCCAAGACGCACGTCAACCGGGCGATGACGAAACTGCACTGCCGGGACCGCGCCCAGTTGGTCGTGTGGGCGTACGAATCGGGACTGATCACGCCGCGCCGCCGGTGACCGTGCCGTCACCGGCGACGCGGCGCGAGCCGGTGTCAGGACCCGATCGCGATGGCGAAGACGTGCATCGTCGGCACGTTCGCCGCGGCCCGTGCGCTGATGTTGGGCAGCACGACCTGGGTCACCGCCTTGCTCTGCAGCGCGACGCCCACGTAGTAGACGCAGGCCGCCGTGGCCTGGCGACCGTTGTTGGGCCGGTTCTGGTACGCGGACACGACGGCGGCGGTCGCGCCGGACTGCGGACCGCCGTACCAGTCGGGCGTGCTGAGCGTGAACGTCTGGCGGGTGCCGTCCGCGTACACCACCGTGCCGGTCCCCGAGACCGCGCCGTAGGTGCCGGTGATCAGGAAGCCGAGGGTGCTGCCGGTGCCGCTGATGCCGATGGTCTGGCCCGAGGCGATGGCGTTGTCGGCCGTGCCGGGGCTGACGTTGGGCCAGCGGAAGTTCACACCGTTGCGGCTCACCGTGCTGCCCGGGCTGGCACCGGCCTGCGCCAGGGCCTGCGCCGAGAGGGAGGCCCCGTTGCCGTCGAAGTTGCCGACGTTGGTGTTGCTGTCGTTGGTGATACCCGCGTTGGTGAAGCTCTGCTCCAGCGTCGGCGTGGCGACACCCGTGCTGCTCACCCGGTAGGTGCGTCCCGCCTGCACGGTCACCTCGACCAGGTCGGACTCGATCCGGGTGACCCGGGGCGACGTCCCGTCGGCGGTGTCGACGACGCTGACGGTGCCGGTCAGGAACCGCGACCGCAGCCGGACGGCGCCGGCACGGTCCGGTCGCACGAGGACCTCGGTGGCCGCGCCGCTCGCCCAGGTGATGCTGACCGTGTGCCCACCACGACCCCGCAGGCCGGTCACCCGTCCGCTGGGCCAGGCCGGCGGCAGCGCGGGCAGGATGTGCAGCTCACCGATGTGGCTCTGGAGCAGCATCTCGGCGATGCCGGCGGTGGCGCCGAAGTTGCCGTCGATCTGGAAGGGCGGGTGCAGGTCGAACATGTTGGGGGCGAGCCGGGCGGTGGTGGCGAGGTAGCGGATCAGGTCGTGGGCCCGCTTGCCCTCCTCCATCCGCGCCCAGAAGTTGATTTTCCAGGCCAGCGACCAGCCGGTGCCGTCGTCGCCGCGCAGCGCCAGGGTCCGCCGGGCGGCCTCGAACAACTGTGGGGTGCCGCGCTTGGTGATCTGGTTGCTGGGAGCCAGCCCGTACAGGTGCGAGATGTGCCGGTGGTTGGGCTCGGTCTCCACCCAGTCGTAGAGCCACTCCATGATGTTGCCGCGCGAGCCGACCTTCATCGGTGGGAGGCGGTCCCGGGTGGCTCGTACCTGGGCCCGGAAGGTGCTGTCCACGTCGAGGATCTCGCTCGCGCGGGCGACGCCGTCGAAGAGGTCCCGCAGGATCTGGTTGTCCATCGTGGGTCCGGCGCACACGCTGGCGTTGGAGTGGTGGCTCAGCTCCGGTGAGTTCGACGGGTTGGTCACCAGGTGACCGAGGGTCGGCTCGGTCACCAGGGTGTTGAGGAAGAACTGCGCGGCGCCCTTCATGGCCGGGTAGTTCGTCCGCAGGAACTCGATGTCACCGTTGAACAGGTAGTGGTCCCAGATCAACGTGGACAGCCAGGCGCCACCGGTCTGCCACATGCCCCAGAACGCGCCGTCGACGACCGCGGTGGCCCGCCACGCGTCGGTGTTGTGGTGGGTGACCCAGCCACTGGCCGAGCCGTACTGCACCTGGGCGGTCCGCGCTCCGGCGACGGCGAGCTCCCTGACCATGTCGAAGACCGGGTTGTGGCACTCGGCGAGGTTGGTGGTGTTGGCCGGCCAGTAGTTCATCGGCAGGTTGGCGTTGATCGTGTACTTCGAGTCCCAGGACGGGGTCAGCGAGTCGTTCCAGATGCCCTGGAGGTTCGCCGGCTGGGTGCCCGGCCGCGACGACGAGATCAGCAGGTACCGGCCGAACTGGAACAGCAGCGCCGAGAACTGCGGGTCGTTGACGCTGTTGTGCTGGGCGATCCGGACATCCGTCGTCTGGTCGGCCGCGGAGGTGCGGCCCAGGTCCAGGGTGACCCGGCCGAACAGCGCCTGATAGTCGGCGACGTGCCGGGTGCGCAACTGGTCGTAGCTGTAGGCGCGCGCCGCGCTCAGGCGCTGCCGCGCGATGCCCGCGTAGTCGCCACCGACGTTGCGGTAGTTGACGTAGCTGGAGCCGATCGAGATCAACAGGACGACGCTGGTGGCGTTGGTGACCCGCAGGGTGCCGCCCGAGCTGGACACGCTGCCGCCGGTGACGGTGGCGTTGGCCAGGGCGAGGAAGCGGACCTGACCGGTGACGCCCTCCTGGCTGCCGGACACGCCGTCGAGGCCGATCGTCGTGCCGTCCGGACTGGACACCGTCGTGCGCTGCGGGCTGTCGAAGGTGGCGGTGAAATTGATCGAGGTGGCGCGGTCGGCGGTCAGCCGCATCGCGATGACCTGGTCCGGCGCGCTCGCGAAGACCTCACGCTGGTAGCGGATGCCGTTCAGGACGTACAACGTCGTGGCGGTCGCGGTGGTGAGGTCGAGCATGCGGTTGTGCTGGGACGCTCCGCTGGCCGAGCCGAAGGCGAGCCGGAGGTTGCCGACGGTCTGGTACGCCAACTGCCCGCCCGGGTTGCCCATCATGGTCTGGTTGATCAGATCCTGGGCCTGGGTCCACTGGTTCGCGTTGACCAGTCGCCGGATCTCCGGCAGAGCGGCGGCACCTCTGGTGTTGCTCGGGTCGTGCGGGCCGCCGGCCCAGACGGTGTCCTCGTTGAGCTGAAGTCGCTCGGTGTCGACGTTGCCGAACACCATGGCGCCGAGTCGACCGTTGCCGATCGGCAGGCCGCGCAGCCAGTCCGTGCCGGCGCCCTCGTCGTACCAGAGGGCGAGGTCGTTGGCCGCCAGCACCTGCGGCGGCGCGACGGAGTCGGCGTTGGCGGTCGCCGTCCACGGCAGCGGCAGCAGGGCGCCACCCGCGCCGGCCGCGCCGATCTTGAGGGCCTGCCGCCGGGTCAGGTCTGACATCGATCCTCCAAACGGTGACCGATGCGGCCACCCAAGCGCGACAACGACGACCCCCGATAGTGGATCCGCGCGGTGGCACCGACCGTGCAGCGCAGGTCGTAGGCAGACCCGTGGACGACCAAACGTCCGATGTGTTTCGGGAAGATTACTCCGGCGTCACGCAATAGGCAACGGTCGATAGCTGCGGGATCACCGCCGCCCGGCGGCCCGACCTCGATCGGCCGAGGCCCGGCCCGATCGGAAGCGTGCTGCGGATCGACAGACACGACGACGGCACGCGTCAGGCAATCGGCTCCGCATACATTCGATGATTACGGCAGCCGGGTCGTGATCTCCTGCATCAGCCACGTGTTGCCGTCCGGATCGCGGAACGTGGCGCGCGAGACGTAGCTACGGCGCTCCGGGTCGGGGCCGTCGGCCGGCCCGTCCGGCGTCACGTGGAAGACGGCACCCACGTCGACACCGGCGCTGACCAGCGTGTCGCGGGCCGCGTCGATGTCCGACACGACGAGGTACGCCGTCGACGAGCCCGGCGTCGCCGACCTGAGCTGCGCGCCGAACTGCACCGAGCACGCGGAGCCGTGCGGCGTGAACTGGACGATCCCGGGCGGTGTCTGGTCGAGTCGCCAGCCGAGGCCCTGGTAGAACCGTTTGGCGCGGTCGACGTCCGACACCGGGACGACGATCACCTCGACCTTGACGTCCAGGTTCGCGACGCTCGGGTCGCCCCGGCCAGCCGTCGGGCTCATCGCGATCTCCCGGTCGTTCGCACCACCACCGACGGTCACCACGCTACGTCCTGCGCCTCGCCGAGGTACGGCGTTCGGGGCATCAGCCGGGTGCCGCCCGCGTCGCCCGGCGCAGCCCGAACAGGGCGACGAGCGCGAGGAGGATGACGGCGACGGAGTACTCGTCGGCCGTCCGTGGGAGCCCTCCGCCGTACACCACGAGAAAGCCGGCGATAACGGTGGGGAGGCCGAACCCGACGTAACAGACGACGTAGAGCAGCGACAGCACGCTGGCGCGTTCGTGCGCCTCGACCAGCGGCATGATCGTCTTGAGGCTGCCCTGGAACCCGCCGCCGAAGCCGACGCCGCCGAGCGCGAGGCCGACGAAGAACCCGGGTACGGACTCGGCCATGACCGCGACCACCGTGACGACCATGCCCAGGATGAGGGCGATGATCCCGGTCAGGATCACCCGCCGCGCCGGGGTGTCCCGCAGCACCAGGACAGCGACCGACCCGAAGAGCGCGAAGACGAAGAGGACCAGACCGGCGACCACGATCGACGGTTCCATCAGACTGTGCACGAGCGCCGGGCCGAGCGCGCCGAAGAAGCCAGCCAACGCCCAGACCGCGAACAGCACCGGAGCGACGACCAGCACCGGCCCGCGTACGGGGCGCGGCAGCCTGATCTCCGGTCGTAGACTACGCCGCGCGCCCGCCATCCGCGTCACGGTCTCCGGCATCAGCGCGACCCCGACGGCCTGGATCAGTAGGACCGCGACGAGGACGACGTACACAAGCCGGGTCGGCGCGGGTAGGTAGCGGATGAGCAGCGCCGAGAGCAGGGCGCCGCTGCCGGTGCCGAGACCGGGGGCGATCGAGTTCGCGAGCGTGCCGCGGGCACGGTCGATGTCGAGCATGGCCGCGCCGACGGCTCCCGTGGCGGCGCCCGCCGCGAGTCCCTGCACGAGGCGGGCGACCACCAGCGCGGGAACACCGTTGGCGAGGATGAAGACCACCAGCGCGAGGATCTGCACGGCGATCGCGGCGGCCAGGACCGGTCGCCGGCCGACATGGTCGGAGAGCTTGCCGAAGGTGAGCAGGGATGCCAGCACCGCGAGCGCGTAGACCGCGAAGACGGCGGTGGTCGTGACCGGCGAGAAGTGCCAGCGCTCCTGGTAGATCCGGTAGAGCGGGGTCGGCGCCGCCGAGGCGGCCAGGAACGACACGAGGATCGACGCCAGCAGCACCAGGGAGGCGTTCGGCGCGAGTCGCGCCCGACCCGCGATCGACATGTCGGTACTCCTCGTGCTGCGCGGCGGGCGTCGGGCTCGACGGCCGCAGCGGCGTACCCGATGTGTCGCCCTCCATGCGCCGACGCGGCGCGTGCGGACTACGCGTCGTCGCGCGGCCCGAGGTGCTCGCGCAGCGCCGCCGCGATGTCGCCGGCCGCGCGGAGCTGGTCCGGAGTGAGGGCGTCGACGAACAGCTCCCGGATGGTGCGCAGATGCCCGAAGGTGGCCCGCTGGAACGCCTCGGCCCCGACCGGGGTGAGGAGCACCTGCGACCCGCGCGGGACGGTCGCGCACTCCTCGCGACGGATGAGCCCGCGTCGTTCCATCCGGCCCAGGTGGTGCGAGAGCCGGCTCCGCTCCCACCCGATGTGCGCGGCGAGGGCGGAGGAGCGCGTCCGCGTCTCCGTCGTCTCGACGAAGTTCCGCCAGATCCGCAGCTCCTCCATCGTCGGCAGCTGGCGGCCCCTCCGCCGCTCGGGTGTGGCGTCGACCATCGAAAGCTCCCGGTAATTGACGCGGCGGCGTAGTCGTCGCGGCCGAGCGCCTCGACCGCTGCGTCACGCGCGGCGGCGAGGTCGGCCGCGTCGTCCGGGTCCGGTACCTGGCCGAGGGCCGCGAACGCCGCGTCCGCCAGACCGACCATGAGCGCCGCCCGTGGGTGGTCGCCCTCGGCGGAGGCGAGCGCCGCGCCCGCCACGCAGACGTACGGCACGAAGTCGTCCCAGCCGTTCCGGAACACTCGGGTACGGCTGAGGGTGAACAGCCTCCTCGCCTCCGCGAGGTTGCCCAGGCCCAGCTCGCAGAAGGCCAGGTTGTGCGTTCCGGAGTTGACGATCTCCGGCCGACCCAGCGTCTCGTTCAGCGCAATGCTCTCGCGGTACAGGTCCCGCGCCCGGGTCAGGTCGCCCGCCATCCGCGCCACTGCGGCCAGCACGTGCCGGGGTCGCTCCTGCAACGCGCGGTCGCCGGAGCGCACCGCGACGTCGAGCGCCTCGCGCGCCCGCGCCTCCCCGAGCGGCAGGTCACCGCCACGGATCGCCACCCGGGCCATGCTGTAGCGGGCCTCCACCTCGCCCGCCGCGTCGCCGACGGCCCGGGCCCGCTCGATCTCCGCCGCACTCATCCGTACCACCGCGTCGGTCTCCCCACACCGGAAGGCCGAACGGACGTCCTCGCTGAAGCTCACGGTCGGTGCCCCCTGTCGTGTGTCGTGCACCGTCGCGCCTACCCTCGCGGCGCTGCCTACGCATGCAGGGCCGTCCAGTTCTCCTGGAAGCGGAAGCCCATCGACTCGTACAGAGGCCGGCCGAGCGCGCTCGACTGGAGGTACGCCGCGTCCGCGCCGGCGGCGACGCCGTCGCGCAGCACCTCCTCGGTGATCGCACGCCCCACGCCACGACCGCGTGCGCTCGGGACGACAGCGATGTTGAACACCCCGACGACACCCCGGGTGTGCATGCCGAGACCGGTGCCGAGGAACTGGCCGTCCTCTTCGTACAGGTAGCCGTCGATGCGCTCGGCGTCGAGGACCGCGCCGCCCATCAACGACCCGAACAGACCGTCCGGGGCCTCGAAGCCCCTGGTGAGGACGTCTGCGTACCGGTCACTGTCCGCCGCGCCGACCCGTCGTACGCGCTCGCGCTGCGCCTCGTCGGTCCGGTAGACCAGCTCGTCCGCCGTACAGGCGAGCAGGGGCAGAGCGCTGCGCGCGGAGAGCCCGTGGCGGGCGGCCAGCTCGACCACCGCGCTGTCGGCGTCGCCCCGGACCATGATCGCCCAGGCCTCGACCTGCCGGCCCACCTCGGCCGCCATCTCGTCGAGCGCCTCGAGATCCGGCGTCGGCGACAGGTCGTACGCCACGTTCAGCGTGGCCGCTCCCGCATGGGTGACCGCCGCACGGGCGGTGCCCCGCCGCGCGTGGTAGCCCTTCGGCGTCGCCGCACACAGATCCTCGAAGGCGACGTCGTACGCCGCCGCCATCCGATCTCCGATGACGTTCATGCCCTTCCCCCCTGACGATCTCCCCCAAGCGGGCAAAGATAGCCGCAGCCTCGCGACCTGCGTGAACGGAGGTACGGCGGGGGTCAGGATCGGCGGGAGCCACGCCCGGGCCACCAGCGCCCGGCGCGGAGTCCCTGACTGGTGGCGCCATGGAAAATGATCATTACGACAACGCCGATCAGACCGAGGAGCGGGTGCACCAGCCAGCCGAGCACACCGGTCAGACCGTAGAGAACCAGGCCGACGATCGGGCGAAGCTCCTGCACCCGTACCTGGTCCGGGGTGACGGTGTCGGCCCGCAGCGCCGGATGGCGACGCACGTAGGCGAAGAGCACCCACCAGGGCGCCGACATCAGCGACGCGGCGAACGCGTACAGGACGACGGCCACTCGCAAGTCGTCGGTGTTGCCGTCGGCCAACGCCGATGCCAGGACGGCGGTGGGGAACGGAATGATCACCACGCCGAAGAGGATGCCCAGGTTGATCGAGCTGAACGCGGGGGTGGTGCCCCGCACCAGTTGAAGCACCGCGTGATGATTCAGCCAGAGGACGCCGACGTAGATGAACGACACGACGAACGCCAGATATGACGGCCCCTCACCGAGAAGCCCTTCGGACAGCCCGCCCTCGTGGAAATCCGGCACCCGCAGATCCAGCACCAGCAGCGTGATGACGATGGCGAACACCCCGTCGCTGAAGGCCGCCAGGCGGCCCGCGTCGGTCACCGCGAGACTGCTGTCGTCTGCCTGGATCCCCCGTTCACCTGTGGACATTGCCGCATGCTAACAGTGAGCAGGTGGACACCGAGCGTTATTGAGGGCGGCGGGCCAGGACCCGCCGCCCCCGCTGCCATGGCCGATGCCCCGGAGCGATATTCCTCGGAGGATTATCCATACCTCTGAAGTATACCGCTCACCACCGCATCAGCTGGCGTACGTCTCGAACTCGCCGACCCGGGGCGTACCGCTGGAGCTGTTGATCTTGAAGGTTATCTTGCTCAGCGTCGTCGCGGCGAAGCTGATCGCGCCCGCGCCCGCCCCCGAGGCCAGGACGGCGCCGGTGTCGTGGTTGACGAGCTGCCAGGACCCGATGGAACCCTGGGTTCCGGCGGGCTCCCGGATGATCACGCGGGAGACCCGGGTGCCGGTTCCCCACTTGATCGAGATGGAGCCGGTCGATCCGGCCGGCGACCAGTACGTACTGATGTCGCCGTCGCGCACGTTCCCGTAGCTGGTTCCGCTGGCCTTGCTGGAGCCGTCGGCGCCGGCGCCCAGGCTGAGGTTCGTCCCGCCGGCCGGCGGGGGCGTGGTCGGGGGCGGCGTGGTGGGCGGTGCGGTGGTCGGGGGCGGCGTGGTGGGCGGGGCCGTGGTCGGCGGCGGTGTCTGCGCCGAGCAGCTTCCGTCGGACACCCGCAGACCCGTGTTGGCGCCCGCCGTCTGACCGACGACATTGGGGACGCAGCTCGCGCCGTCGAGGCGGTACGCGTACGGGATGCCGACGGTGGTGGTGGACGTCGGGTTGGGGCCGGCGGGGTAGTTCTCGCTGCCGGGGGTGGACCAGGTGATGTTGTCGAAGATGTTGCCGCCGACCTGCCAGTAACCGCGCTCGTCGGTGTAGAAGGTGCCCAGCACGTCCGTCGAGTCGCGGAAGTGGTTGTTCTCCACCCTGGCCCGGGCGCCGGCTCGGGAGTTGATGCCCGACTCGTTGAGGCTCACGTAGCTGTTGTTGTAGATGTGGGCGACGCCCCCGCGCAGCAACGGCGTGCGGGAGTCGATGTTCTGGTAGAGGTTGTGGTGGAACGTGACGAAGCCGTTCGACAGGTCGCTCTCACTGGACCCGATGAGGCCCCCACGACCGGAGTTGCGCAGAACGCTGTACGACAGCGTCACGTACTGGGTGTCGTCCTTCATGTCGAAGAGGCCGTCGTACCCCTCGGACTCCCCGCCGGACGCCTCCAGGGTCACGTGGTCGACCCACACGTTGCGGACCGTGCTCTCCATGCCGATGGCGTCCCCACCGTTGGAGGTCGGCGACCCCGACTTCTTGACGTTCCGGACCGTCACGTTCTGGATGATGATGTTGCGGGAATCGCGGATGTGGATGCCCAGCTGGTCGAAGACCGCTCCACTACCGACCCCGATGATGGTGACGTTGCTGACCTGCTTCAGCTCGATCACGCCGTCCGCCGTGTTGCAGCTCGCACCCGAGACCTTGGTGGTGTTGCCGTGGTTGATCGTCCCGGTGACCTCGATGGTGATCGGGGTGCTGCTGCTGGCACGCCCACAGAGCGCGGCGTGGATCGCGGTGCCGGTGCTGGCGCGTACCGTCTGCCCTCCCGCTCCCCCGGTGGTCCCGCCGTTCTGGGTGGCGTAGCCGGTGGCGGCACCCACCGCTGCCGCGGGCCGGGGACCCTGAAGGGCCACGCCGGCCGCGACCCCGACGGCCACCGTCACGAGCGCGGCCGGAAGTCGCCGTACGACTGTTCGTCTCATCTCGCCTCACCTTCGAAGAAATCGAGTGATGCGCCGATGTCGGACGGTCCGGGATGACCGCCGTCACGCAACCCGGAATAGGCAACAATCAATTACTAATCGATCGTCGGCAATATCCTCACCCTGACGCCTGAGGAAGAGCCGCTGGCCAAGCGGCACACGGCCGGCAACGCTCCAAGGCGTGCCGGGCCGATCCGGGGAAAACCATCGACGTGCAGCAATCGTAGGGAAAGCGTTTTCCCTGAAGCAATAGCTGCCGTTTGCAGGTTTTTTGCAGCCCCCGACCGCCCCGGCCCTGCGGGGCGGGTGAGGGCTGGCTAGGGCGGGGTGGATGTGGCGTTGACAAGGGGGCATCGAAGGAAATAAATTCCTTGCTACGAGAAACTGTTTCGTGCGCTCGCAGTGCGGCACTCACCCGCGGGCCCGCGAATGAGCAGAGCGCCCGGCCGTCCGCCGAGCCGGTCGACAAAGGAGGGTGCCGCAGTCCCGCCGGACCCGTTCGCCGCCACCGTCACCCTCGCGTCGCCGCACCCGCATCACCGCCGACGCGAGCCTCGGTCCGGCGTCGACGTTTCGGCCGCCGCACCGGCGCTCCCCCGGTGCCCCCTCCGCGACTGTTCGCGCAGCCCCGGACTCGGCGGCCGCGAGACACGTCGAGGTGACCGGCCGGCTGATCTGGACAGCCGACATCCGACACCCGCCGTCGCACGCCTGGGAGCGCTCCCGGCGATGCCCGACGTACCGCCCGACGCTCCCCCGAACGACCAGCCCGGACGCGTCGGCCACCACCACCTCGGGAGAAGTCTGATGAGAAAACGAACCAACACCGCCCTGATGTCGGCAGGCGCCGTCCTGGTGGCGTCGACGGCGGTCGCCCTGGCCGCGCCGGCCGGCGCCGCAGCCGCCGGCTGTGCCGTGAACTACGCCGTGTCATCGCAGTGGCAGGGCGGCTTCGGCGCGAACGTCACCATCACCAACCTCGGCGACGCGGTCGGCAGTTGGACGCTGAACTGGACCTACAGCGCCGGCCAGACCGTCACGCAGGCCTGGAACACGACACTGACGCAGAGCGGCGCAGCGGTCACCGCCAAGAACGTCAGCTACAACGGCGCAATCCCGACCAACGGGACCGCGTCGTTCGGCTTCAACGGCTCGTGGACGGGCAGCAACCCCGACCCGTCCAGCTTCGCGCTGAACGGCGTGACCTGCACCGGCGACACGACACCGACGACATCGCCGCCCACCTCGGCGCCCCCGACCACCCCACCGCCCACCACACCGCCGCCGACCACGCCACCCCCGACCACACCGCCGCCCAACGGACCGGCGGACATCACGGTGACCAGCGCCACCAGGTACCAGACCGTCGACGGCTTCGGGGCCGCCCAGTCGATCTGGGGTAGCGCCTGGTCGACCACCGACACCCAGACGCTGGTCGGGCTGGGCGCCAACCAGCTCGGCCTGTCCATCGTGCGGACCGGCCTCTCACCGGAGTCCAGCGAGTGGGCGACCCACGTCAACTCGTTGAAGACCGCGAAGGCGTACGGGTCGAACGTGAAGATCCTCGCCTCGCCGTGGACCGCGCCCGCGGCCTGGAAGACCAACAACAGCAGGACCAACGGCGGCAAGCTGAAGACCGACTACTACGACGACTACGCGAACCACCTGAACAGCTACGTCCAGTACATGCGGGGTCAGGGCGTGACCATCGACGTCACGTCCGTGCAGAACGAGCCGGACTGGCACCCCGACTACGACTCGATGGACTGGAGCGGCACCGAGCTGCGCACCTTCGTCCGCGACCAGGGTGCGAAGGTGCAGAACACCAAGCTGATGGTGGCCGAGGCGGTCAACCTGAACTACGGCTACACCGACCCGACCCTCAACGACGCGACCGCCCGGAACAACATCGGTTACATCGGCGGCCACCTGTACGGCACCGAGTCCGCAGGGCGGCTGGCCCCGTACCCCCTGGCCGCGACGCACAACAAGCCGGTGTGGATGACCGAGTGGAACCTGCACGCGGCGGACGGCGGCGGCTCGAACATCTGGGGCAACCCCAGCAACCTGGCCGTCTGGAACGAAACGCTCGACGACATCATGCGTACGGTGCACAGGTCGATGGAGGCCAACTGGAGCGCCTACATCTGGTGGTACGGCAAGCGCTACTACTCCTTCATCGGCGACGGCGAGGCTGCCTACGGCACCACCGCCGGCACGCCGCTCAAGCGTGGGTACGCGTTCTCGCAGTACGCGAAGTACGTCCGGCCGGGCTACCAGCGCATCGCCCTGACCAAGAGTTCCAAGGCGTCCCCGCTGGAGGTGACGGCCTACCAGGGTGACGGCAAGATCACGCTGGTCATCCTCAACCGGTCGAACAGCGCGGTCAACAACGCCGTGATCCAGGCGCCGCAGAACGTCAGCAGGGCCGAGTACTACCTGACCTCACAGAACGCCAACGCGGCCAGCCAGCCGACAAGCGTGAACGGAGGACAGGCCACCATCAACGTCGGCGCACGCAGCATCTCGACCCTCGTGTTCACGCTCTGACCGTCCCAGGGCGGCGAACCGGCGGGGTGTGGGGTGTGCACGGATCGCGCGCACCCCACGCCCCGGCGGGGTCGGTTCCCCCGATCCGGGGAGCGCCTTCCCCGACCGGAGGGAGGCCTGACGGCCTGCCGCCCCGCGAGGATCGCAGGCATGACGACGGCATCCCACACGCGCCGCAGCGGCCACGCTCTGACGTGCGCCGTCCTCGCCTGGGCCGTGGCCTACGGGGGCGTACGTCTGGCCTGGACGATCGGCGGGACGCCGGAGTTCGGACCGTTCGGGTTGGACCTGCTCGGATTCACCGGCTGGCGGTCGGTGGCGTTGTGCCTGGCCGCAGGCGCGGTGGCGGTCGCCCTGGACCGTGCGTCGACCTGGCGACCGGCGCTGGCGGGACTGGCCTGGACGGTCGCCGGCGCGTTGGTCGCGGCGGCGGCGATCCTGCTGCCGGAACTGGTAAGCCTGCTCCTGCTCGCGCCCGGCCCGTCCTTCAACCCGCTGGCGTTCGCCAGTCGGCTCGGTTGTGCCACCGGCGCGGTGCTTCTCGGCCTGGCCGTCTTCGCCTATCAGCGCCGTACGCGGGGCGACTGTTCCGACTGCTGCCGGACGATCCGGCCCGGTCAGCGACGCCCGGCACCCGCGCCGTGGGCGCGCTGGGGAGCGTACGTGGCGGTGGCCGGGCTCGTGACCCGTTTCGCGGCACAGGCCGTGGTGGGTTTCGACGACATCGCGCAGGACGCCTCCATCATCGGGTTGGAGATCGGTCTGGTGCTGGCCGGGGTGCTGTTGCCGCTGGCGCTTGTGCACTCCTGGGGTGAGGTCTGGCCGGGCTGGGTGCCGTTGCTCGCCGGCCGTACGATTCCCCGCCGGCTGTTGCTGGTGCCGGGCTTCGGGCTCGGGGCAGCCATCGTCGCCTACTTCGGCATGGGGATGGTGCAGGTGGCCTCCGGATCGGCCAGTGAGTTCTCCGACGCGTTCCTCTGGGTGGCCATGTCGGCGTACTGCCTGCTGGGGCTCGGCCTCCTCGTCACGTCCAGTGACTACCACCTGCGTACCCGCAGCGCGTGCCGGGCCTGCGGCCGCTGACCGGTCGCAGGCCCGGGTCAGCTGCCGTCGCCGTCGCCGACCTCGCGTCGGCCGGGCCCGGGGTGGGGATTGTCCCGGGCGGGCGGCACCCGTCGACCCCGTACCGGCGAGCGCGGCGCGGTCGGGGCGGGACGCCGCAGCGTCCCGTCCGTCTCCGCGACGAGGTACTCGGTCTCCTGCACCAGGTAGTGCGGTCGGCGTTTGGTCTCGTAGTAGATCCGGCCGATGTACTCCCCGATCACGCCGAGGATCGTCATCTGGATGCCGCCGAGCCCGATCACGCTGACGATGATCGTGGTGTACCCGGGGACGTCGATCCCCTTCTCGACGGCGTCCGCCACGACCCACGCCATGTAGGCGAGCGCGATGAGGGTGAGGAACAGCCCGCCGTAGATGGCCAGGCGCAGGGGCCGGTTGTTGAACGACAGCAGGCCGTCGAACGCGTAGTTGAACAGCTTGCTGAGCGTCCACCTGCTCCGCCCGGCCTGCCGGGTCTCGTTGGGGTGAGCCACCACCGCCGTGCGGAAGCCGATCCAGGAGAACAGCCCCTTGGAGAAGCGGTTGTATTCCGGCATCGCCAGTATCGCGTCCACCGCGAGCCGGGACAGCAGGCGGAAGTCGCCCGCGCCGTCCTGGAGGCGCACGTCGATCCACCAGTTGATGATGCGGTAGAACGACCGGGAGGCGACCATGCGGACGAACCGGTCACCGCGCCGGTCCCGGCGGGCGATCACCTGGTCGAAGCCCTGCTGGTACAGCGTCACCATCTCGGGCAGCAGGCGCGGCGGATGCTGCAGGTCGGCGTCCATGATGACGACCGCGTCGCCGGTGGCCCGCTGCAACCCGGCGAGCATCGCCGCCTCCTTGCCGAAATTACGGCTCAGCGACGTGTAGCAGACGGTGGGGTCGGCGGCGACGAGCCGCCGCAGCGCCTCCAGGGTGCCGTCCTCGCTGCCGTCGTCGACGTACACGACCTCGACCTCGACGTCGGGCAGCTCGGCGAGGGCCGCGCACACGGTCTCGTGCAGCCGCTCGACCGACGCCTCCTCGTTGAAGCAGGGCACCACGACGGACAGTCGCACGCTCGTCACCTCACCCTGCCCGTACCCGGACGTCCGTCGCCGGCGCCCACCCGGTCAGAGGTGGTAGACCAGCATGCCATCGAAATCCTCCCGGGCAATGCCCAACCCGTCGATGGGCCGGGTCGCGATGCTCTCCCACGGCGTGCCGACGACGCGGCTCGGCACGACCATCACCGACCGCACGCCGATCCCCCGCAGGTGCGCGATGCTCACCGGATCGGGGAACGACGCCACCGCCGTCCGGGTCTGCGCCTGGCTGACCGGTTCGAAGCCGGCCAGACCGTTCGTCAGCCGGGGGAAACCGTCGGTCGACCACAGCATGTACGTCAGGTCGCCCAGTCCCCCGGCCGGCAGCACGAGGATCGGGTCCTGCACCGTCCGCATCGCGGCCGGCGGTTGTGGCACGGTCGGGTGCGGCGTGTTGTTCACGCCCTCCAGGGTGACCACTGTCAACGGGATCAGCAGGACCAGCGGCGTAAGGGTCGCCGCCCAACGGCGGGGAGTGGACTGGCGCAACGTCTCCGCGAGAGCGGTCACCGCGCCGGCCGCCAGCACCGCCAGCAGCAGGCTCGTCCAGTGCATCATCCGGCCGGGCGTCCGCAACGCGTCCCAACCCGGCAGGAGCGTCGACAGCGTCAGGTAGCCCGGGTCGCCGTCGCCACCGAGGGTGGCGCCCAGGCCCAGCAGCACCGTGCCGACCGCGCCGAGCCCCAGCGCGACCCGGTGCCGCAGCGGGTACGCCGAGAGGAACAGCCCCGCCGCGGCCAGCCCGATCACCATCATGCCCGGCAGCAGCGCCATCTCCGGCGGCCAGGAGAGCTGTTCGCGAGCGGCGGCGTGCCGCTCACCCCACAACCACGAGTCGGCCGGCGCGGTGACGAACCCGATCAGCGGAGGCGAGAACATCTTCGTCCAGTCCAGCGTCCGCTCGGCCTGCGGGTTGAGGTCGACGACGCGCAGGTAGACCATGCCCAGCAGCAGCGTCACCAGGCCGAACACCCCGCCGCCGACGAGATCCGCGATCAGCAGTCGCCGGCCGAACGGAGGCCGTTCCCGCTTGCGCCACCAGGACCAGCCGTAACAACCGGCCGCGACCAGGACCGTGGCCAGCAGGAAGTAGACGAGCGGCAGGCCGATGCCGAAGCCGAGGCTGACCTGCCAGGCGGCCACGAGCCACCCGGCCACCGCCCAGCCGGGCCTGCGCAGCTCGGGCCGGTACCCGTGACGCAGCGACCAGCCGTGACCACGGGCCAACATGGCCAGCGACAGCGCGATACCCGCGCTGGACAGAATGTTCAGGTGCCCCGAGTGCGCCAGCCGCCAGGGCGCGTACGCCCAGGCGATCCCGGCGACCGCGCCGCCCCACCGGTTCGCGCCGAGCTGCCGCGCCAGGGCGTACGCCCCGAACGACGCCAGCGCGTGCAGCAGCACGTACAGCAGGTTGTAGTGGATCACGGAGGCCGTGAGGCCGGAACCGAGCATCCCCATCGGGGCGTAACCGAGCAGGGTGTCGCTGTAGGCGTAGGTGTACGTCTCGGGGTAGAACGTGTTCGAGTTCCAGAGATCGGCCGGGCTGCTCAACAGGGCGTGCCCCGACCAGGCGACCTGCCACGCCTGCAACAGCGGATCACCCAGGTCGCCGGGGATCGTCGTCGCCGGATGGCGCATGGTCGGCCAGGTCAGCACCACCGCCAGTAGCAGGCTTGCCGCCACCGCCACGGTCCATTCGGAACGCGCCCAACTCCATCGCCCCCAGTCGGCCGGCGGCCGATCCTCGGGGATCTCGTCGGCGGTCACGTCTTCCGAGGTCGAGGTTGGTGGAGGGGTGGCGGACCGGATAATCATGAAATCGATGCTCTCCAATAGTGCCGGGCTTGTCCATCTGCTGTCCGAAGCGTGGCGTGTTCTCGCGCACGACGCAACGTCCACACACCAACAGACGTCGTGGGGAGCGGCGACGGTGGCACGGACGACGAGCGTCCGCGCCACCGCGCCGCCGATTCGACCGACGGATGATCAGCCGATCTTGATCAACTGCCACTGCTGGTTGGTGCCGCCCCAGTCCGCGTACTGCACGACGTTGCCGCCGTCGGCGGTGGATGCGCCCTGCACCTCGACGGCCTTGCCGCTGTTGCGGTTGACGAGGCGTACGTAGCCCCCGGAATCCGCCAGCCGGAACTGCTGGTTGGTGCCGTTACCGTCGGTCCACTGCACGACCGCTGCGGAGTCGGCGGTCGAGCGGTTGTAGACGTCCAGCACCTTGCCGGAGTTGCGGGACTTCAGTCGGTAGTAGCCGCTGCCGGAGTCGACGAACTGCCACTGCTGCCACGCGCCGTCGTTGCGGGTCCACTGGTCGATCCGGGCACCGTCGCTGGTCGCCCGCTCGTACACGTCCAGGGCCTTGCCGCTGTTGCGGTTCACCAGGACGTACCAGGCGGTGGTGTCGACGGGCGAGCCCGGCGGGGGCGTGGTCGGGGTGCCGCTGCCCGCGTTGAGGGCGTTCAGGACCGAGGTGTAGGCCGCCTTCTTGTTGCCGGACCGGTCGAACAGCAGGGCGTTGTCATCCCCGCGCCACGAGTCGCTGTCCCGCACACCCCAGGTGGTGATGCCGGTGCAGCGCGTGACGGCGAGGCAGGCGCGGGTCACGGAGGCGTAGATGCTGGCCTGGTTGGAGCCGGTCATCACGTCCAGCTCGGTGATCTGCACGTCGACGCCCAGGTCGGCGAAGCGTTGCAGGTTGGCCTGGTAGTCGCTGGCCAGCGTGGTGCCGAGGTGGGACTGGAAGCCGACGCAGTCGATCGGTACGCCGCGGGACTTGAAGTCGCGGACCATGTTGTAGATGCCGGTGGACTTCGCGTTGATGCCGTCGGTGTTGTAGTCGTTGTAGCAGAGCTTGGCGCCTGGGTCGGCGGCGCGGGCGGCGCGGAACGCCGCCTCGATCCAGTCGTTGCCGGTGCGCTGCAGGTTGGAGTCGCGCCGCCCACCGCTGCCACCGTCGGCGAACGCCTCGTTCACCACGTCCCAGGCGTAGATCTTGCCCCGGTAGTGGGTGGCGACCTGGGTGACGTGGTTGATGGCGGCGTTCCGCAGCGCGGTCCCGGACATGCTCTGGGCCCAACCCGGCTGCTGGGCGTGCCACAGCAGCGCGTGCCCACGGACGATCATGCCGTTGGCCTGGGCATGGCTGACGAGACGGTCACCACCGGTGTAGCTGAACCGACCCTGCTGGGGCTCGGTGGCGTCCCACTTCATCTCGTTCTCGGGGGTGACGCTGTTGAACTCGCCGTTGAGGATGCTGGTGTACTGGCCGTCGGAGAGCTTGCCCGTCGCGACGGCGGCGCCGAAGTAGCGGCCCTTCTCGGCCGCCGATGCCTTCAACGTCGTTCCGGCGCTGGCCATGGGTGCCAGCGCGACCGTGATACCCGCGGTCAGCGTGACCGCGAGGGTAGCCGTCGCCAGCAGATTCCTTCTCAATGTCATGTCGGTCCTCTTCGGTGGGTGCATCGGCGGTGGTGAGGTGCCACTTCGCTCAGGACGACCTGTTCCCGGCGGCGCACGTCGGCTGGGCCACGGAATCCGGGACGGTCATCCTGGCCCACCGCGCACCGACGCACGCGGGATCGACCGGCGTTCACCGGGAACCACACGAGTCCTGAGACGGCGTCCGCTGCCCGTGGGGACGCCGTACGTCGAGGCGCGACCGCGGGACCCGCCCGGTGAGCCACCGACGCCGCCGACCTCTGCATCGAGAGTGAGCGATAACATGCTGTTCGTCAAGACGTAACGAGCCGGCCACACGACGCCCCGCACTGCACCGGTTCGCGGAACGCAGCTCATCGCCACCACTCGATGCCGGTACGGGATCGGACCGGCGGGCCGTGCGTCTCGGACGCGGCGGACGGGCCGAACGCGAGCCTTGTTATCGCTCACAGGGCGGGCCGGGCACCCTGACCGGCGTCGATCCGCCGGTGGCAGGTGTAGCCGGAGTCCCGAGGGGGCAACAACCCGCGCATGGGTGGGACGCCACGGGTCGACGAGCGACTGCTCGGACAACGGCACCGGCGTGTCGAGCCGGGCCGGGCGCGATCGTCGCGGGCATCCGCGTGACACGCCCGAAGCACTGCCCGCCACCGGTGGCGCTCGGCGCGGTGGCGCTCGGCGCGGCCGCGCTCGCGGCGGCCCTGGGCGCGGAGCCCGCCGCAGCGGAGCCCTCCGCAGCGGAACTCGTCTCCGTCGATCTCGTCTCCCCGGCGCCGGTGCCGATGCCCAGCACCACCGGCTCGGTGGACGATCCCGGGGCACCAGGCATCGTCGGGTCGCTGCTGCGGGGCGTGCTCGAGACTCCGCTGCACATCGACCTGCCCCTGCCGACGGCTCTGCCCCTGCCGCTGCCGACGGCTGTCCCGCTGCCGACGGCCACTCCGCTGCCCCTGCCGACGGCCACCGCGCCTCGCCTGCCGACGACGGAACCGTCCGCAGCCGCGCCCACTCGACCGCCTCGTACGCGACAGCCGTCCTCGCCACCCGCCGCGCCCACACCGGTCGCCTCGTCGGCCACCCGCGCCACGCCGCCGGCGGCCTCGCCCCAGACGGTGCAGGCGTCCCGCGCCGACGGCGTCGACCGTCGTCTGCCGGTGCGCGAGCGGACGTCCATGACCGCAGCACCTGCGCCGACGCCGGTCCCTCCCGCTCCCCCGCTACCGGGACCACCGGCGTTGGTCCTGGCCTTCGTGTCCGCACCGACCAGCACGAACGTCGGTGGCGCCGACCTGGCGGCGTCGGCGACCGACGGGCCGCCGGCCGTCGGGCCGCTGCACCGGGGACGCGCCGTCCTCCCCTTCGACAATCGAGCCACCGGTCGACCCGTGGAGCGGGGTCCCCCGCCACCACGGCAGCTCCTGATCACCCATTCACGTCCACGACGTTGATCAGGAGAGATCATGGAGCTAGCCGTCATCTGGGTACCCGCCCACATCGAGCCGTCGGAACACGCCATCGCGACGTGTCTGACCCACCTGCGCCGACATGAGTACCGGCTGAACGGGATCGTCCGCGCATCGTGGGAGACCGTCGAGCAGAAGATGGTCGACGGCGAGGTGGACGTGGTCGTCATCGCCGACCCCGCCCACCTTCCGCCGGACCGGTCGCCCCGGATCGAGGTGGCCGCGCCGCTGTCGCGCGCCGACGAGGACCACCGGACGCCCGGCACGCCGTTCGGCTGATGCCACGAAGCGCCCCGTCCAGTCTGGACGGGGCGCTTCGTCGTACGGCCTGCCGGCCAGCTCAGTCGACGTTCGGCGCGGGCGCGGAGACGTGGGCGGTGACGATGCGCCAACCGGCGGGCAGACGTACCCAGGTCTGGGTCTGCCGCCCGGACGAAGCGCTTGTCGATGACGAAGACCACCACCGCGCCCAGCACCAGGCCGGCGAGGATGGCGCCCCGACCGAGCACCAGCAGCCCGTCGTACACGACGCCGGCCCCGTTGAGCGCGTCGTCGCCGACCGCGGCCGCGCTGGTGCCGGCCGCCGCCAACGCGTTGTCGATCTGCCCGGTCGCCCAGGCCGCGATGTTCGGCACCAGCGTGGCGACCACGGCCGCCGCATGCGCCCGTGGGGTCGCCTGGAACGCCTGGCTCGACCTCGATCGGGTGGCCCGTCGGGGTCTCCGGCGCGACCCGGACCAGGCCGGGCAGCCCCTCGCCGTCGGCGGTGTCCATCCGGTAGAGCCGGTAGAGCGCAGCGGTACGGGCGACGCCGGCGAGGACCGCGCCGCGCCCGAGCAGCTCGCCGTTGCGGGACTCGCCGGCCAGGTGCCGGCCGACCACGGCGATCAGCACCTCGGCCGGGGGCGCGGCGGACGTCGCGCCGACCGCCGGTCCGGGTATCGCGTCGCTGCCCGTGGCGAGGGTCGCGGCCAGCCGGGCCAGGGTGGTGTCGCTGAACGCCGGGCCGAGCAGGGTCAGGCTCGCCGGTCGGCCGGCGGAGGTGAAGCCGTTGGGTACGGTCACCGCGGCCAGGTCGAGCAGGTTCGCGAACTGGGTGTAGCGGCCGAGCATGGCGTTGCGCCCGATCGGGTCCTCGGCATGCCGGCCACGTCGATGTTGTCCTTGACCGCGAAGGGGATGCCATACAGGGGTGACGCGGGATCACCGTGGCGGGTCAGCGACTCGGCTCAGGTCCGCAGGTCGCCGGCCGGCACGGTGCTGATCCAGACCGGTCCGCCGCCGCTGGAGGCCAGCCCGTCGAGCACGCGTTCGGCCTGGTCCGTCGGGCTCAGGCGACCCTCGCGGTACGCCGTCCGCAGGTCGGAGATCGATCCGACTGGTTCTCGCATACTGTCGATTGTCGACCGTTCTGATACAGCGAGCGGCGCGTTCTGTAACGGGGACATGACGGCGGGGATGTGCCGTCATGTCCCCGTCGGGCGTCAGGTCAGACGTCCTTCGACAGCAGCGAACGGGATGTGGGTCAGAGCACGGGCGCCGCACTGATCGCCAGGTACTGCTCGACCGTGGCGGCGATCTCGCCGAGCGCGTCGTGGCGCGCGTACTCGATGCTCAGCTCAACGGCGCGCTCCCGGTAGCGCGACCCGCCGAGCACGGTCTGCACCGCCCGTCGAATCATCGCCACGTCGGGGCGCGACGTCGCCAGGTTGATGGCCGCACCGGTCCAGGCCACGCGGGCGGTTGCCTCGGTCTTGTCCTCGCTCTGCCCCGCCAGCACAAGCGGCACGCCGTGGGCGAGTGCCTGCTGCACCCCGCCGTAACCGCCGTTGTGCACGAAGACATCGACGTGTGGCAGCAGGAGGTCGAAGTCGATGAACGGCGTCACGCGCGCGTTGGCGGGCACACGGGCGGGCACCGCGTCCCGTCCGGTCGTGGCGACAACCAGCACGTCGAGGTCGGCCAGCGCCTCAAGGGTCGGCTCGATCAGTTCGCTGAGGTCGTGGTTCGCCTGCGTGCCCTGCGACACGGCGATCACCGGCCGGTCGCCGGCGACGACGTCGTGCCACCACTCGGGCAGTGGGTGGTGATGACCGTCGCGAGCGCCGATGGGGAGCGCGCCCACGAACCGCAGGCTCGCCGGGGCGTCGCTGCGGGGGTACTCGATCGCCTCGACGCAGAGTTGCAGGTACTGGTCGGGAAGGGTCACCACCCCGTCGAGGAGGAACGGAGGCCGCCGCGTCACGCCGAGGCCACGCAGTACCTCCTCCAGTCCACGCTGGGTGTGCGGGATTCCCCGCTCCCGAAAGACCCGGTTACGCTCCCGGTTACGCTCCCGACCCTGCGCGGAGCTGTCCGGGGGGAGACCGGAGCGGAACGGCGCCGTGTCGACGCTGGTCATGGTGATCGTCAGGACACCGATGCTCAGAACGGGAACCTGTCTGTTCACCGGCGCACCGAGCAGCGCCGGCCACATGCCCAGGAACATGTTTTCCTGAAGGACCACGACGGGCGCGTCACCCGCCTTGGCGATCTCAGCCTGGATCGTGTGGTGCTGAGCCGCGAGCGTCTCGATGAAGACGTGGGACATCGCCCGGTCGAAAGCCTCCTCGCGGGGTAACCCGAGCAGCTCGGGATGCCGTTGGTGCAGGGTCCGCGAATCGACGTCCGCCGCACCGGTTAGCGGGGCGAACGTGAGGCCGTAGCGTTCGATGTCGTCCCGGTACGCGGTACCGGTCACGAACGTGACGTCATGGCCCCGCCGGACAAGGTCCACGGCGATCGCCCGCACGGGGACGACGTGGCCGTACGCGGGGTGCGCCCCGATGATCACCTTACCCATGTGCGCTGTTCTCCCTATGCTCCACGGCGGACTGGGACACAAGCACGACCTGACCGGTCGTCGGTGGGACCGCGCCGGAGACCAGCCGTTGCCACACCCGGGCCAGCTGTTCGCGGCCGCTGTGGGTCTCGACGTCGGCACGACTCGCCACCCACGCGGTGAACTCCCGCCACGCGCCCGACAGACGCGCCTCGACGCCCCCGAGCCCCCAGTCGGCCGTCCGCTTCGCCAGCCGACTCGGCGCGAAGAAAACCTCGGCGCCGTCCCGGGAGGCGTCACCCCGCTGCTGATGGGTCAGACCGACAACGATCTGCCCGACCAGGTGTTCACCGAGGTGCTGCCGGATCCGGGCACGCGTCGTGTCGGCGCCGGCGAAGTCGACGTAGCGGGTCGCGGCGCCGGCCCTCAGTTCTCCGATGTCGTCGTACGTGAGCACCCGGTCGTAGCAGCCCAGCTCGGTGACGAAGGCACGATTCCGCGCCGCGGTGAGGCCGATGACCTCGACCGCGGATCGGCGTAGTTGCCAGGCGGTCGCGTACGCGGTCCTGCTCGATGCCGAGGACAGCACCACCGCCGCGTCGCCGTGGTCGGGATCTGTGCTGAGCTGATCGGCCAACAGGAACGCGGTGGAGAACAACGGACGGTAGAGCACCTGGATGTCGTCGGTGATCGCGCTGGGCTGTCCGGCGTCGACGAGGTCGTAGCCGTTGTAGATCGAGGGCAGTCCGGCGCGGTGCGGGCTGAGGTCGGAGAAGGTGCCGACGTCCAGCGCACCCGGCCGGATCAACAGGTGGCTCGCGCACGGCAGGAAGCCGTAGACCCGGTCCCCGGCGCTCAGCACGGGTGCGGCGGACGCGACGACCGTGGCGAAGCCCCAGGCTGGCACGACACCCCAGCCCGGTTCGGTGGGGAAGAAATCCCAGTAGCGGTAGGCGTCCCCGGTCAACGCGTACGTCACATTGTTGGAGGTCAGCCCGATGCGATCCACCCGCAGCAGGGCGTCGCCGGCACGGAGCACCGGCCGGGATGATTCGAGGAGACGGGTACGCACGACTTCGTCGCGCGCCACCGCCATGGTCCATTGCGTACCCATGTGGTGGATGTCTCCTCAGCCGGCCTGCGGAACGCCGTTGGCCGGGGGCGCGGCGCGGGGTGCGTTGTACTCGGTGACGGGGGCGTCCGCCTCGTCGGTCTGGTAGGCGGGGCCGAAGTACGCCTGCACCCCGCCGGTGACCAGGGTGAGACGCTCGCCCCCGTAGCCGGAGTGGTCGGTCGGCGAGTGCCGCAACGGCGCCAGACCCGGCCCTTGGTAGCCGCCCCGCTCGACCGCCTTGATCAGTGATTCGCGGGTGAGGTCTCGGCCCGCGGCGAGCAGTTCCTGTACGAACAGGTAGCCGATCGACATGCCGAAGATCGCGTTGCCGTCCAACGGCGCACCGCCGTTGTACTCCTGGTTGATCTTCGTGAAGAGCTGGATCCAGGGGTCGGCGGTGTCCGTGTAGAGCGGCAGGTAGTTGAGGCCGACGAGCCCTTCGGTGAGCTTCGCGTCCGCACCGAGCTGCTTGGCCAGGGTCTGGTAGTCGCCGCCGGTGTTGAACGCGAAGAAGCGCGGCGTGAAGCTGAGCTGCTTTGCGACGCTGAGCGAGCGGGCGGTGAAGCCCGGGATGGTGGCGAGCACCACGGCCTGGCAGCCCTGCTGCTTGAAGGCGCCGATCTGCGGTTCGACGTTGGTGTTGCTGGTGACGTACGTCTGCTTGACTGCCACCGGTCCGAGCACCTTCTCCAGCCCGGCGAGGCTGTCACGGCCGAAGTCGTCCTCCTGGCCGAGGAAACACACCTTCCGCCCCTGGTACTGGGACTTCAGGTGAGCGCCGAGGATCTTGCCCTCGACCACGTAGTCTGGCTGGAAGGCGAAGGTGTTTGGATACTTGGCGGGCTGGTCCCAGTTGCGGGTACCGGAGGCCGGGAAGAGGTCCGGCACGCGGTTGCTGGTGAGAAAGTCCAGCACCGAGGTGTGGGTCGGGGTGCCCAGGCCGTTGAGGATGGCGAACACCCGGTCCTGCAGGACCAGTTGCCGGACGACTTGCTGCGTGTTCGCGGGGTTGTAGCCGTCGTCCTTGATCTTGTAGGTGATCTTGCGCCCGTGCACACCGCCCTGGGCGTTGACGTAGTCGAAGTACGCGCGGGTCGCCGGAGCAATGCTGGAGTAGCCTGCTGCCGCCGGGCCAGTCAACGGGGTGTGCGTGCCGATCACCACCTCGGTGTCGGTCACTCCGGGCACGGCGGACGACGCTCCCGATCCGCCCGTCCCACAGGCAGCCACCGTCAGCAGCGTCGCCGCCGCGAAGGCCGCGGCAGACATTCGTCGGACAGCCAACATGATCACTCTCTTCCTCCGTCCGTCACCGGACGGTGTTCGGGAAACCAGGGATGGTTCAGCGGGTCCGCACCCGACGCTGGTACCGCCGTTCGACGACGGCCCGCACCGCTCGGCGTTGCAGCCCGGCGACGCCGCTGGGCGCGAGCGCCAGCACGGTGATGAGCATCAGCCCGAACGCGGCGGTGGGGAGGTTCCCCTCCCACCGCTGCGCCTGCGCCGGCGGAAACGGCAGCAGGGCGGTAACCGACCGGGCGAGGTCGGGCAGGGCAACCAGGAGCAGCGCGCCCCAGACCGCGCCGGCCAGGCTGTCCAAACCACCGATCACGACCGCCATGAGCAGGAACACGGAGAGCGTGAGCGGGTAGGAGCCGGGTGAGGCGACCTGCGTCAGGATCGCCATCAGCGCGCCGCCCACGGCGGCGCAGCCGGCGCTCACCGTGAACGTGACCACGCGGGTGCGTGCCACGTCGATGCCACTGAGACGCGCGGCGACCTCGTGATCGCGTACTGCCCGCAGATCGCGGCCGAAGCGGGAGTTGACGAGGTTGGTGAGCAGCAGCAGCAGCGGCAGGGTGACCGCCCAGGCCAGCCAGACCTGCCACCGCTCGTACGGGACAGTCGGACCGAGAGCGGATGGTGGCGCCGCCGCGGACACCGGTAGCCCCTGCTCCCCGCCGAGGGTGGCGCCGAACGTGGTCGCCAGCGAGGGGACGACGACCGCCACGCCGAGCGTGAGTCCGGCAAGGTGCGGCCCCCGCAGTCGGGCGGCGGCCAGCCCGACGACGGCGCCGACCGCGACGCCGACCGTCAGCGCGCCGAGCAGCGTCAGCACGAGGATCCAGACCGGGGCCACGGCGGCGCCCGCGAGCGCGTCCTGGGCCAGGGCCACGGTGTACGCGCCGCTGGCCATCAGCGCTCCGTGCCCCAGCGAGAGTTGGCCATTGAGCCCGGTGAGGACGGTCAGGCCAGCGGTGGCGCAGAGGTAGGCGGCGACGGTGGCGAGCTGGAAGTCGCGGAACGGGTCCAGGGCGTAACTGGCGACGAGTACCAGCGCAGCGGCCAACGCGGTGAGCAGCGCACGTCGCAGCGGGCTCGACCCGACGAGGATGGTCATGCCTGGCGCGTCCGGGCGCTGGTGATCAGACCTTGCGGCCGAAGGAGAAGGACGGCGAGCAGCAAAAGCAGCGTGGCCAGCGGAGTGAGATCACCGCCGAGGTATCCGGAGACGTACGAGAGCGTCAGGCCGACCGCCAGCCCACCGATGACCACCCCGGGTGGGCTGTCCAGTCCGCCGATGACCGCGGCGGTGAACGAGGCGACGAATACCAGGTCCATGGCGTGGGGGTGCAGCGCCAGTTCGGTCGGGACGACGAGCATGCCGGCGACGGCGCCGAGCGCCGCAGCCAGCGCCCAGCCGAGGGTGAGCATCCCGCCGACGTTGACACCGAGTAGCCGGGACACCTCGGGGGCGAACGCACCGGCCCGCATCCGCAGCCCGACCGAGGTGCGACCGAACAGCCATGCCAGCGCCGCGACGACAGCACCGACCGCAGCGATGACGAAGACGTCGAACGGTGAGAGCAGCACGAAACCACCAACCGTGAACGACGTACGGTCGAACGGGGCGGGTGTCGGCAGGAAGTCGTTGCCGTACACGATCCCGAGCACCGCCTGGATGATCAGCACCAGCCCGAGCGCGATGATCACCGAGTTCAGGTGTTCGGCCGCGCTGCCGGCGAGGCGCATGACGCAGAAGTCCACCGCCGCGCCCAGGATCAGCCCGGTGGTCACGGCCGCAACGAAGCCCGCCCAGTAGGAACCGGTCGCTCCCGTCACGCTGTGCGCCACGTAGACGCAGGCGACCGCCATCGCGCCCTGGGCGAAGTTGACGACTCGGGCCGCCCGCCAGATCAGCACCAGCGCGAGCGCGAAGGCTGCGTAGGCCGCCCCCCTGGCCAGGCCGTCCAACGTCAGGAACACGAACCGTTGCATCACATCCCCCTCCAGGCTGGGCGCGGTTGGCGCCAGCGGATCAGAAGCCGAGGTACAGCCGGCGTAGTCGGGCGTCGTCGCGCAGGCTCGTGGCCGGTGCCGCGTACGTCACCTGCCCCAGGGACAGGACGACACCCTGGTCAGCGACCGACAGCGCGCCGTGCAGGCTCTGCTCGGCCAGCACCACGGCGACCGAAGACTCGTCCCGAAGCCGGCGCAGCAGCGCCAGGGTCTGCGCGACCGCCTTGGGCGCGAGACCGAGGGAGGGCTCGTCGAGCAGCAGGAGCCGGGGGCGACCCACGAGCGCCCGTCCCAGGGCCAACAGTTGCCGCTCACCTCCGGAGAGCTGATGCCCGGCGTGCCGCCGTCGGCGGGCCAGTGGCTCGAACATGTCGTATACCTCAGCGACTGCCCGGCGGGCGTCGGCACGGTCGCGCCGCCACAGGCCGCCCAGGCGCAGGTTCTCGTCGACGGTCAGCTCGGCGACCACGCCGTGTCCCTGCGGCACGTGTGCGAGTCCATACCGGACCCGCCGCTCCACCGGCACCTTCCGCAGGTCGACGCCGTCGAACAGCAGCTCGCCCGCGGTGGGACGGATCAGGCCGGACAGGGCGCGCATCAGAGTCGTCTTGCCCGCCCCGTTGGCGCCGACGACCGCGGTGATGCTGCCGGGTTCGACGTCGAAGCTGACCGAGCGCAGGACGGGAGCGGCGTTACCGTAGCCGGCGACCAGGTCGCGCACGGACAACAGGGGTGCGGCTCTCATGCCGCCGCTTCGGTGGCGACACCCAGGTACGCCTCGGCGACGCGCGGATCGTTGCCCACCTGCTCCGGAGTGCCCGAGGTGATCACCCGGCCGAAGTTGAGGACGACGATGTCGTCGCACACCCCCATCACCAGGTCCATGTGGTGCTCCACGAGCAGGACCGAGCAGGGGTGGTCAGCCCGGCGGGGGAGGTTCTCGATCAGCGTGCCGAGCTCTCGCACCTCGTCCGGACCCAGTCCGCCGGCGGGCTCGTCGAGCAGCAACAAACGTGGACGCGCGGCCAGCGCCCGGGCCAGCGCCACCCGTTTGCGAATGGCGTACGGAAGGGACCGGGGCTGCGCGTCGACGTACGGTGCGAGGTCGAGCTCGTCGAGCACCTCACGCGCGTGGTCGCGGAGTCGCCGCTCGTCACGCTCGCTGCCGGGCAGTCCGAACAGCGCCGAGGCGAACCCGGCGCGGGCATGGTTCGTGGCGCCGGCCACGACGTTCTCCCACACACTGAGCCCGTCGAAGAGACCGACATCCTGCAGGGTCCGTGCGACGCCGAGTCGGGTGAGCTGGTGCGGGCGCAGCCGTTGGAGGACACGCCCGTCCATGGCCAGTTGTCCAGAGTCCGGACGCAGCAGTCCGCAGACGACGTTGAACAATGTGCTCTTTCCGGCACCGTTCGGGCCGATGACGCCGACCACCTGCCGGGGAGGCACACGCAGGGACACGTCGGTCAGCGCGGCGAGTCCACCGAAACTGACACTGATCCCTTCCACAGTCAGGCCCGACGAGTCCATCTTCCACTCCACTGGTCAGATTGGAAGCGGTCATCATCGACGCAACCGTCCGACGAGCCACAGTAGACAGACCGAATTGACTGTTGCTGGACGGCGACTGAATCCCAGTGTCGAGCCGCCGATCACCCGCCGTCATCATCCGGGTGTCGGTGTCGTCCAGCCGAGGGCCGTAGGCACTACCAACTAGTCTAGGTAGGAGCGGGTGCCGTGCCCGGACAGCGCGGCGAGAACCTCCTCGGGGTCTCCCCCGGCGACCGCCTCGAACAACCGCTCGTGCCGGTGGACCCCGTCCGACGGCTGCGCCGCCTCCACCTCACGCCGCAGGTTGATCGCCATGTAGAGTCGACCAGGTCCGGTCCACCGCCGCCGACGTCGAGGACTGCGCCGACGACGGCCGGTAGACCTGATCGCCCGTGTCGTCCCGGACGTCGTAACACTGGCCGCCGGAGGTCTTCCGGGTCGAGTGCAGCGCCCAGTACCAGCCATAGCTCTTCACGGCCATCGCACCGGCGTCCAGCGAGGCAGCCGGCCAGCTCGACACCCACTCGTTCGGGAGGACGTTCTTGACGTACGTCTTGAAGTCGACCCGGTCGACGCGCCCGAGACCGACCCGGTAGACGAGGATGGTGCTCGGCAGCTTGCTGTTGGTGCCGTCGGTGCTACAGCCCGTCGGCCCGCTCAGCAGTTCGTGCGAGGCGTTGTTGTTCTTCAACGTGGCGTTGAGGTTGCCAGTCGCGCCGGCCGCGAAGTCCTGCGTCGTACCGGCGAAGTTGCTGTTGAAGTAGACCCGCACGGTCCTGCCGGTCCGGTTCCACACCGACGCCGCGTTGTTCTTCACGCACAGGCCCTTGCCGGCGCCCGCGCCCTTGAAGTCGTAGCACGAGGGCTGCTCGGTGCCGTAGTCGTCGAGCGAACCGGTGAAGTCCGAGAGCGATCCCGCGTTGTCGCTGTTGTAGTAGTAGCAAAACTCGCCGCTGTCGCAGACCCCGTCCCGGGCCGCCGCCGACGCGGGCGATGCGACGCTGAGGATCGAGGTGGCCGCGGCCAGCGCGACGCCGACCGAGCCGAGGCTTCTACGGATGTTCATGGTGTCCTTTCCGGAAACGGTGAGGGGGGTGGGTGCGGGTCACTGCCCGCGCTGGTACTGCTCCCAGGTCTGGATCGGGATCTGGGGGCCGTCGTCCGGGCCACGGTTGGCCAGGCCGTTCATGCCGAGGCGGTAGTCACCGGTCTGGTGCTGCGCCTGGCTGGACAGGTCCGTGTCGCTGATCGCCGCGGCGTGGATGTGCCACGGCCAGTCGCCCTGACTCGGGTCACGGAGCCAGGCGGCGAAGCCGACCCGTCGCAGCGCCCGGACGACGGCGGTGCGTCGGGTCGCGGTCATACCGGGGACCGCGATGTCCACCACACCCCCGCCGTCATGCGTGCCGGCCGAGGTCGGGTCACCCCCGGGGTTGTACGAGCCCTGCTCGAGCACCAGCGTCTGGCCCAGCAGACGCTGCGCCTCGGCCAGCATCGCCTGGGTTCGGGCGTTCACGACGTACCCGTCGCGCGGGACCTTCGTGCCCGGTCCGATCGTGTTGGCGACCGTGTAGCGGTTCTGTCCGAGCTTCGTCAGCGACGTCACACCGGGCAGGCCGTTCGCGGCCAGGCCGGTGTAGCCCAGCGAGTGTTGGTACGCCGCGTACGCCGAGACGGTCACCGTGCCGAAGTAGCCGTCGACCCACTGCGCGTTCAGCAGGCCCTGTGCCTGCAACGCCTGCTCCACGGCGAGCACGGAGTTCTTCGCACCCGGAGTCAGGGTGTTGTCGGCCCGACGGGGGTCGATCTGGGCGGCCAGGACGGTGGCCTCCATGTCCACGATCGGCCGCGCGGCCGCGGTGGCGGTCCGCTGCGTTGTGGCACCGGATGCCGCCGCGTGGGCCGGGACGCCGACGGCCACGCAGAGCGCGGCGAGTCCGACAGTTAACCAGGGACGGCGCAAGGTGGCTCCTCCTCGTAGCTGGTGAGTCGCTCTCGGTTCGACCTCACCCTGCGAGAAGTGCCCTGCTGTTCGGTACCCCCGGCGGCCTGTCAGATCCGTCAGACGGTCACCGACCTCGATGAATGCGGTGTTGTCAGCTTGGCTCGACGCCCGTGTCCGACATCGCGACCTGACCTCAGGCGGTCACGGTGACCATGAAGTACACCGGCCGTCGGGTCGGGAAGTACTCCCGGCCAGCCTCGTCGACCATCTTCCAACTGACCCAGCACTTGCCAGGGAGGCTCGGCGCGGTGACCCGAACACGGATCATCACCTGTTCGCCGGGCGGCGTGTCACCGATCGGCACCCGATCCGGTGTGCGGCAGCCGGCACCGTCGGCGGTGGGCTCCATCCGCGCCAGGTACCGGTTGTGCCACTCGACCTCTCCCACGTTGGCGAGCGCCCACACCTTGTCGAACTGGGCGTTCACCTTCACCTTGGTGCCGTCGGGGATGGTGACGTCGGCGACGAACCTGCTCGAGTCGCCGGGGATCAGGGAGTCCGAGAATGCCGTCGTGGACGGCGACGTGGTCGGTGACGCCGTCGGTGTGCCGGAGCCGCCCGAGCCCGACCGGCCACGAACGGTCACGCCCAGGACGACGGCCACCGCCACCACCAGCACCACCACTGCGGCGTTGAGCCACAGCAGACGCCGCCGCCGCGGACCCACGACGTCATCGCCGGCCCGCGGGTCCTCCACGGCCTGCGACACGCCCTGCTCCTTCGGCGCGGACGCGGCGACGACCGGCACGGGGTCATCGCCTCCGCCGGGCCGGACGACCGTCCCCGTGCGCTGCGCGTCCTCCCATCGGCGCCGCCACAGGGCCTCGTCCGCCTCGCACGCTCGGACGAACTCCCGCGTGGTCTCCCACGAGGGAAAACGGGTCCCGGCGGCGGCCTCGTGCAGCGTCGTGTGCGAGATCCGTCCTGACCGCCCCGCCATCTTGCGGAAGGACGGGTTCCCCGCCGTGCTGCGCAGTGCTCTCAACTGCTCGGCGAACCTCTCAGCGGCGGCCCGTCCGTCCTGACTCGACTCCGCGGCGGCACGCTGGTCCCTCATCAGTCCCCCATGTCAGACGGCTCCGTCAGACGTTGTCAGAACGTGTCAGAGGCTACCGAATGAGCCACGGCAAGCACCGATGTGATGCACCGCGCCACCGCCGCGTGGTGGGGAGGACTCAGGTGTGCCGGGTCGGTCGGTAGAGGAGTTCCTGGGTCCGACCGTCGAGCGTGCGGCTCTCGACCAGCTCCAGGTCGAAGTCCGCAGCCCCGTGGAAGATCGACTCCGTCCCGGTCTGACCGGTGACCACCGGGAAGAGGGTCACCTGGACGAGGTCGACCAGGCCGGCGGCCATCAGTGCCCGGTTCATCGACAGGCTGCCGTGCGACCGCAGGGGCACCTCGGACTCCTTCTTGAGCCCGGCGACGACGTCGACGGCGTCACCGCGTACGAGGGTCGCGTCCGGCCAGTCGAGCGGTCCCTGAAGGGTGTTCGACACGACAGTGGCCGGGAGGTTCGTCATCCGGGTGACCCAGGCGTCCCGGACGTCGGACTCCTCGGTGCTGTCGGCAAGCATCTGCCCGAACAGCTCGAACGTCCGCGCGCCGAAGACCATGCGGTGGTCCTCGCCGTACGTGGCGAGGCGATGCTGAAGCAACTCCGGGCCCTGCTTGCCCCAGTAGCCACCCCAGTCGCCGGTGGTGCTGCCGAAGCCGTCGAGGCTCATGAAGACGTCGAAGGTGTAGGTCGCGGTCACGATTGTCTCCTCGTGTGGGTGAGTTCGCTCCGGCGCGCCGTCAGGAAGGCGCGTTCGGTGTCGTTGCCGGTCAGTACGATGGCCTCGTCGTAGGCGGCGCGGGCCTGCGCGTCGCGTCCGAGTCGGGCCAGCAGCTCGGCACGAGTGGCGGGCAGCCGGTGGTAGCCGGGAAGGTCGATCGCCTCGACCGCGGCGAGGGCGGCCTCGGGGCCGTGCACCTCGGCCACCGCGACCGCCCGGTTGAGCGCCACGACGGGGGTCGGCGTGTGCGCGAGGAGCTGGTCGTACAGTGCCAGGACCTGCCGCCAGTCGGTGGCCGCGCCGTCGGTGTGCACAGCGCCGATCGCGGCCTGGATCTGGTACGGACCGGGCTGGTTGCGCCGCAGACACCGCCGGACCAGTTCGTGCCCCTCGGCGATGAGATCCCGGTTCCACAGTGAGCGGTCCTGGTCGGCGAGGAGCACCAGGTCGCCGGTCGGACCGAGGCGGGCCGGGCGCCGCGCCTCGGTCAGCAGCAGCAGGGCGAGCAGGCCCAGGACCTCCGGCTCGTCCGGCATCAACGCGGCCAGCTCGCGAGCGAGCCGGATCGCCTCGGCACACAGGTCGGTCCTGATCAACGGCCCCGAGGTGGACGCGTAGCCCTCGTTGAACATCAGGTAGAGCACGGTGAGCACGGGCGGCAGTCGATCCGGCAGCTCGTGGTCGGCGGGTACCCGGTACGGGATGGCGGCGTCCCGGATCTTCTTCTTGGCGCGCACGATCCGCTGGGCGATGGTCGTCTCCCGGAGCAGGTAGGCCCGGGCGATCTCCGGGACCTCGAGACCACCGAGCAGACGCAGCGTGAGGACCGTTCGCGTCTCCGGGGCGAGCGCCGGGTGGCAGCAGGTGAAGA
Source organism: Micromonospora sp. NPDC049102 (assembly GCF_043197485.1). Taxonomy (NCBI): domain Bacteria; kingdom Bacillati; phylum Actinomycetota; class Actinomycetes; order Micromonosporales; family Micromonosporaceae; genus Micromonospora; species Micromonospora sp. NPDC049102. The sequence goes on along the minus strand of NZ_JBICTE010000018.1, from coordinate 41,334 downwards.
TGAGTCGTAGCTGGTCGTCCTTCACTGGTCCCACCTCCTGGGGCGCGTCCTGTTGTTGGAGTAGGAGGGCCTGGGCGTGCCGGGCCTCGCGGGTCGATTCCCGCCGAAGCCGGTCGATGGCCCGGTTGCGTGCGGTCGTCACGATCCAGGCGCCCGGGTTCGGCGGCGGCGTCTGCCACTTCTGCACCGCCGTGGTGAAGGCGTCCTGGACCGCCTCCTCGGCGAGGTTGATGTCACCGAGGACGCGGGTCAGGGTGGCGACGCAGCGGCCGTACTCCGCGCGGTAGATGCCCGCCAGGTCCATGTCGGTCGACCGGCTCGTGGTCAGGCCTGGGACAGGTCGCCGAAGGGGCGCACCTCGACAGGTCCACAGGCCGCCGCGCACTTCTCGGCCCAGGCGAGCGCCTCGTCCAGGTCCGTGCACTTGATGATCCAGAAGCCGGCGAGGTGTTCCTTCGTCTCCGCGAAGGGCCCGTCGCTCATGGTCGTGGCGCCGTTCTCGATCCGGACGACCGTGGCACTGTCCGGCGACACGAGGCCCCCGGCGAAGACCCAGACGCCCGCGGCCTGCATCTCGTCGTTGATCCGGCCGGTCTCGGCGAACATGGTCTCCGTCTCCTCGTCCGACATGGCGGGAGCGCCCTCGACGACGTGCACGGACAGCAGATACTGCTTCATGACGATCCTTTCGGTAGTTCGGCGGCGGGATGGTCGGTGACGGTTCAGGCGGCCAGGCGGCGCGCGACAGCGGGAATCACGATCGCGGCCGCGACCAGGTGGGTGAGATCAACAGCGCCCTGGTGGCCGTGTCGGCGTCGGCGATCACGTCCGGCACCAGGGACAGGACCGTCAGCACCACAGTCGTACGGACGAACGCACGACGGGGGCGTCGCGCGAATCGGGACAGCAGCGCGGCGAGGACGACGCCGACCAGCGAGAAGGCGGTCGTCAGCACGCCGAACCCGGCGACCGGGATCGGGGCACCGCTCACGTCGAGACTGATTCCTGCCGTGCGACCTGCGGCGGCGACGGCCATGGTGGCGGCGCTCGCGGCGACCGTGGCGACGACACCGGCCCCGATCAGCGCGCCGAAGGCCGACGCGGTGGTGCGGGTGGTGTTCGCAGTGGTGGTCATCATGCCCTCCGGCGGGTGTGTGCCCGTCTCGATGCCGGGCTCTCACCCTGGCTACGAACAGAGCCGGTCCCGATCGACAGCCGCACCCACATTATTTTGGCGGCCTCGTCGCCGGTGTACGCCGAGCCGGTCCGCGGGTTCTCGGGTCCGGTTCAGCCGGGGCGGTGAGCGCTCTCGCCGTCCTCGCCGCGGATGGGCAGGTAGTAGGCGGGCAGGAAGGCCGCGATGATGACGACGCCCGCGATCGGCACGAACGCGCCGACGAGGACGCCGGAGCCGATCCAGGCCAGCGCGAGCGCGAATCGGCGACCGATGGCCCGGACGCCGAGGGGGCCGAGGTCGGGGTCCAGCAGCCGCGCCCGGCGAAGACGGGCCCAGATGACGTTGAACAGGGCCGCGGCCGCCCACAGCGTGGTGCCGTAGACGACGACCGCCGTGCGCAGTCCCTGCTCCGCGCGGAGCGCGTCGGCGAGCAGCGACGTGGAGAACGGCAGGAACGCGATGACCATCAGAAGCAGCGTGTTGAGGAACAGGACCTGACGGTCGACGTGCCGGACACGGTCGAACATGACGTGGTGGTTGACCCAGACCTGCCCGACCAGTAGAAAGCTCAACGCGTACGCCAGGTACGACGGCCACAACGCCCCGAGGCCCCGCAGGAGGTGCCCGAAGTCCCTCGGCGGTTGGATCTCCAGCACGAGGAGCGTGACGGCGATGGCGAAGACGGCGTCGCTGAAGGCCACCAGCCGACCCGGCTGGCGCGTGAGCCGGGGACCGCCCGTCCTCGAAGGCATGCCCCCAGTATTCGACGCGAACACGATTCGTAACCGGAGAATTCGTCATTACCGAATCGGGACGCCAGGCGACCCCCGGTCGACGGATTTAATACAAACTTAAGGCTGCGCGGGCCAAAAAATTGTTATCCGAAGTCGGAACGGCGGCTACCAGGAGACTTGCCCACCACCCTCCTTAATTCTTTTTCCGTACGTTGCCGCAAGCTCTGGACGTGCACATAATTCAGTCGACAGGAGCGTTGTCGCCGACTCGAAGGAATCACTGGTAATGCGGACTCCCCCCGCGCACGTCGCACCGCCGGACCGGGCGCGAAAGCGCCGCCGCCTCGCCCGCATCACGCTCGCCTCCGCGGTCGCCGCCGCCCTGGCCGGCAGCGGCATCTACATCGCCGGCGCCCAGGCCGAAGAGGTCGCCGTGCCGGGCCGCATCCAGGCGGAGGGCTTCGCGGCGCAGTCCGGCGCGCAGACCGAGAGCACCGGCGACGCCGACGGCGGCAAGAACGTCGGCTGGCTCGGCAACGCAGACTGGCTGCGCTACGACGGCGTGTCGATCACCGGAGCCGACCTGAAGGCCCGGGTCGCCGCGAACAACACCGACGGCGGCGCCGTCGAGCTGCGCCTCGGTACGCAGACCGGCACCCTGCTGGCCAGCTTCCCGATCGCCCACACCGGCGGCTGGCAGAAGTGGACGACGGTGACCGCCACGGCGACCAGCGTGCCGTCCGGTCCGCAGACCGTCTTCGCCGTCATGAAGAGCACCTCCCGGTCGGACTTCGTGAACCTGAACTGGTTCACGTTCGGCTCCGGGACGGCCACGACGCCGAACACGTCGCCCACTCCGAACGCCAGCCCGACCCCGGGCGCGCCGGGGACGCCGGGGACGCCGGGGACGCCGGCCACCCCGGGCACGCCGACCACCCCGGGCACGCCGACCACCCCGGGTACGCCGCCGGCGGCCGGTTGGGTGCCGGTCGACCAGGCCCGGTGGAACCAGGAACTGGCGGCCTTCAACGCGATCAAGCCGAAGCCGGTGACGCCGGGGACCACCCGCGTCCCCGAGTTCCACACCGACTGCGAGTTCGCCAACTCGGCTCCGGACGACCCGATCGTCGTCCCCGGCCTGCCGGGCGCCTCGCACATGCACACCTTCTTCGGCCCGAAGGTCGACGCGTTCACCACGACCGACCAGCTGCTGTCCTCCAAGACCACCTGCAACGCCCCCGGTGACCTGAGCGCCTACTGGACGCCGGAACTGCGCAAGGACGGCAAGCCCGTAGCGATGAAGAGCTTCCGGGTCTACTACGGCTCGCGGGTCAAGGACCCGTCCACCGTCAAGCCGTTCCCGCCGGGCCTGCGGATGGTCGAGGGCGACGCCAAGAAGCAGGTCGACACCCCGAAGAACGCCGGCGGCAACCAGTTCTGGTGCGCTGGCAGCGCCGAGACCGGCCGCAGTGCCGACGGCAACTGGCCGGTCTGCGCCCCGGGCGGCAACCTCATCTTCCAGCTCGTCTTCAAGGACTGCTGGGACGGCAAGAACATCGACTCCCCCGACCACAAGTCGCACATGGGCGACCCGGTCAACGGCGTCTGCACCGGCAAGTACCCGGTGGCGGTGCCGGACCTGTCCTTCATGGTCAACTACCAGTCGCTGGGCGGGGACGGCCTCAGCCTCTCCTCCGGCAAGCCGTCCTCCATGCACGGTGACTTCATGAACGCCTGGGACCCGGCCCACCTCGGCCCCCTGGTGAAGTCCTGCCTGAACCAGAACGCCAAGTGCGGCACCGAGGTGACCTTCGCCGGCGGCTGACCCCACCGGCACCACACCGACGGACGGCCCTCACGCTCGATCGTGGGGGCCGTCCGGCATTGGCGGGCGGCCGGTGGCCGACACCCGACACCGCAGCGCGTAGTAGCCGACTGTCACCGAGGCATCACCAACCGCACACTCCTCTCCGACACGTCCCTGTCGAATGGAGGAACACATGCGTCTCCGCTCGTTCGTCACCGCCGCGCTGGCCGCCGTCCTGGCCGCCAGCGCACTCGCGCCACCGGCGCCGGCCGCCGCGGCCACCGCCGACCGCTGGGGATTCGCGTACGTCAAGGACCCCACCGTCACGGTCTGGACCGTGCTGGACACCAGCCGGCAGTGGGGTAGCTGGAAGACGGCATTCCCGGCCGCCTGGGCCGACGGCGTCAAGCTCGCGCCCGGCCGGTTCCAGGTCCGTTTCCCGCAGGTGGGCGCCGGTGCGCGCGGCGTGCCGCACGTGACCCCGGTCAACCGGACCGGGCACTACTGCGAGGTGGTCCGCTGGTTCCAGTCCGGCGTCGACGAGGTCGTCGACGTGCAGTGCCACCGACCCGGCGGCACACGTGAGGACACCCCGTTCACCGTGCTCTGGACGACCAGCTCGGGCGCGCTGCCGGTCGGCAATTCGCACGCGTACGTGCAGTGGGCCAGCGGGGCGGTGGCGCAGTGGTACAACTCGACGGGGGTGGTGAACACGGCCGGACCGGTGGGCGTCGGGCAGTACCTGGTGCGGCTGCCCGGCGTCGGGCTGGCCGGCGTGCTCGCCGGCAACGTGCAGGTCACCGCCGTACAGCCGAACGCCGGACCCCGCCGCTGCAAGGTCTACTCGTGGAGCGCGGTCGGGACCGACGTGCAGGTCTACGTCTTCTGCTACGACCAGGCCGGCGCGTTCGTCAACACCGACTTCGCCCTCTCGTACCACCGTCGCCGGCCGGTGATCGGTTCCCTGGGCCCGCCGTCGTACTTCGGTTACCTGGGCACCGCGGTGGGCGGGCCCACCAACGACAACTCGGTGCTCGGCGTCGGCGCGAACACCGTGGCGGCGCTGGTGCCCGCCGGCCGCTATCTGGCGACCTTTCCGCAGGTCGGCCTCAAGGAGACGCACGCCCAGGTGGTGGCGCAGGGCGCCGGCAGCAACTACTGCCACCTCACCCAGGCGTGGACGTACACCACGAACGCCGACGTGGACGTGATCTGCTTCGACAACACCGGCGCGGTCACCCCGCACCGCTTCCTGGCCACCTTCACCTCCCGGCTCTGACCGCACGCGGCGAGTCCCGCCCACGGTCCGATTCTGTCGGACCGTGGGCGGGACCGGGTGCCGCGGTGGTCAGCCGAAGCAGTTGGGTACGGGTGGTGCGCTGGGCGTGCAGTTGGTGGGTCGGTTGCCGCTGACGACGGACTTGTCATCCACGGACACCTGGCCACCGTCGTTGAAGACCCCACCCGGCGCCACGACGGAGACGTTCTCCGTCACCGTGGATTCGGTGAGGGTGAGGGTGGCGTTGTTGTAGATTCCGCCGCCGCGTGAGTTGGTGCCGAAGGCCTTGTTGCGGCTGACGAGGGTGTGCCGCAGCACGACCACACCGCTGCCGTTGTAGACACCGCCGCCGTTCTCGATGGTGCTTCTCGTGCTGGCGGCGTTCTCACTGATCTGGCTGTCCTCGGCGACGAACCGGCCGATCTGGTTGAAGACGCCGCCGCCGCGTTGGCCGGCGTCGTTCCGGAAGATCTTGCCGTGCTGGAGCTGGAAGATGCCGTCGGTGAAGATGCCGCCGCCCTCGCTGCCGGTCGTGTTCTCGCTGACCTCGATGTTCCTGGCCGTGGTGGTGGCGTTGATGCCGGTGCGGATGCCACCGCCCCGGAAACCGGCGCTGTTGTGGTGCACGCGGACGTCGTCGAGCACCGCGGTGCGGGAGTTCGACAGACCACCGCCCGCGCCACCGATCGGCAGGATGTTGACGACTCCGATCGTGCTGTTGTCGCTGAGGCTGGTGTTCTTCACGGTGAGGTTGCCGTTGTTGAAGACACCCCCACCGTCGAACAGGGCGCCGTTGTCGCTGATCCGGCTCTCGTCGTCCCCGTACCGGTCCCGGTCCTTGCCGTCCTTCTCCTTGCCGTCCTGGCCCTTGTCACCCTTGTCCTTGCCACCGTGATCGCTGCGGCCGAGGATCCGGGTGTCGCCGAAGTTGGCGACCCCGCCACCGGGGCCGTTGGTGTGGTTGAAGACCACGTCGATGTTCTCCAGGGTTGCCCGGCCGCCGACGTCGACGCGGATGCCGCCACCTCCGCCGCCGAGCCCACTCGTGTCGTCGCCGCCCTTGATGGTGGCGTCGCGGAGCTTCAGGTCACCGCCGGTCCCCACCTCGAGAATCCGGAACGGGGTGGCGGCGGCAGCGCGGACGATAGTGGCCCCGTTTCCGTCGATCGTGATCGGCTGGGTGACGATCGGCAGGCCGACGGGGCCGTGGGGCACGGGTGGCTGGGGGGCCGACGCGGTGAGCGTGTAGGTGCACCCCTTGGCGAGTCGGAGTGTCGCCCCGTGCCCGGCGTTCGCGCGGACGATCGCCGCGATCAGCTCGTTGGCACCGCACGGCACGTCCCAGGCGTCCCGACCGCCTCCGCTCCAGTCGTCATCGCCGTGCTCCTTGTCGCCCCCGCGCTCCTTGTCGCGACCGCCCGGATCGTGCTTGCCGCTGTCGTCGTCCGCCGCCCGACTGCTGCCGGCGAGGACCTGTTTCCCGAGCAGTCCTCCGCCCGCTCCGAGCGCTCCGGTCAGGCCTCCGGGCACGCCGACGGCCGCCAGACCGGCGACCCCGGTCAGTCCGGCCACCCCGGCGACGAGCCAGCGGGCCCTGCGCCTCCTCGGCGGACGTGGCTGGTCTGCCGCCGCATCGCTGACGTTCGGCTGTCGATGGTTGGACATGTCTGGCCCTTCTCCGTACGCCGTGTCTCTGCACGCCAGAATCGGCGCAGACAGCGACAAATCGGTTGTCGCGCCCACAGGGAAACGTAGTAGAGCCGAACTCACATCAACCGCTCTTACGCGAATAAGTCCTACATTCGGTACACGAGGTCCGTATCGGCCGTAAGCGAGGGCAGGGCTAGGCCCGCCCATGACCGGGGCGATCCCACTCGCCCCATGGCCTGACCACGGCTCAGGCGAGGCGACGACTCTCAGCCGAGCTTGCGGCCCACGTCACTGAGCTGGCTGCTCCAGTTCAGCGCGGATCTGGCCGAACAGAGCAACGGCCGGGTCGACGACCGTGCCGGAAACCGCGCTGATCAGGATGATCCGCTGATGCGCCGCCAACGTCTCCGGAACATCGCGGGCGCTCCGCCTGGCCACCAATCCGTCGTTCATGAACCGACCCCTCGCTCACCGTGGTGCTGGCAAATCCCGCTCATCCTGCCGGCGATGCGGTGGTGGCGGGGGCGTTTGCCGCAGAAGTCACCGCCTTCGCGCGTGGACGGTCGGCTGGCCGGCGGTGCTGCCCCCGGCGCTCGCCGCGACGGCCGATCGCGGTCGGCGCGGACAATTCACGGCCAAACACATCAGCTGATGCACATACGTGAGGGCATCGCTACTATGGGTCAGCAATCCAGACGGAGAGGGGGTCGTGCCCGCGTGCCAAGTCCCGTCAACGGAACCGCGCCGACGTCAGTGCCGGGCCGATCCACGCTGCCCGACGCCGACCGACTACGCCGGCTCATCCGTCGCCTGGCGCTGGTCGCGGCCGCCGTCGGTGGCGGTGTCCTCCTGGCCCTGCTGTTCCAGGGCCCGGCCAGGGCCGACGGGGCGCGCAGCGGTGCCGGCGAGGAGTTGCACCGGCAGATCGGCGCCCTGATGGAGCCGGTCCGGCGGGTCACGGTCACCGAACGCCCATACCAGGACCCTCGACGCGACACCCGAGCCGACGACCGCCGATCCGACGGACGTCGCATCCCGCTCACCGGCGCGGTCGTCGGTGCCGTCGGCGCGCGTGACGTACCGCCTCCGAGCGACTCCCGACGGCCCCCGACCGCCGGTCGAGTGGCCGTGCCGCCGCTGCGGCTGAGCGTCCCGGCCGAGGCCACACGGCACGCACGGCTACGGCCTCCTGCGCCGGCACGTGCGACCCACCGTCCCGCTCAACGCGCCCGGGCGCCCCGCGTGGCCGCCGACTCCACACGTCGGCCGAGCGCCACCGCGCCCGGCCACCCGGGGCTGATCGGTCCGATCGCCTCGCCTGCGGTGACCGGCCCGCTGACCGCCGGACTACGGCCCGCCGTCGGCATCGTGCGCGTGCTGCCGATCGAACCCGTCCGCACGGCGCTCCTGCGTGTTGTCCACGTCGTCCTTCCGCTCGCCCTCGGCGAGGTGATCGCGCCGGCGTGGCGCTCGCCGATCGCTCCCCCGCTCGGGCCCGCCGCCGCGCCGGTGCCCATCCCGCCGCCCGCGCCAGCCCCACCGACGCCGCCGCCCGGTCTGGCGCTGTCGCCCGTCTGCGCCCCGACGGCGCCGTCACCGGCCGCGCCACCGCCCAGACCCGCGCCCGTGGGCACGCGTCCGACGGCCCCGCCGGCTCACCTCGTCGCACACCCCGCGCCGCCGCCCGTCGACGCGTACCCGCCGGGTCAACCCGTCGGGCCGGTCGATTCGGACGCCGCCGGTGTCGACGAGGGCTCTGCGCCCGCGCCGGGTCTGATCCGGCCGGCTCACCGGCAGTCACACCCCGGCATCGCCGCGCTCTGCCACCTCGTGCCGCTCTCCGTCGAGAGCCGAACTCCGTCTGGGATCGCCCGCCCGGGCTGAGGCCGGCCGCCGACCTCCGGGCTGCTCGCCCGCGCGGTCGGTCCCACCCCGCTGGCCTGGTCGATGGTGCCCGCGCCCGCGCGCCCTGACGGCGTGGTGGGCCCATGGCCGTCCGACTTTTCGCGCACGACAATCCAGGCCGACCCGTGGACACACCGGGTTCGGTGACCGTCGTGACGTGCACCTGAGATCGGAGAAACACGGTGATCCACGTTGTTGTCGCCGAGGATATGGGTTTGCTGCGCGGGGCGCTCTGCGCCGCGCTCTCCCGTGAGGAGGACATGAAGGTGGTCGCCGACGTCGAGGGCGTCGGCGAGCTGTTGACGGCGGTCCGCCGGTGCAGACCCCAGGTGGTGGTGCTGGCGCTTGATCCGGAGCTGCCCGACCCGGTGGAGATGGTCTCCCGGATCAACGTCGAGGCACCGCACGCCGCCGTGTTGGCGATGAGCCCTCGGTGGAACCCGGCGCTGGTCGAGGCGGCGCTGGCTGCCGGTGCGCGCGGTCTGGTCGGCAAGGACAACTCACTGGTGGAGTTGGTGCGGTCGATCCGCGCGCTCGCTGCTGGCGAGCGGGCCATCGATCCGACCGCCGCCGTGGCGGTGCTCAGTCCCCCGGAGATGCCGTTGACGCCTCGGGAGATGCACGTGCTGCGGATGGCGGCCGAAGGGCTGCCACTGAAGGAGATCGCCGGCCGCCTCTTCCTGGCCCACGGGACGGTGCGTAATCACCTGTCGGCGATCCTGCGCAAGGTCGGAGCCCGCAACCGGCTGGAGGCGGTGTGGCACGCCCGGCGCAACGGCTGGTTGTAGGCGTCTCGGGGCGGGTCCCTCAGCGGGGTGCGGACCCGCCCCGTCGCCGTGCGACCCCGGAGGATGCGTGTTTGAATATTGACGTTGAGTGATCGTTATCCATGCGCGGGAAGGTTCCTCGTGATCCGTACCCTGCTCGCTCTGGACGGGGCCCTGATGCTGGGGGCGCTCTCCTTCGTCCTCGCCGCAGAGGAGGACATCCGCGTCGTGGCGGAGGTGGATCGCGGCGACGCGGTACCGGCGGCCGTCCACGCCCAGCGCCCGGACGTGGTGGTGGCCGACCTCGACCTCGTCGAGGCGGCAGCTTCCGGCCGGCTGGGCCTGTGCCCCGTCCTGATGCTTGTCCACCCGCAGCAGGCCCGGCGACTGCGGGGCATGCTCAGCCCCGGCCGCACGGTCGGCGTCCTGCGCAACGACGCCGCACCCCAGCGGGTCGTCGACGGCATCCGACGACTCGCGCGCCGAGAACCCGTCGTGGACGCGGACCTCGTCGTCGCGGCCCTGCACTCGGACGACCCGCTGAGCGAACGCGAGCGGGAGGTGCTGACGTTGACGGCGGCGGGGGCGCCGGTCGCCGAGGTCGCGGCGGCGTTGGGGCTCAGCCGGGGCACCGTCCGCAACCACCTCGGTCGGATCGCCCGCAAGGTGGGTGCGCGCACCCGGGTGGAGGCCGTACGGATGGCCGGCGAGGCGGGGTGGATCTGAGCGACGGGTCTCAGCCCTGCCGCTCCACCGTCCGGGACGGGGTCATCGGCTCGTCCCAACAGCCGACGAGCGTCCGGTAGGTCGCGGAGCGGTCGAGCAACTGCTCGTGCGTCCCCTCGACGGGCACGTCGCCGTCGAGGACCAGCACCCGGCCGGCACGCAGGGCCGAACTGATCCGGTGGGCGATCACGACGAGGCTGCCGGGTCGCCGGGCGAAGGCGTCCTCGACCGTCGCCTCCCGTGCCGGGTCGAGGTGGCAGGTCGCCTCGTCGAGGAGCACCAGCGGGGCAGGCGCGAGCCAGACCCGGACCGCCGCGACGAGCTGCCGCTCACCGGCGGAGAGCAGGGCCGGTACGACCGGCGCGTCCAGGCCGCCCAGCCTGGTCGCCAGGGGACGCGCACCGAGCGCGTCGAGGGCGACCTCAAGGGTGTCGTCGTCGGCGTCGGGCCGCAGGTAGCGCAGGTTGTCGGCGAGTGTGCCGGTGAAGACGTACGCCTCCTGGGGCAGCATCACCCGCAGCCGGGCCAGGACGGCCGGCGCAGCGGCGGCGACCGGAGTGCCGGCCAGATGGACGGTGCCCTGCTGCGGCGGCACCAGACCGGCCAGCAGGGCGGCCAACGTGGACTTGCCGGCGCCACTGGGCCCCACGACGGCCAGGTGTTCGCCGTCGTGCAGGCTCAGCGAGAAGTTCCGCAGGACGGGCCGGGCGTTCGGGCCGTACCGGAAGGTCAGTCCCCGGACCTCGGCGGCCGGTGCCCCGCCGACCGACCTGGTCGGCGGGCGCGGGCCAGGGGTCTCCCCGGCGGACGGTGGCAGGTGGGGATAGACGCGCAGGATGTTCTCCAGGGTGACGGCATAGCGCAACCCGCCGCCGCCGAGGCCCTGCACGAGGGTGTGCAGGGCGGGTTGCAGCCCGGTGGACACATAGATCAGCGCCCCCAGGATCGCGCCCGCCGTCATGCCGCGGTCGACCAGCCACGGGGCGGCCACGAGCAGCACCACCAGCGGGGACCAGCCGCCGATACCGAGGCTGAGGCTGCGGATCACCGCCATCCGCGCGAGGGTGCGCTCGGCGGCGGCCTGCGCCGACACCCGCAGTTCCACCTCGGACGTCACGCGCGCCTGCGCGCCGCAGGCGAGCACGTCGCGGTGAGCGGCCAGCGCCGTCGCCGCCGACTGGCCCAACCGCTCGCCCGCGCGGACGTACGCCCGCTGGTGCGTGACCATCGCCGGCAGTGCGGCGAGGAACACGACCAGGCCGGCGACCAGCGGCGCGGCGGCCAGCGCCGCCGCCACCGGCGCGAGGGCGAGGAGGCCGAGCAGAGCCGCGCCCGCGGAGAAGAGAAAGCCGCGCGTCACCATCAGCAGACCGGCGAAGGTGTCCCGGACGATCTCCATCTGGTGGGTCAGCCGCGTCATCGCCGCGCTGTCCGGGCGCCCACCGGCACGGGTGGCGTCGCGCAGCGCGCCCCGCACCACCTGGGCGGCCACCTCGTCGCGGAACGGCTCAACCACCGCGCCGAGGCTCCGGTACGTCCGCCCGGTCGCCGCCGCGCCGACCAGCACGGTCACGGCGAGGACCCCCAACCACGCAAGGCCGTCGACCAGGCGCCCGGCCAGGAAGCCGTCGTCGACGGCACGGGCGACCAGCAGACCCGCGAGCAGCGCGGGCAGCGCCTCGACGAGCGACCACCCGCAGAGCCGGGCGAGGTCACGCTGGCGGGCCCGCAGCGCCCGCCAGGTCACCCCGCGTACGGTCAGCGGCTTCACGACCCACCGCCGGCCGGCGCGAAGACAGCCCGGTAGTCCGGGTCGGCCCAGAGTCGCCGGTGCGGTGCCAGGCCACGCAGCCGACCGCCGTCCAGCCAGGCGACGAGGTCGGCGCGTGCCGCGGCCGCCGTCCGGTGGGTGACCACCAGTCGGGTCCGCTCGCCGGCGCGCCCGACGACCGCCTCGGTGATCCGGTGTTCGGTGGCGGTGTCCAGGCTGGACGTGGCGTCGTCCAGGATGAGCAGCCGCTCGGCGGCGAATGCCCGGGCCAGGCCGAGGCGTTGCGTCTCACCACCGGAGAGCGGTGTGTCGGCCAGCGGGGTCCGGTACCCCTCGGGCAGGCGGTCGATCACGTCGTCGATCGCCGCACTGCGCGCCGCCAGCAGGACCGCCGGCGTGGCCGGACGCCCGTCGGCAGGTGGTGGTGTCGCGGACGCGGCCGGCATCGCCAGGCCGATCGCTTCGTGGACGGTGGCGCCGATCAGCACCGGCTGGTCGAACGCGTAGCCGACGGCTCGGCGTAACGCCGACGCGTCGAGGTCACGCAGCGGTACACCGTCGAGGCGCACCTCACCGCGGTCCGGGTCGTGCAGTCGACCGGCCACGGCCGCCAGTGTCGACTTGCCGGCGCCGGACGCTCCGACGACGGCGACTGTCGCGCCCGCCGGTACGTCCAGGTCGATGCCGTCCAGGACGGCTCTGCCGTCGTCGCCGTACACGCACACCCCGCGCAGTCGCAGCGCGCCGCCGCCGGGGGGAAGGGGCCGGTCGCCCGTCGCGGTGGCGGGCTCGCGCAGCGGCTCGGCCACCCGGTGTGCCCCCGCACGGCTGCGTACCAGGTGGTTGAGCGTGGCGAGGACCGCACCGAGGCCGGCACCCATGGCCGCGTACCGGACGGCGGCGACCAGTTCGCCGGGCGTGAGCCAGCCCGCCGTCAGGGCGTACCCGCCGACCGCTACGACGCTCAGGTGCAGCAGTGGCGCGACGGCGGAGGTGCGGGCGCTCGCCCTGGCCAACAGGTCCCAGGTGCGTCGGCCGTGCCGACCCAGCTCCGGCAGGGCCGCCAGCACCCGGTTCTCCTCGCGGCGCAGCGTGGCGGCGGCGGCGATGGTCCGTGCCCCGGTCAGCGACTCCAGCAGCCGGCCGGCGATGACGCCGAGCACCCGTTGGTACCCGGCGGTCGCGGTCGAGGCGTCGGCCACGAAGGCACGCATGAGCACGGCGAGCAGGACGAGGCCGGCGAGCAGGGTGATGCCCAGGACCGGCTCCAGGATGGCGAGCGCGACGACGCTACCGAGGGGCGGCAGCACCGCCACGACGGTCAGGACCACGGCGTTGCCGGCCTGTCCCGCGTCGGCGGCCTGGCCGACCAGGCGGCCGACGAGATCACCCACCGGGTACCGACGGGTGGCACGGACGTCCAGCGCGAACAGGTGGCGCAGCAGATGGCGGCGTAGCCCGGCGGTGGCGCGTGCCGCACCGAATCCGCTGGTCAGATCCGTCAGGGCGTCGACGCAGACGAGGGCGGCGACCAGGCCGCAGGCGGACACCGCCCACCAGATCGAGCCGCCGGTGAGGGCGACGTCGACGGCGTGGCCCAGGGCCGCGGGAAGCAACAGTTCGGCGGCCGCGCCCAGTAGTGCGACCGCCGCGAGGCCGGCCGTCCAGCCTCCGCCGGCAAGGACCGTCCGCCGCAGCAGCCGGTCCCCCGCGTCGAACGTCGACATCGGTCCTCCCGGTGCTACGCGGTCGCCCTGGGTGGGCACGTCTACCCACCCAGGGCGATCACGTTGTCGCGACGGATCAGTTGCAGGTCGTGACGGAGAGCGAGCTGTCGCCGCAGAGCAGCAGGCTCGCCCGGCTACCGCCACCCGTGCGGTCGGCCGGAGCCATCTCCAGGCCCTGGAGGTCCAGAAGCGCCATGTCGTTCACCTCCCTTCCATTCCTTCGTCGATCCGGTCGCCCCCGCTGTCGCGGGGGAGTCTCTGCGCGCCCGGCAGGGGCGCGAGGAAGGGCAGCACCGGCGGGTCGTCCTGCCGCGCGCAGGTCAGCGCGTACAGCACGCCGGCGGTGCCGGTGCCGAAGTCCATGGAGAGCCGGAGCAACTGCTCACCGGGGAACGCGGTCCCCTCCTGGTACGGCAACGCGTGCCAGGCCAGCCGGTCCACCTGCGCGGCGAGTTCCCGGCGGTCGCCGTCGTGGACCGAGGCCGCGAGGTAGGCGATGATGCCGGCCCGGCCGGCGAAGAGCCCGGACTGCGCGTAGAACGGTGAGCGTGCCGCGCGGCGAATCCCGGCGCTGGCTTCGGTGAACCGGTCGTCGTCGCGGTGGCGCAGGTACGCGTCGAGGACCAGTCCGATACCGACGCTGCCCTGTGCCAGGTACGGCATGGTCCGCCAGCCCTCGTTGACCTCCAGGGCACCGTCCGGGCGCAGCACGCACCGGCGCAGATCCTGGCGCAGCGCCGTGGCGGCGTGCTCCAACAGGTCCTCGTCACCGCTGAGTTCGTAGAGCCGCAGCAGCATCAACGCCGGCCCGGTCCGGCCGCGCAGCAGCCCGGCGTACGGGTTCCGACCCCCGCTGACATCCGGGCCGGGGTCGTCGGCCAGCTGCCCGATCACCCGTTCGGCGGCTCGCCACGCGGCGTCGCGCAACGACACCTCCCCGGTGCGGGCGGCCAGCTCGGCCAGGTTGAGCGCGATCCCGGACAGCCCGCTCGCCAGGCTGTGGTCGAGCCCGTCGAGGGGCTCACGCAGGCAGATGTCGAGCACGTCCAGCGCGTCCTGGCGACGTCCGAGGCGGTCGAGGACGTGGGCGACGCCGTGCAGCCCGTCGTAGAAGCCGCAGCGGGTACCGGACGGGGGCGCGGTCGCCCGTCGTACCAGCCAGTCCTCGTGCTCGGGCCAGCGTCCGGCGCCGCTCGTGTGCAGCGCGTACAACACTCCCGACGCGCCGTGCGCGAGGTTGAGGCCGCCGCTGCGGAACTGCTCGATGTCGCCGGGGAAGAGCCGGTCGTCGCGCGTCGGGGTGGCACTGGCCAGGATGGCCGTCGCCAGCTTCTCCCGCGTGACGGGCGCGTGGTGCAGGTCCGCGACCTGCGGGCCGCCGGTGATCTCCGCGACCGCGGCGTCGAGGAAGGACCTCGGCACCGGGAAGTTGGCGGCGATGACGTCGGCCAGGTGCGCCGCCTTCGCCGGGGCGAGCCGCACCAGCTGGGTCAGTGGCAGGAACAGCGCCAACCGCAGGCACGCCAGGGCGTACCTGTCGACAGCCGGCCCGGTGCGGTCCCGCGGCGCGGCGAAACCCTGGTTGCGCAGCCCGGGGCGGCGGTGCCCGTCGATCGGGGCGGTCACCTCGAAGTCGACGAGGGCGACCCGGTCGTCCGGGCGGATCATGATGTTGAACAGGTGCAGATCCCCGTAGACCAGACCGCGTTCGTGGATCGCCGCGATGAGGGTCTCGACCTGCTCGTGGACGTGTCGGGCCCAGCGGGCGTACGCCGCCCGGTCGTCGTCCGTCGCGTCGGCGTCGATCAGCGGGTACCTGTCGACGAGCACCTTGTTCAACGGTCGACCCTCGATGAACTCGAGCGCGAGGAACCGGTGCTCCCCCAGGTCGAACTCGTCGTGCACCCGTGGCACCTGCGGCAGGTCGGCGAGCTGTCGCAGGGCGTCGGCCTCCCGGGCCAGCCGGGCGACGGCGTCGGTGCCGTCGGCGTCCAGGCCGGCGTGCGGACGGGCCTCCTTGAGTACCACCTCGGTGTCGGTGCGCAGGTCCCGGCCCACGTACAGTCCACCGCCGTTGGAGAAGTGGATGACCCGTTCGATCCGGTAGGGCACCTGGTCAGTGCTGGTGTCGCCGCGGGCCGCCAGGTGCGGGCCGAGGAAGTCGGGCAGGGTGACCCACGCCGGTACGTGGAAGACGGGATCGCGGCGGTCCGGCACCAGCGTGCCGGAGTCGTCCTCGATCGCCGGCACGACCTGGCCGTCGGGCGAGTGGCAGTAGCGGGCCGCGAAGCCGCCGTAGCGCACGTGGACCGGGCCGGCGCCGTAGCGCAGGTCGCTCAGGATGTACGGCCCGGACTCGCCGGTCAGCAGCTCGTCGAGCTCCTTGCAGACCAGCTCCAGTTCCGCGTCGTCGTGCGGGTAGACGGTGATGAACTTGCCGCTGGCCGCCCGGGAGGCGTACTTGGAGTTGCGCAGCAGCAGCGTGCGGGGCCCGCGGAGGAACTTGAAGGACAGGCCCCGGGGGACGCAGTAGTCCCAGACCGCGTCGAGCACCCGCTCGGCGTTCTCCAGCCCCGCCGACACGTGGATCTTCCAGCCCTGCTGCGGGAGCGAGCCGCCGTCCGGCGCGTAGATCAGCCAGTCGTCGAGCGGCTCGCGTCGCCAACCGGTCGGGATCGGGCGCTCGGCGGCCGGAAAGACGGGCTGCGCGACGGCGCTGCCGAGCGAGTCGTAGAAGAGGCGATCCGCGGCGCAGTAGCTGTCGTAGCGTTCGTCCACTGTCCCGCCACCTCTCGAATCCGGCCGGCTGCTGTCTTCCGGCGTTGCATCGAGTCTCATCGACGGGCTTGGGTGGGCTCCAGTGCGCTTAGTCACCGGCTCCGGTGCGAGGTGCACGCGAACTCGTGACATTAGTCAGGCACTGCGGAGGTTTGAAAAAACCGCAGGTGGGGACCGGGCTGCCGCCTGGTCCCCACCTGTCGGTCGTGTTCGTCGTCAGCCCAGGTACTTCTCCCACGGGCCGGTGATGGCCAGGGTCAGACCCGGGTCCTGCATGTTCACGAACAGCACCTTCCCGTCGGCGCTGAAGGTCGGCCCGCAGAACTCCGAGTCGTTGAGCTGGTTGCGGGCGATCGCGTACGTCGGCCCGCCCGGGATGGTGCTGAGCACGTGGGAGGCGCCCTTGCCGTCCTCGGCGAGCACGAGGCTCCCCCACGGGGTGACCGTCACGTTGTCCGGGCCGTCGAAGGTGATGTCGGTGTACCTGACCGGCGTCCCCTCCTCGGAGGCGCCCTGGTGCGGGAAGTACGTGACGAGTTGGATGGTCTGGTCCTTGAAGTTGTAGAACCACACCATGCCGTCGTGCGGCGCCGCGTCCGCCGGCAGGTCACCCTCGTCCCACGCGTAGGAGTTGACGACGTACACGCCCTCGTCGGTGCTCCACACGCCCTCGAACTTGCGGCCACGGGTGACCTGACCGTCGGTGAACTGCTCGCGGACGGAGGTGTGCCGCGCGTCGCGGTCCGGCACCTCGATCCACCGGACGGCGAACGGGCGGCCGAGCTGAGCGGAGGTCAGGTAGGCGACGTCCGGCAGCACCGAACCGTCGTCCATGATGATCTGCATCGCGGCGAGGACACCGGCGTTCGGTGCGAGGCGGGTCAGCACGCCGGGGCCCAGCTTCACGCCGCGCGGCGCGGACCAGCGGTAGAAGAGGCCGTTGGGCTGGTCGGCGTCCTCGGAGAGGTAGACGTGGGTGCGGTCCTTGTCGATCGCCAGGGCCTCGTGCGAGTAGCGGCCGAGGCACTTGATCGGCCTCGGGTCCGCGCTGCCGTCGGCCCAGACCTCGAAGACGTACCCGTGGTCCTTGGCGAAGACGCCGGAGCGGTCGCCGGCCTCCCACCTGTCGCCGGCGCGGTCCTCGGTCTCCTCGCAGGTCAGCCAGGTGCCCCACGGGGTCGGCCCGCCGGCGCAGTTGGAGATGGTGCCGGAGAGCGCGACGAACTCGCCGAGGTTGCGCCCCGCACGGTCGGTCCTGATCACGGTGCAACCACCGGCGTCGACGGCGCTGGCGTCGTAGACGGTGCCCTTCACGTGCGGCACGCCGAACTCGGCGCCCGGGTCGATCTCGTGGTTCTGGATCAGGGTGTAGCGGCCGTGCCCGGCGTCGTAGACCGCCATGCCGTCGTGGTCCGACGGGGTCACACCCTGTCCACGGTCGAGTCTGGTGACGCCAGCCCGGGTGACCACGGTGTAGCTGAAGCCCTCGGGCAGGGCCAGGACCCCCTCGGGGTCGTCCACGAGCGGCGGGAAGGGGACGTGACCGCCCGAGCCCGGCGAGTGCGACCGACCGGGGCTGGCCTGCGCCAGGGACGGCAGGCCACCGGCGACGGCGAGGCCCACACCGGCGGCGGCGCCGCCAGCGAGGAAGGTACGACGGGAGGAAGGCACGCGGATCAGCTCCTGGTCAGGACAAGTGCGACGGCCGACAGCCAACCCCCGCCGACAGACGCCGACGCGTCACCCGTGGGGTCGGGCGGTGACATCCCGGTGAAGACTCGGCGTCACCGGGGTCGTCGCGGCGACGTCCAGCCCTGCTCGTGCAGCCGTTCGATGCCGTCCAGCAGCAGGTCCAACGCGAACTCGAACTCGAACTGGTCGTCGCAGCCCTGCCCCACGACCGACTGGTCGTCGTGCGAGGCCGCCGTGGCGATCTCCGCCAGGTGCGGGAACCGGTCGGCGAACTCCGGCGGCAGGGCGGCGGCAGGCTCGGGGCTGGCCGCTCCGGACCGACCGACGCGGCGGGCGTCGTCGAACAACTCCTGACTGAAGCCCAGGACCCGGCTGCCCATCGTGTGCATCACGTGGTGGGCGAGGTTGGCCGAGAATCCGCCGGCTCGGAAGGTCGCGACCACCGAGTCGAGGTAGGCGAGGACGGCCGGCGTCGCCATGTTCCGGGACTCGATCGCCAGCGGGGCCCAGGGGTGACGGCGCAGCACCTCCCGTGCCGAGAGGATGCGCCGGCGGGTGGCGTCCTTCCAGTGCGTGTCGGGCGCGACCGGGTCGATCTGGTCGACGATCACGTCGATCATGCCGTCGAGCAGTTCGTCCTTGTTGGCCACGTGCTTGTAGAGAGCCATCGGTACGACGCCGAGATCCTGGGCGAGGTTGCGCATGCTGAGGGATTCGATGCCGGCCTCGTCGGCGAGCGCGACGGCCGCGCGCAGGATGCGGTCCCTGCTCAGCGGCGTACGGCGCAGCGTCTCAGCCTGCTCGGCCATCTCGTCCTCGTCCTGTCCGGCGGTCGTTGAACCATAACCGTCTTGACAGGTGTACGGCGTACACTTAGCGCTGGTGTACAGCGTACACCCCGAGGAGGGGCCATGAAGGCGATCGTGCAGGACCGATACGGCGGCCCGGAGACCCTCGCGCTCACCGACGTCGCCACGCCGGTACCCGCCCCGAACGACGTGCTCGTCCGGGTGCAGGCGGCCTCGCTCAACGCGTACGACTGGCATGCCATGCGCGGCGATCCCCGGATGGCGCGGTTGGCGATGGGCCCCTCGCGGCCTCGCGCGCGCATCCGCGGCCGGGACATCGCCGGTCGTGTCGAGGCCGTCGGGGCCGACGTGCGGGACGTCCGGGTGGGTGACGCCGTCTTCGGCGACCTCGGCGACGCCAACGGCGCGTTCGCCGAGTACGCGTGCGTGCCCGAGACGCAGGTCGCGTCGAGCCCGGTCAGCGCCTGCTCGTCAACGGCGCCTCGGGAGGCGTCGGCACCCTCGCCGTGCAACTGGGCAGGGCGCTCGGCGCGACCGTGACCGGCGTGTGCAGCACCCGCAACGTCGACCTGGTCCGCTCCCTCGGCGCCGACGACGTCGTCGACTACCGCCGGGACGACTTCGCCGACGGCACACGCCGCCACGACGTCGTGCTCGACCTGGTCGGCAACCGCTCACCCACCGAGTCGACACCTCGACACGCTCCGCGCCCACGTCGAGGCCGGCCACCTCACCCCGGTCATCGACCGGACGTACCCGCTGCACGAGGTCCCCGACGCCATCCGGTACGTCGAGGGCGAGCACGCCCGGGCGAAGGTCGTCATCACCATCTGACGCCCGCCGCGTGACCGGTCAGCGCCCCTTCCACTCCTCGGCCGGAGTGAGTGGCACGGCGTCGGGCCGCCGCGCCGTCGTCGTCAGCTCGATCCGCTGGCCCTTCGCCGCCGACTCCAGCAGCGCGGTCATCGTCTCGAGGACGTGCAACGCGACGTCGCCGCCGGCGCGGGGTGGACGCTGACCGTCGGCCAGGACGAAGTCGAGCAGACCGATGCCCCGGCCGCTCTCGGCGTACCCGGCCTGCGGTTCGAGAGGCCGCCACTCCGTGCCGCCGAGCGCGAAGTGGCGGACCTCGCCGTCGAAGTAGTTCGGATCGGGTACGGCGAGCGTGCCGGTCTCGCCGTGCACCTCGATGGGCGCGGCCGTCGTGGTGGTGCCGTCGAAGCTCGTGGTGATGGTGGACAGTGCGCCGTCGACGTGTTCGAGGACGCCGGTGACGTGGGTGTCCACCTCCACGGGAATGCGCTCGCCGGCCCGCGGGCCCGAACCGATGACGCGCTCGGAGCGCAGGCGGCTGGCGGCGCCGACCACGGCGCGTACCGGCCCGAGCAGGTGGATCAGCGCCGAGATGTAGTACGGCCCCATGTCGAACAGGGGGCCGCCGCCCGAGGTGTAGTAGAAGTCGGGGTGCGGATGCCAGCGCTCGTGACCCGCCGTGACCATGACGGCCGTCGCGGACATCGGGCGTCCGACGAGCCCACCGTCGATCGCCGCACGCGCCGTCTGCGTACCCGTGCCGAGCACGGTGTCCGGCGCACACCCGACGTGGACGCCCGCCGACGCGGCCCGTTCCAGGATCGAGCGGCCGTCCGCGAACGTCACGGCGAGCGGCTTCTCGCCGTACACGTTCTTGCTGGCGTCGATCGCGGCGAGCGAGATGTCGGCGTGCGCCGCCGGGATCGTCAGGTTGAGCACGGTCTGCACGTCCGGGTGGGCGAGCAGCCCCTCGACGCTCACCGCCTCGCTGCCGGGGATCGTGGCCGCCGCCGCGGCCGACCGGGACGCGTCGAGGTCGGCCAGCGCGGCGATGCGGACCGCGGGGTGCTGCGCGAGGGTGCCCAGGTAGGCGCGGGAGATGACCCCGAGACCTACGATGCCGACGCCGTGCGGGTCGCCCACACCATTCCCCTTTCGATCACGGTACGCACGGCCGGGTGCTCCAGCACGTCGAGATCGTGGCCCGGGGTCGTGACGACGATCCGGCCGGCGCCCCAGCGGCGGGTCCAGATCGCTGGCGAGGTGACCGGCCGGTGCCACGGATGCCACTCCTGAGTGGGGTGGGTGGTGACGGCCAGTACGTCGACCAGGTCGTCGTGCAGCACCCAGTACTGCTCGGTGACCAGGTCGAAGTCCTCGATCCCCGCGGTGATCGGGTGCTCCCTGCCCAGGTCGGTGATGCGCACCGTGTGCGGCAGGAAGTTGTCCTCCTCCCCACCGTGCCGCTCGCACGGCTCCTTGCCCGGGTGGGTGGCGAACTGGCCGCCCACCAGGTGCAGGTAGTCCGACGAGGCACGGAACGCGTCCACGATGCCGCCGTGCCAGCCGGCGAAGCCCGTACCCGCGACGACCGCCGCCCTGAGGCCCGCCACCTGGGTCGAGGTGATCTCCGACATCGTCATGCACTGCACGATCAGGTCGGTCCCGGCCAGCTCGTCGGCATCGGCGTAGATCTCCGTCGACTCCTCGACCCGTACCGCGTAGCCGCTCCGTTCGAGGAAGGGGATGAACAGCTCGGTCGCCTTGACCGGCTGGTGTCCCTCCCATCCGCCGCGGACCACCAGTGCTCTCGGCTGCGCCACCGTCGCTCCTCCCACCGTCCGTTCGTCACCGGACCGGCCACGACCGGCCGCAGTGATCACCACCATTCTGTCCAAGGCGGCGGAAGGTGACAACGCGAAGGCGCTGCGGGTGGCCCGACGGCACGTCCGGAACGTACGTCGGATGGCCGATTGTCCATGCTGAGCGCCGTCGATACGGTGATTTCCGTGTTCGGGGAGGCCGTGCAGGAACTTCGGCGCAGCAGCGCGCTGACCCAGGAGGATCTGGCTGCGAAGACGGGGCTTTCGGTCCGGCACCTGCGGGATCTCGAGGCCGGCCGGATCGCCCGGCCGCGCCCCGCGACGATGCTGTTGCTGGCCGACGCCTTCGGCCTTCAGGGGTCCCGGCGCGACCGCTTCCTCGCCGGAGCGCCCACCCCGCCCCCGCCGAACGGTGTTCCGGCGCAGTTGCCGGCGGACGGGTTCGGCTTCGTCGGTCGCGACGGCGCGCTGGCCCGTCTCGACGAGATCCTGGCCCGGGCGGTGGACCAGCCGACCGCGATGGGACTCGCGATCGTCTCCGGCACCGCCGGGGTGGGCAAGACATCGCTCGCGGTGCACTGGGCACACCGCGTCGCCGCGTACTTTCCGGACGGCCAGCTCTACGTCAACCTGCGCGGCTTCGACCCGGGCGGCGTCCCGCTCGGCCTGAGCACGGCGCTCGCCGGGTTCGTCAACGCCCTCGCAGGACCGGTGGGCCGTCCGCCGACCGGGCTGGACGAGCAGGTCGCCCGGTACCGGAGCCTGCTGGCCGGCCGACGGGTGCTCGTCGTCCTGGACAATGCCGGCGACGCCGACCAGGTACGCCCACTGCTGCCGGGAGCGCCGGGCTGCTTCGTCCTCGTCACCAGTCGGCACCAGTTCCTGGGGCTGGTCAGCGTCAACGGCGCCCACCCGGTCACCCTGGACGGTCGGGGGACGAGTCCCGCGAACTGCTGACCCGACGCCTCGGCGCGGAGCGGGTGACAGCCGAGCCCGACGCCGTCGACGCCATCGTCGGCGCGTCCGCCGGACTGCCTCTGGCGCTCTCCGTCGTGGCCGCCCGGGCGGCGATCCACGGCGAATTCCGCTTGGTGGACCTGGCGGCGCACCTGCGCCCGGAGGCCGGACGCCTGGACGCCTTCGACGGCGGCGAACCCGTCACCGACCTGCGGCTGGTCATGTCCTGGTCGTACCGGACCCTCGACGAGGACACCGCTCGGCTGTTCCGGTTGCTGAGTGTGCATCCCGGCCCGGACTTCGCCGTCCCGGCGGCGGCCAGTCTCGCCGGGATCATGCCCGCGCAGGCCCAGCGTCACCTGACCGAGCTGACCCGGGCACACCTGCTCAGCGAACATCGCCCCGGCCGGTTCACGTACCACGATCTGCTGCGCGCGTACGCCGCCGAGTTGACCGCGACCGAGGAAAGCGCGGCGAACCGCCACGCCGCCCGCACCCGGCTGCTCGACCACTACCTCGCCGTCGCGTACGCCGCCGACGAACTGCTCTACTCGCAGCGGGACCGGCTGCCGGTCGACCCGCCGGGGCCCGGTGTCGCGCCGGTGCCACTGGCCGACCGGGACGCGGCGATGGCGTGGTTCACCGACGAGCACCCGGTGCTGCTCTCGGCGCTGCGGCTGGCCGCCGACCACGGCTTCGACCGCCACACGTGCCACCTCGCCTGGGCGATCACCACCTACCTCAACCAGGGCGGCTACTGGGAGGACTGGACCAGCAGTTTGCAGGCGGCGTTGTCGGCGGCGGTCCGGCTGGCCGACGAGCGGGCCGAGGCGTACGCCCACGGGATGCTCGGCTTCGCCGACATCGCGCTGCACCAGTACGCCGACGCGCAGCGCCACCTGGAGTCGGCGTACGACCGGTACCGGCGGTTGGGTGACCTCGCCGGCCAGGCCCGCGTCGAACTGAACCTCGGGTGGATCCGCGACCAGACGGGCGAGCCGGAGCTGGCCCTCGGCCACGCCCGGGAGGCGCTGCGCCTGCACCGGCAGGCCGGCCACGTCACCGGCCAGGCCTTCGCGCTCAACGCGGTGGGCTGGTCCCAGGGCCAACTCGGCGACCACCACGCCGCGATCGAGAGCTGTGAGCAGGCGTTGGCCCTGTTCACGTCGGTGGAGAACGTGCTCGGCCAGGCGATCACCTGGGCCAGCCTCGGGCAGGCGCACCTCCAGCTCGACGCGTTCACCGAGACGGTCACCTGCTTCGGGCACGCGGTCCGCCTGCGCCGCGAGATCGGTCACCGCCGGTTGGAGGCGGACGCGTTGGTCAGCCTCGGCGACGCTCACCTGGCCGCCGGCGACGCCGCGTCGGCCCGCGTGGCCTGGGAGCAGGCGCGGGACATCCTCGTCTCGCTCGGGGAGGCCGACACCGACGCGCTCGACGCCAAGCTCGCGTCAGCACGCTGAGTACGCGCGGGGCGCACGTCACATCGGGGGTGTTCGGCCAACGACCGTCCCGGCTCCGGCCGGGGCGGTCGTCCCGCGTTCCGGTCAGAACGTGGCGATCGGGTTGACCGGGCTGCCGGACGTGCCGACGAAGCGGACCGGGGCGACGGCGAGCTGGAAGTCCCACTGACCCAGCTCGGCGGCGGTCGCCGCGCACGCCTCCAGGTCACAGTTGTCGAGCATCCACAGACCCATCGCGACGAGGCCGACGGCGTGCACGGGCATCAACACGCCGTCGTACCCCGACGGCTGGACGTCCTGCGGGGAGTCGGCGCCGATCAGCGCGACGCCGCGCTCGTGCAGCCACGGCAGGCAGGACGCGTGCCAGCCGGTCTGCGCGAAGCCGCTGGCCTCGCGACCCTCGCGCCGGAATCGGCCATGGCCGGTCCGCAGGAGCACCGCGTCGCCGGCACGCACCCGCACGCCCTGGCGGCGCTCGGCCTCCTCGAGGTCGGCGGGGAACACGCCCTGCCCCGGTTCCCACCAGGGCACGTCGCGGGCCCGGGCGACGTCCAGCAGGACACCGCGGGTGACGATGCCGTCCGGCGCCGCCGTGACGGCCGCCCACGCCGAGCCCGTCACCTCGTCGACCACCGAGTGCGACCGCCCGTTGTACAGCGTGCCGTCCCAGAACAGGTGGCACGGCGAATCGAGGTGGGTGATGGTGTTGCCGTGGTACGTGATGCCGAGTCGCTCGGTCGAGAAGCCCCAGCGCCGGTCGGCGTGGAAGGCGGCCGGCATGTTCTCGGCGCCCGGCATGTCCACGGCGTACGGGCACACGGTCGTGGACCGCTCCATCTCCCCCGGTACGGCGACCTCCCACGCGCAGGACACGCTCCTGCCGTGACGCACGGCCCGCGCTGCCGCCAGCCGGACGTCGTCGGTGACGTGGTTGAGCGTGCCGCGCTCGTCGTCCTCGCCCCAGCGGCCCCAGTTCGACAGCGTGTCGAAGTATCCGAGCACGTCCTCCTGCGTCGGCAACGTCCGCTCTGCCGTCATCGTTTCGGCTCCTCCATCCAGGCCGTCGGGGCACCCCGGGCAGGGTATCCCGGGGGCCACGGTGAGCCGACGCGTCAGCTCTGGATGGTGAACGTGGCGACGACGCCGTTGTGGTCGGACGCGGTGCCACCGACGATGTCGTAGCCGGTCATCCACATGAGCTGGTACTCGGACAGCCGCTTCCAGAAGTAGACGTAGCGGCAGCTCGTTGGCCTCGAAGACCCGCCACGGGAACTTCTCGTACGCGTAGCCGCGGTCGGCGCTGAAGTCGACGTTCGCCGGCCTGGTTGGTGCCGCCGGGCGCGTACAGCCACCAGCCGTTGTCGGCGGCCCAGCTCTCCAGGAAGTCCTTGCGGTTGCCGACCTCGTTGAGACCGACGAGGTCCGCCCGGGACGCGATCAGGTTCAGGTCGTGCGCGAAGTCGGCCTGACTCAGCCCGTTGTAGGTGTTCAGTGTCGCCGCCCTGAACGCCGTGGTCGCGGCGATCGCCGGCGTGGCCGGCAGCAGGGCCACCACCAGCACGACAGCCGCGGCGAGAGCACCGAGGGCGCGGGCTGGGCGGTGCGTTGTCCTCGACATCGACTCCCCTTCGCACGGATGACCGCCGTCGACGGCGACCAGCGCACCCTATCGACCCCGATCGACGCGACGCGGAACACGAGGCAACGGCAGAGTTTTTGCGGAGCGCGCATCTTTGCGGGTCACGCAAGAAGTGCTAGCGTGGTGGCATGACGGGGCTGCGGGAGCGCAAGAAGGCCGAGACACGGGCGGCACTCGGCTGGGCCGCCATCCACCTCACCGCCGAGCGCGGCTACGACAACGTCCGCGTCGAGGACATCGCCGAGGCGGCCGGCGTCTCCCCACGTACCTTCAACAACTACTTCTCCAGCAAGGCCGAGGCGATCGCCTCGCGCCACCTCGACCGCAGCCTGCGCACCGCCGCCGCGCTGCGCGAACGCCCCGCCGACGAGCCCTTGTGGCAGGCGCTCACCCAGGCCGCGCTGGAGCAGTTCACGCGCGGCCCCGAGGTCGAGGCGATGCCCTCCCCCGCGCACGCCCAGTGGGTGGCCGGCGTCCGCACCATGCTCGCCGAGCCCGCCCTCCAGGGCGAGCGACTGCGCGCCGTCGCGACCGCCGAGGCCGAGTTGGCCGCCGCGGTCGCCGAGCGCACCGGGACCGACCTCGCCACCGACATGTACCCGAGGCTCGTCGCGGCCGCCGCCAGCGCGGCCGTCGCCGTCGCCATGCAGCACTACCTAGCCAGCGCTGACCCGCCCACCCCGATCGAAAACCTCATCACCGACGCCTTCGCCCGGGTCGCCGCCGGCCTTCCCGCGCCACCGCGCTGACATCCCGGCCCCGACCAGGGCACCGCTCACCCATCTCCTCCGCCGCGTCACACCCCGCGGCGGGCCGGTCGTCCGCCGCGCCCGCCGTGGCGATGACGCACGCCGCGAAGGGATCACGACCGTGATCGACGTCCTCATCGTCGGCGCCGGCCCGAACGGCCTCATGCTCGCCTGCGAGCTGGCCCTCGCCGGCGTCCACCCCGTCGTCCTCGAACGCCAATCGACGCCGGGAGGCGAGCCCCGCGCCAACGGCCTCGTCGGCCAGGTCGTCCGCCTCCTCGACCGGCGCGGCCTGTATGCGCGACTCACCGGCGAGAACACCCCGCCGACCCCGCAACCCGCCTTCACCTTCGGCGCGTTCCCGCTGGACCTCACGGTGCTCGCGGACAACCCGCACTACGTGCTCGGCGTACCGCAGGCCCAGCTCGAAGCCACCCTCGCCGCCCGCGCCGCCGAACTCGGTGTCGACGTGCGCCGTGGCCACGAGGTCGTCGACCTGCGCCAACGGCCCGACGCGGTCGAGGTCGACCTCGCCGACGGTACGCAGCTCACCGCCCGCTTCCTCGTCGGCGCGGACGGCGGCCGCAGCGTGGTACGCCGCATCGCCGGCATCGAGTTCCCCGGCGTCACCAACGACCGGTCGGTCTCCCGCACGGCCACCGTGACCGTCCCGGCGTCCTCCCTCGACCCCGGGACCGGTGGCCTGCTCGCCCCCGGCTACGGCGTCGTGCCGCCGTTCCAGCACACCCGTACCCCCTGCGGCGTGATCGCCTGGGCACCGTTCCCTGGTCGCCCGGCGCTGGTCAGCACCACGGAGTGGCCCGACGCGTCGACGAGCGACGAGACCGCGATGACCCTGGCGGAGCTGCGCGCCAGCGTCACCCGGGTGCTCGGTGTCGACCTTCCCCTCGGCCCCCCGGACGGGCCGGGCCTGCTCCGCCGGCTGAGCGGCGGCAACACCCGGATCGCCGCCCGCTACCGCGCCGGCCGGGTGCTGCTGGTCGGCGACGCCGCGCACGTGCACCCCGCGATCGGCGGCCCCGGCCTCAACCTGGGCCTTCAGGATGCGGTGAACCTGGGGTGGAAACTCGCCGCCACCGTGCGCGGCTGGGCACCGGAGGACCTGCTCGACACGTACGAGACAGAGCGCCGCCCGGTCGCCGAACGGGTCGTCATGTCCACCCGGGCACAGTCGGCGCTCATCAGCCCCGGTGACGAGATCACCGGCCTGCGGGAACTCTTCGCCGAGCTGCTGCGGATACCGGAGGTGACCGGGCACATCGCGGCACTGATGTCCGGAGCGGACATCCGCTACCCCGCCGACCCGGCCGAGGAGATGGCCGGCCGGTCCGCCCCCGACGTGGTCGTACGCGGCGACCAGGGTGTCGTACGCCTCGCCGAGCTGACCCGCACCGCCCGGCCGTTGCTGCTGGACTCCACGGGCACCTGGGCCGGGGTCGCCGCGCCGTGGCGGGACCGGGTGGACGTGGTCACCGCTCACCTGGAGGGCACGACCGCGACCGCGCTGCTCGTACGCCCCGACTGCTTCGTCGCCTGGTCCGACGGGGACGCCGACACGCTGCGCGCCGCGCTCACGCGCCACTTCGGCCGGCCGCTCTGACCAGAGGTGGCCGGGAACGCCTCGCGCTCCCGGCCACCGGCTGTCGACAACGCAGGGGTCAGTTGGTGATCACCGGCCAGGAGTAGGCGAGCAACGCGCAGGCAGCGCCCAGGAGCGCGAACGAGATGCCCCGGGTGGGCAGGGGCAGGGCGGCGAGCACGATCAGGATGACGGCGATGATGTAGAGAAATGCCTGGGCGGACATGGAGGTCTCCTCATTCAGGGGGGGTTGCGGGGTGAAGGGGAAAACGATCAGCCGTCCGGGGTGAAGAGCCCCTGGATGCCGACGACGATCGCGATCAGGCCGAAGATCGCGAGCAACAGACGGACTCCGGTCGCGCCGTCCGACTGCTCGACGCCCGACGACCGACGACCGGTCAGACGGCCCCACAACAGGGCCAGGCCGACACCGATCCCGACCACCTCGAAGTGGAACACCCGGGGGCCGGAGACCAGGTGCACGATGAGGTAGTAACCGCCGGTCACGAGCGCCACGAGGCCGACCACCCACGCGATCGGCGCGACCCGCCCGGCGAGGCGGCCGAGGTCGTCACCGACGCGCGGCAGCATCCGCAGCACGGCGATGGCGAGCAGGAAGCCGCCGACGATGTTGGCGAGGTCGAGCAGCAGGGCCATTATCACGAGGGTCTCCGTCGATTGGACGATCAGCCGGCGGGCTGATACCCACGGACCTCTCCGGTCCAAACGACATCCGGCGATCAATCTCGGACGGCTCGTGAGCGGAACGGCTCACTGTGGAGCGATGAGGGGGCGTAGTCGGCACGACGGGTGTGGGCGGCACGTCCCCGCACGAAGCGGTCGAAGATCGCCGCCCGGTCCTCGACAGGTACGCCAGGTCCGCCAGCAGGTAGAAGCCGAGGGTACGGGCCTGCTCGGAGCCGAACGCCGACATCAACGCCTCCGCGCCCGCGAGGTCACCGCGATGCTTCGCGGCGATGACCCCGGCAGCGCGCTGCACGATCTCGGCCGCCTCGGGGGTTTACCCACTCACGCCGGGTCAGATCTTCGGAGTGGCGGCGCGGGCGGCGTCGAAACGCCAGATCACGTCGGTCCAGTTCACCAGGTTCCACAGCCGGTCCACGTAGTCCGGACGCACGTTGCGGTACTGCAGGTAGTACGCGTGCTGCCTAGTTATGGCTATTGACATTATCTTGTAACAAGGAGGCGGTCACCGCCCAGGGGACGTCACGACGTGGCGGTCACCAGCGGCAGCGACGCCGGCATGGGTATCCCCCGCCGCCAGGTCCGCCCGGGCCGAAGCGGGTGGGCGCGGGCGTCACGGCCGACGTCAGGGCCGCCGTGGTCGCGGGCGCCTGCGCCGTGGTGGCCGCTGGCTTGGCCGGGCTCGTGGCGGCTCGGGTGGCGCGGCCTTCGTCGGGCCGGCGTCCGGACCGACGGGGACGGCAGAGGCGGGGACGGCTTCGCCAGCTGCGACGCCGTCGGGTCGCTGGGCGCGACGTCGATGAGCGAGAGCCCGTTCAACCCGGTCGCCGCGGCGCTGGCGAACGCTCTGCGCGACGCGACCGGCGTCCGCTTCACCGATCTGCCACTGACCGCCGACCGGGTCTGGCCCGCTCTGCACGAGCGACGCTCAGCGCCGGAAATTACCTGATCGTCGCGTGACCGGCTACGTTACTCGCCATTCACAAACATGCCTGACCATGAGCGCGAAGATCAAGCAGTCTCCTTCGGGGCGCCCGGACGGCGCTTCCACCGATGGTTTGATGAGGAGTATCAGTTGCGTTCCCTTCCCATCCGCGCGGCACTGGCCACGGCCGCGGCGACACTCGTCGTGCTGGGCACCGCGCCGGCCCCGGCGCAGGCCGCGCCGACCGAGGTGCAGATCCTCGGTTTCAACGACTTCCACGGCCGTCTGGAGGCGCCCACGGCGGGAGTCGGCGGCGCCGCCCAGATGGCCGGCATGATCAAGCAGTTGCGGGCGGAAAACGACAACACGCTGGTCATGTCGGCTGGTGACAGCATCGGCGCGTCCCCGTTCATCTCGCTCGTGCAGAAGGACGAGCCGACGATCGACTTCCTGAAGATGATCGGCGTCGACGCGTCGAGCATCGGCAACCACGAACTCGACCGCGGGTTCGACGACCTCAACGACCGGGTCATCCCCCGCGCCGGCTTCCCGTACCTGGCCGCGAACGTGTACCGGGGCACCGAGGCCGCTCCCGGCCGCCTGGCGGAGTCCACCGTGCTGACGGTCGGCGGCGTCCGCATCGGCGTCGTCGGCGCGGTCACCCTGGAGACGCCGTCGCTGGTGTCACCGGCCGGCATCCCGGGCCTGACCTTCAAGGACCCGACCGCCGAGGCGAACCGCGTCGCGGCGAAGCTGAAGGCCGACGACGACGTGGACGCGGTCGTGCTCCTCGTGCACGAGGGCTCGGAGGCCAGCGGCACGGACGCCGCCGCCTGCGCAGCCGTGGCGGACCCGACCACTCCCTTCGGCAAGATCGTGACCGGTGCCAGCGCCGACATCAACGTGATCATCTCGGGTCACACCCACGTCCCGTACAACTGCGCGTACGACGTCCCGAACCTGGGGCACAAGCGGCTCGTCCTGCAGACCGGCCGGTACGGGGACGCGCTGGACCAGGTCAAGCTCACCATCGCCGACGGCAAGGTGACGGCCGCCGAGGGCGCGGTCCTTCCGATCAAGGACTACCCGGCGGACCCGGCGGTCACGCAGTTCGTCGCCGACACCAAGGCCGAGGCCGACGTGCAGGGCAAGGTGAAGATCGGCGAGATCACCGCCGACATCAAGCGCGCCGTCACCGCCGAGGGCGTCGAGGACCGTGGCAACGAGTCGACCCTCGGCAACTTCGTCGCGGACGTCCAGTTGGAGGGCACCCGCGCCGCCAACCGGGGTGGCGCGCAGATCGCCTTCATGAACCCGGGCGGCCTGCGCGCCGACTTCGTCAAGCGTCCCGACGGCACGGTCACCTTCGCCGACGCCGCCACCGTCCAGCCCTTCGCCAACGACGTGATCACGAAGACGTACACCGGTGCGGAGATCAAGGAGACACTGGAGCAGCAGTGGCAACCGGCGGGCGCGTCGCGGCCCTTCCTCCACCTGGGTGTCTCGAAGGGCTTCAGCTACGTCTACGACCCGAACGGTCCCGCCGGCAACCGGGTCGTCGCCGACCGCATCTTTCTCAACGGCACGGTCATCGACCCGAAGGGCACCTACCGGGTGACGGTCAACTCGTTCCTGGCCTCGGGCGGCGACAACTTCACAGCCCTCGCCGGCGGTGTCGACCCACTCGCGACCGGCGACAACGACCTCACCGTGCTTGTCGACTACTTCCGGGCGAAGTCCCCGGTCACGGCCGACACGGTGGAGCGCGCGTACACCGTCGACCAGCCGGGCGCTCCAGTCGGCGGCGGTCCCAGCGGCGGTCCCAGCGGCAGCCCCACCGCCGGTCCCAGCGGCGGCACGGGCAACGGTGGCGGGGCCGGCGGTCCCGGCCTGCCGATCACCGGCGTCAAGGCCCTCACGATCGCCGGCGCCGGCATCCTCCTGTTGCTGGCCGGCGTCGTCGCGCTCGTCGCGGCCCGCCGGCGGCGCGTCCGCCTGACCGTCGAGTGACGCGAGGCTGAGACGAACGGTCGTCTCCGGAAGGCCCGCGCGGCTTCCGGAGACGACCGTCGGGGCGTCACACCGCCCGGGTCAGCCGCAGCAACCGCCAGACGGTACGCAGGGACACGCTCGGATGAAAGCCGACGTACTCGGGCGTCACCCTCGGCTGCCACTTCTCCTTGAACTCGGCCTGACTGCGGGCCGGGTAGATCCAGTCACCGTGCTCGGCGATGAACCGGACCAACCGGTCGGTGCTCCGGTGGCTGCCACACGCCGGCTGGTGTGCGGCCGACAGCTCCCGGAACGGCGTGAGGCCCAGGTGCAGCCACCGCACCCCCTCGGCCTCAAAGCGCTGCAACGCGACCACGAACGCCAGGTCGACCGCGCCGGGAGGCGCGTCCGGCTCGCGGCGCGTGATGTCGTACAGCCATCCGCCCTCCCGGCCGAACGCCGGGGAGTACGACACGTACGCCACCGGCTCACCGTCGGACAGCGCGAGGAACAGCCGGCGCACGGGGTCGTCCTGGCGGGCACGTTCACCGACCAGGAACTCGATCTGCTTGACGTGCCGGCCCTTGTCGGCGAGCCAGCGGGCGTCCATCGCGTCCAGGCGGGCGGTGAGCGCCGCGTCGTACGGCACGTCCCGGCCGGCCTCCACGACGGTGATCCCGGCCCGCCGGGAACGGGCCAACTTGTTGCGGACCTTCTCGAACTTACGGCCGCGCAGCGTGAAGCTGTCCAGGTCGATCGAGTACGCGGCACCGAGTTGACTGAGTTGGTAACCGAACTCGGCGTACAGGTCGAGGTCGTCCGGGGTGAGCTGGATCGCGCACAGCCGGCGACCCTCCTGCGCGGCCCAGCCGTGGAAGGCGCCGAGCAGCCGCTTGCGGTCGTCCGGGTCGGCATGCACGCTGCCCTGCTGCACGGCGTGCCGCCGGCCGGCCGGCCGGTACGCGATGAACCCGTCGAGGCCGGGCACGGTGAAGTGCCGCGTGTCCCTGTTCAGGGCCAGCGCGGCGCTGGAATGCTGCCCGTGCCGGCGCAGGACGTCCAGGGCGGTCAACGGTTCCACAGCAGCGACCTCCACCGGTCAGGGAGCGGACGGAGCGTGGCGGGTCGCCGCGCGTCGGCGCGCCCACGCGAGCTGGACAAGGTCGACGGCCTCGCGGCCGACGGTCGAGGCGGATTCGCCGCCGGTGATCCGGTGGGTGACGGCACCCACCAGCCGGGGCAGGGTGAGCAGGCGGTCCGCGTCGAGCCGGTCGCCCATCACGTCGTCGAGGCGGCCCACGGCCCGTGGGTCGCGCCGAAGGCCGGCGAGGAACGCGTGCTCCATCGCGGTGACCCTGCCGCCCCGACCGATGTCCTGGCCGTACCAGTAGTTCGGCAGTTCGGCCCGGTCCCGGTCGCGGGCCCACCGGGCCAGCCCCGACGACAGCGCCGCTGGTCGCTCCCAGTGCGCCGTGAGCACCGCCGCGAGTCCACGCGCGTTGCGCAGCGCGTCGTTGATGCCGTGACCCAGGGTGGCGTCCTTGGCGTGCCCGGCGTCGCCCACCAGAGCCCAGCCCGGCCCGAACGGCTGCCGGAAGAAGCACGGGTAGCGCACCACCCGGTTGAGGTTCCCCACCGGCTCGGCGGAGGCCGCGAGGTGGGCCACTTCTGGGCTGACCGATCCCACGTGGCGCAGGAACCCGGCCACGTCACGACCCGCCAGCTCGCCCTGTAGGCGTTCCGGCGGTTGTGCGATGACCACGAAGTCCTCGGGGCCGGTCGGCAGGATCGAGACGATGTGCACCCCGATGCGGTGCCACAGCAGCGCCGGCGGAATCCGGACGCCGGTGAAGTACCGCCAGAGCAGGGCTCGTTCGCTGCGCGCGGTGAGGTACTGCCGGGCGCCCACCCAGCGGGCCACCGACGAGTTGCGGCCGTCCGCGCCGATCACCAGCCGTGCCGACACGTCCCGGACCGACCCGTCGGCGCGCTGGACTGTCACGCCGTTCACCGTGCCGTCGGAGCCGCGTCGCAGACCGACGACGGCGGCGCCGGTGGAGGTCTTGGCGCCGGCGGCGACCGCCCGGTCCAGCAGGACCTGGTCGAGGACGTCCCGCGGCGGACACAACCCGGGGTCGTCGGGGTGGCGGAAGTGCAGCTGCACGTCGTCCAACCGGACCCGGACGTCGTGCAGCGGCGGCACACCGAGCCCGACGACGGTGTCGTACACGCC
Organism: Micromonospora sp. NPDC049102; assembly: GCF_043197485.1. Lineage (NCBI taxonomy): Bacteria > Bacillati > Actinomycetota > Actinomycetes > Micromonosporales > Micromonosporaceae > Micromonospora > Micromonospora sp. NPDC049102. The sequence continues at coordinate 7,613 of NZ_JBICTE010000018.1, read as the reverse complement.
CTCGACGCGCAGGTCCTCGGTGCCGTGCAGGATGTGCGTGGACAGGGTCGGCGCGGGCAGGTCACCGCGGTCGAACACCGCCACCGACAAGCCGGCCGCCGCGAGCCGAGCGGCCAGCGCCGAGCCCGCCACCCGCGCCCCGACGATCACGACGTCGACCTGCTGCTCCTCTGCACGGTTCCCGGCCACGACCGAGCCGCCCGTGACCGCCGCCGGCGGCCCCGCGACCGGGGCGGGCAGCTCGACGTCCAGGGCAGGCGGCACCTCGGCCGTACCTACCGGCGACGCTGTCGCAGCGGCCGACGGCCGGGTGGGCCCGGCGGCCGGCGTCGGCCCGGCCGACGTCGTGGGAGTTGGGCGGGCGGGGGCGATCTTGTCGGCCGCGTCCAGTCCGCGTAGGTAGCCGGCCAGCAGCAGGTTGCCGACCCGACCCGTCGGCATGAGGCCCGCGCTGCTGCGCAGCCAGGGCAGCTCGGGCAGCGGCGCAATCGGGTCGACCGCCTCCGGCTTCGAGCCGTCAGCCAGCCGGGGGGCGAGCAGCTCGGCCGTGAGCGCGGAGAGAGCCAGGCCGTGTCCGCACCACGCGCCGGCGAACCACACGCCCGGCTGGCCCGGCACCGGACCGACGATGGGCAGCCGGTCGAACGTGGATGCCGTGGCGCCGGACCAGAAGTCGCTGACCGGCACGTCCGCCAGCGCCGGGAAGGTCGCGGCGAGTTCGCGTACCAGCCGGTCCCGCACCGCGGCGATGCCACGCTCGTCCACGCGCGGCTCCAGCAGGGCGGGACCACCGCCGAACAGCAGCCGGCCGCGTGCGGTCATCCGCAGGTAGTTGAAGAACGAGCGGCTGTCGATGGCGGCGCCGCGTCCGTCCCAGCCGGTCTGCGCGAGCAGGTGGGCGGGCACAGGTTCGGTGCGCAGGACATGGGTACGGATCACCGCGACGTTGCGGCTGAACAGTCCCAGCCCGGTGGTGAACCCGTCGGTGGTCAGGGCGAGGCGTCTGGCGCGTACCCGATGTCCGCCGGCCGTCACCGTGACCGGGTCTCCGCCGGTGATCGCGGTGACCGGCGTGTTCTCGGCGATGCGCACCCCGGCCGTGAGCAGCGCCGCCCGGAGTGCCTGGACCAGCAGCCACGGGTTGATCAGCGCCACGTCGGGATAGCACAACGCGCCGTGGTAGCGGACGCTGCCCAACCGTCCGATGGTGGCGTCGCGGTCCAGGTAGGAGGCGTCGAAGCCGAGGTCGGCCAGGGTCTGCGCCTGGCGACGAAGCGACCCGGCGTGTGCGGGTGCCGACGCCGCCAAGAGTTGGAAACCCTCGGTCAGCTCGCAGCCGTCGGGCAGTGTCCGGGCCAGCCGCCGCAGCGCGGCGATCCCGTCGAGCGTGGCGGCGAACATGTTCCGGGCCTGGTCCCGCCCGTACCGTTTGACCAGCTTGGTGATCGGGCCGCCGACCCCGGGGCCGACGATGCCCGTGCTGTGCCCGCTCGCGCCCGCGCCGACCTCGGTGGCCTCCAGCACCAGGATGTCGCTCGCGGGCAGGTGGTTCGTCAGGTGGTAGGCCAGCGCGAGCCCGGCCAGCCCACCACCGACGATCACGACGGACGCCTCGTCGTCGCCGGCGAGGGCGGGCTGACGTGCGACCCGTGGATCGTCACGCTGCCAACCGCTCGGCGCGGAGCCCGGCCGGCTCATCAGACCACCGAGGTCGGTCTCGACGTGGCCGGCGCGCCAGCCGGTACGTCGGCGACACGCGACGGCGACGGACGGCCGGTCACCTCGCGCAGCAGCGCGTCGAAGGCGGGCAGGCGCTTGGGCTCGAACGGCACACCGAAGGGCTTGAGCTGGTTGCCGAAGAGCGAACGGTCACCGAAGAGGTGGATCGGTACGGCCAGCAGCGCCCACTCGGGCCCGATCAGCCAGGCCCACAGCGCCACCACCAAGCCGGCGCTGAGCAGGCTGTGCATGCTGTTGTAGAGAACGTAGTAGGCCTTCGGAATCCGCCCGTCTGGGCTGCGGTGGTAGGCGATCGCGCCGGGGATGTAACCGATCAGGTCGATGTAGAGGAACAGGCCGATCGCCGGCAGCCACCGGATCTCGCCCCAGTGCGCGATGAAGACGCCGCTCGCCAGCGCGAGCCCCGCGAAGTACTCCGCGCGGTGCAGTCGGGCGGTCGTCGGCGTGTCGAACGTGTTCTGCTGGTCCATCGTCAGTCCTTCCCGATGACGCCCGCCGCCGCGGTCGCCAGGACGCCGTCCGGGATGACGACCGCCGGGAACAATCCACGAAGAACGTGGTGGATCGTCTCGGTGAGCACCCGCTCGGCGACCGGGTCGATGATGCTGGCGAGGCTGGGCACGCCGAAGTCGAAACTCGCCACGAACGTCATCGCCACCCCGTCCGGGTCCTGGCGCAGCGTCCAGGCGCCGGAGAACTCGTCGAAGTCACCGTCGATCTGGTCGAACTCGATCGAGAGACGGTCGCGGTCCAGTTCGTCGGCCTCGGTCCAGGCGAGGATGCCGTTGCGGAACAGGACCTCCCACGAGCTGACGACCCGTCGCTCGCCTGCCGGCGTCTGCACCGTCACGGCCTGGACCACGTCGACCAGCTGCGGATAACGTTCGAAGTCGACCAGTTGGTCGAACACCGTGGAGCCGTCCCCACCAGGTAGGAACGCCTGAATCTCGACCCGTCGCATGTCAGTGGACCCCCAGCCGGTCTGCTGTCGGATAGCGGTGGCCGAGCGTGCGCAGCGCGCCGTCGAACGCGTCGACCAGGAGGGCGACCTCGTCGCCGGAGAGCACCGCGGGTGGAGTGAGGCGCAGCACCGCGCTGGCGTTCAGCGAGTGGTTCACGATCACCCGGGCGTTGAGGAGTTCGAGGATCGCCTCGCCCGCCAGCCCCGGGCCGGCGAACTCCACGCCGATCAGCAGCCCGACGCCGCGTACCTCGCGCACGAGGTGCGGGTACCCGGCGGTCACCGCCCGCAGGCGGGCCAACAACTCGGCGCCGAGCGTCGCCGCGCGGTCGACCAGCCCCTCCTCGGTGACGGCCCCGATCGCCGCGCGGGTGGCGGCCATCGCGATCGGCGCGCCGGAGAAGGTCGACGTGTGCAGGAACGGGTCCTTGTCGAAGGCCTGGAAAGCCTCGGCGGTGGCGACCACGGCGGAGACCGGCACGATGCCGCCGGACAGGCTCTTGCCGGCCAGCAGCACGTCCGGTGTCACGCCCTCGCGGAGGGCGCCCCACCAGTGACCGAGACGGCCGACGCCGGTCAGGATCTCGTCGAGCACCAGGATCGCGCCGTGCTCCCGGCACAGTCGGGACACCTCGCGCAGGTAGCCGGGCGGTGGGATCACCACCCCGCCCTCACCCTGCACCGGCTCCATGATCACGCAGGCGGGCGGTCCGTCGGCCAGCACGACGCCCAGCGCCTCGGCGTCCCCGTACGGGACGTGGGTGGCGTCCGGCAACAGCGGACGGAAGGGTCGCTGGTAGAGATCCTGCCCGGTGACGGACAGGGCTCCCATGGTCTTGCCGTGGTAGCCGCCCACCGTCGAGACGAGCCTGCGCCGGCCCTGGACACGCGCCATCTTGATGGCCGCCTCCACCGCCTCCGCGCCGGAGCCCGCGAAGTGCACCCGGGTGAGGCCGGGAGGCGCCACCGCGACGAGCGCCGCCGCGGCGTCGGCCACCGACGGCTCCAGCATCATCCGGGTCGCTATCGGATGGCGCTGGATCTGCGCGATGACGGCGGCGACCACGGCCGGATGCCGGGCACCGTGGAGGAACACGCCGTACCCACCCACGTTGAGGAAACGGTCGCCGTCCGACGTGTATACCCACGCGCCCTCGGAACCGACCTCGACGTGTCCGCCGAACATGTCGCCGAGCTTGGCGCGGCCCCGGGACAGGAACCGTCGGTAGTTGTTCCGGACCTGGTCCCGGACCTGGTGATCGGTCTCTACGCTGCTGGTCACCACTCCCCCTAGCTCACCACGAGCGGCTGGCCGTCGAACCAGGCCGTCAGTTCCGCGGCGGCGCTCACGCGCGACGGCGGGTGGAAGGCGACCGCGTGCGACGCGGCGGAGAGGTAGGCCACCTCGGGCGAGGAGATGAACGCCATCCCACCGAGCAGATCCACCGCGCCCCGTACGGCGGTGGCGATCGCGTTGGCTGCGGCGAACCGCACCACGAGCGCCCGGCCGAGAGCGTCGTTGCCGCCGTCGCCGTCGTCGAGGCTCCGTGCCGCGCCGTCCAACATGATCGCCGCGCCCTGCACGGCGGTCGCGACGTCCGCCCGTTCGGTGATTGGCCCCCGGCCGCTCGTGATCGCGCGCTCCACCAGCGCCGACGCCACTCCCAGGTAGCACGCGGTCACCAGGAGCTGGAACCAGACGAACCCGACGGTCTGCAGGTCGTCGAGCTGGCCGTCGAGCGCGACCTCCGGGTAGACGAACAGGTCTGGGTGCACCTCGACGTCGTCGAGCAGCACGGCGTCGGACTCGGCGCCGGTGAGCACCGACGACGCCCAGAAGGGCTCGATCGTGATGCCCGGCGACTCCGCCGGGATGAGCGCCACACCCAGGCGGGTACCGCCGTCCTCGGTGGGCACGGCGACGCTCGCGGTCAGCAGGTCCATCGACGCGGAGAGGCTGCACGGCCGCTTCGCACCGGTGACCCGCCAGTTCTTGCCGTCCCGCCGGGCCGTCATGGTGGGCGTCAGGATGCCGCGACCGGCGTGCCCCTCGGCGAAGCCGGACGCGACCAACCGGCGGTCGGTGGCGACCGCCTCCAGCAGCATCCACTCGAATCCCACGTTCGCCCTGGCCAGAGCCACCAGGCCGGCGACCGAGAACTGGTGCATCGTGGTGGCGACCGCCAGTGACGGCGCCTGGGCGGCCAGGGCGCGGGTGACCCGCACGGCCTGGAGCGCGGAGGCACCGAGCCCGTGGTACGTCTTGGGCACCACCAGACCCGCGCCCCCGGCCTCCCGGAAGAGGGCGACACCCGGGCCGCCCCGACGTTCCAGCTCCATCAGCGGAAACTCGCCCAGCCTCTTGAGCAGGCCTGGAAGCAACGCCTCACAGGTATCCCGCTCGGTATCGAGGAAACTCATGCGGCCAGACCCTCCTGCTCGGCACGTAGCGGGGAGGCGAGCGCCGCCCGCCGTGGTTGGACGTCGCGGCCGATGCTGATCCCCTGTAGGTGCGACGTACGCAGCATCGGATAGTTGCTCTCGCCCAGCGGGCCGCCGGTCAGGCCGGCACCGCCGTGGGTGGACAGGTACGGAACGAAGCCGATGTGCGAATCATTGATCTTGAGCAGGCCGCCGTTGTGCACCCGCGCGACGAACTGCTCGACGGTGGAGTCGTCGCCGGTCCAGACGGAGTTACGCAGGGCGTACTCGTTGGCGTTGAGGAAGTCGATGACATCGTCGAGCAGGCCGTCGCCGTGGTCCGGGTCAGGCACCACCACCGGCAGTAGCGGGAAGAAGGTCTCCCGGGCCACCGCCCACACCGCCCGGGCCCCGGCCAGGCCGTCGACCCGCAGGACTGTCGGCTCGACGAACACCCCGGTGGACGAGATCGAGCCGTCCAGCTCCATCCGGTTGCCGCCGGCGAGCACCTCGGCGCCGTTCTCGGTGGCCTGCTCGACGTACCGGTTGAACTGGTCGCTCTTGAGCACCGGCGACAGCAGGACGTCCGGGTCCTCGGGATGACCGGGCCGGATCTTGCGGGCGTGGCTGATCAGGCGGGCCAGCAGGCGGTCCGCGATGGCCGGGTGGGCCACCACGTAGTTGGGCACCATGCAGATCTGCCCGGACCCGAAGAAGCTCTCGGTGAGCGCCTCGGCGGCACGGTCGAGATCCGCGTCGTGCCACACCACGCAGCCGTCGTTGCCGGCCAGCTCCAGAATCGGCTTCTTGCCCCGGCGTACCGCGTCCTCACCGAGCGGGATGCCGAGCTCACTGCTGCCGAAGTAGAAGATGTCATCGACGAGCGGGCTGGCCAGGAACTGGTCGAGGATCCGCTTGGGCGGGCCACAGACGACGTTCAGGGTGCCGGGTGGGGCACCGACCTCGTCGAGGATCGGCGCCACGATCTCGCGCAACACGTACATCACGCCGTAGGGGCTCCCGCGCGGCGCCTTGACGACGAGCGCGTTGCCGGCCGCGAGCGCGGGCACGCCGAGCAGCGAGTTGACCGCCGCCGCGTTCTGCGGTGGGCTCAGCGCCACGACGCCGTCCGGCTTGCGGACCACCAGCAGGCGCCGGTTCGCGTCCTCGTACTCCCGGTGCATCTGCTCGGCGCACAGCCCGATCGTCTCGGGGCTGGTGCCGTGCAGGCAGCCGGCCAGCTCCCACTCGGCGAGCGCGCGGGGGTGGCCCTCGTGGACGAGGACTTCCACCACCTCGTCGTGCCGCCGGCGCAGCTCCTGGTGCAGCCGGTGCACCACCTGGAGCCGTACCTGAAGCGGCATCGCGCCCCAGACGGGCGCCGCCGCCGCGGCGGCCTGGATGGCCCGCTCGACCACGGCGTCGTCGGCCACCGCACAGCGGGCCAGGACGCTCGGGTGGTCGTCGCCGTCGTGGCGCCGGCCGCGGTCCAGGTCACGCTTGAGAGAGAGCTGGGGCAGCATGTCGTCGAGCACCGCCGAGGCGCGCAGGCAATGTACCCACTTGTCCGCTGCAACGTCCTGACCTGCGATGAAGGACCCGTACGATCGCAACGTCTCAGCCCCCTCCCGTGAGCGAGTCTGTGCTACTAATTCATTGGCCGAGGAACGGTCGAACCATAGATGCCCACGTTGAAGGGTGTCAACGAACCTTTGAGCAGAGGCAAGATGCCGACAGACGAGGCAGAAGCGCAGAGGAAGAGCCCCATGCGGTGGATTCGGATCGGCTCATCTCTACTGGCGGCGCAGATGCTCGCCCTCGGCGTGCCGGCGGCCGTGGCGCCACGGTGGTTCTTCGACTGGTTCCCGTTCGGCGCGGGGTGGGTGGCCGCCGGTGGCCCGTACAACGGGCACCTGCTGTCCGATCTGGGTTACGCCTACCTGGCGTTGGCGGTGGTCCTCGGGTGGGCGCGGCCGCGCGGCCGGTGCGGGAGTTGTGCCTCGCCGCAGCGGCCGCGTCGGTCGTCGCGAACACGCCACACCTGCTGTACCACCTGGCCCACGCGGAGGCGATGCCGATCGTGGACAGCGTCGCGGAGAACGCTCTGCTGGCAGTCACCGTCGTGGTGGGACTGACGGTCTTCTTCGCCGCCTACCGGCTCCCGGCCGGTAACGCCGCCGCCGGTCAGGCACGCGACGGTCAGGCACGCGCCGATCTGCCACGCGAGCGGCCGTAGCCCGGCTCGACCGGACGGCGCTGGTCGTCCGCTGTGGCTGTGCGCCGTGCCGATGTGGCTGCCCGCCGTGGCGATGTGCTGGTGACCGGTATACCTCAGAGGTATGAATATGACTCTGAGGTATACCGCTTATCACCGCATCCGCCCCCAGCCAGGTGACCTAAGACCGTGTGTCAGTTGGGTTTGTTGCTGGTCAACAGGTTGAGTCGGTCGGCGCGGCGGTAGCAGATGAGAGCGCAGGCCAGGCGCAGGAAT
>NZ_JBICTE010000017.1:0-124229 GCF_043197485.1 Micromonospora sp. NPDC049102 | reverse complement strand
CCGACTGCCCCTCAGCTTCACCCTCCTGCCGCGACAGGACGGCGGTGGCGGTCTCTCACCTCCACTCGATCAATCAGCGCCTCACGGCGCACGTGTCCGTCGCACCAACGGGATGGCCGGTCGCAGCCAGGGAAGGCGCAGCCGCCGTCGCGTAGCACCAGCGCGCGCCGCAGCGGACCGGTGAAGAGCCGGCGCTGACGCCCGACGTCCAGAATCTGGCTGTTGCCGTTCAATACCGCCGGCAGCACGGCGGCATCGCAGGCCAGGCGGCGGACCGCGCCCGGCGTGAGACGCACTCCGGTGTCCAGGGTGCCCGCGCCGAGCTCGTTGACCAGCGCGTCGAGCGACATGGTGACGACCAGTTGCGGCCGGTCTCCACCGTTGTCGGGCAGGTGGCCGGTGCGCAGTGCCAGCCGGCAGATCTCGCCGAGTGCGTCGGCCCTGCGTTGGCCCGGGCTGCGGTCGTCGTGCTCGCCGGCCGGGGCGCAGAGCGGATCGATGGCCTCCCGCAGCAGGCTCGCAGTCTCGGTGTCGAGGTTGCCGGTGAGGCGTACCTGCCCGTCCTTCGGCTCGGAGAGGGTGACGTGCCGGCGAGCCTCGGCCCGCTCGGCGGCCCGGTCGAGGGCCGCCAGCTCGGCCTCGTCGGCCAGGTCGGGCGCGACGTGCGCGAGGACGCGTTCGCCGAGGCGACTCAGGGTGGTCGGATCGAAGCGGTCGGCCCAGGCGATCAGCAACTCGGTGGCCTTCTCTGCCGCCTCCGGGCCGGCCTCGACGGGGAGATCCGCGATCGTCTCCGCCACCACCTTGCCCTGCTCCACAGTGAGGCTGCCGTCGAGGAGGGCGGCACGGACCGTCGGCGGCGCCGCGTCGATGGTGGCGGCGAGCTGGACCAACTGCCGGGCCGACCGCCCGGACAGCCGAAGCCGCTCCCGTAACCAGACGGCGGTGGACGATGCGCCCTGGGCGACCGCGAGACCACGGCCGTCGAGCTCGCGCACGAGAGCGAGCTGGATGGTTGCCAGGCGCTGCGTCAGCACGTGTGCCGCGTCCAGCGATGCGAGCAGGTCGTGGTCGGGAAGGGCCCACAGCGCGGCGTCGGCGCAGGCGTCGACACCGCCACCCGCCTGCGCCAACGCCCTCAACATGGACCGACACTGGCACAGGTGTACGACACTTTTCGTTGCGAAGGGCCCGGCCAGCGCCACCGTCTTCGGACTGCGGCTCAAGGGCGGGCGACGAGGCGCGCCCGCAGTCGGGTGGGGTCGGGTGCGGGGTTGGCCACTCCGGGCCGGCCCGCCGGGCTGGATCCCGAGGCCGGGGATACGGTCGGGTCATGGTTGAGCGCGTCGCACGCCCGCGGGTCGGGCACATCCAGTTCCTGAACTGCCTGCCGATCTACTGGGGTCTGATGCGCTCGGGCAGCCTGCTCGACGTGGACCTGCGCAAGGACTCGCCGGATCGGCTGAGCGCAGCGCTGGTGGCCGGCGACCTCGACATCGGTCCGATCACGCTGATGGAGTACCTCAAGCACACCGACGAGCTGCTCCTCCTGCCGGACCTGGCGGTGGGCAGCGACGGACCGGTGCTCTCGGTCAACATGGTCTCCACCCGACCGCTCGCCGAGCTGGACGGCGCTCGGGTGGCACTCGGTTCGACCTCGCGGACCGGGGTGATGCTGGCGCAGTTGCTGCTCGCCGAGCGGTACGGCGTACGGCCCGAATACTTCCGCTGCCCTCCGGACCTGACCCAGATGTTGCTCGAGGCCGACGCCGGGGTGTTGATCGGGGACGTGGCGCTGCGGGCGTACCACGAGGCGCCGTTGCGGGGCCTCACCGTGACCGACCTCGGACAGGCGTGGCGGGAATGGAGCGGGCTGCCGATGGTCTTCGCCGTCTGGGCGGTCCGCCGAGACTTCGCCGCCGCGCACCCGGGCCTGGTCAAGGAGGTGCACGAGGCGTTCCTCCGCTCGCGCGACCTCTGCCTCTCCGAACTCGATCAGGTCGCCGAGGCGGCGGCGCGCTGGGAGGCGTTCGACGCGGCGACGCTGGCCACGTACTTCCGGATCCTGGACTTCTCGCTCGGTGAGCGGCAGGTCTCCGGCCTGCGCGAGTTCGCCCGGCGGGTCGCCGGGCTCGGCGAGGTCCCGGCGCTACCGGACGGCGGGCCGGAGTTCTTCGCCGGCTGACCCGCCGCCGGCCGGGGGAACGCCGCGGGTCCGTAGGGCGCCGCTGGGCACAGAGCACGCTGCTCTGCCCGCAGGGACAGAGCAGCGTGCTGACGTCGAAGAGCAGCCGCGTCAGGTGCCGGGGAGCAGTAGCGCCTCGGTGATCTTCTGGCAGTTCTTCATGCCGTAGTCGTAGCCCAGGTTGATCGGGTACCTGACCATCACGCCCATCGTCCAGGTGTCGCCGATGGCCAGGCAGTTGATGTGCATCTCCTGCTCTTCGGTCCGGTCGATCCACCCGTTCTTGATGGCGATCTGCTTCTGCTGCGCGGCCGGGAAGGCCTTGCGGATACCGAAGTCGCCGGCGCCCCGGACCAGCTTCATCTCGTTGAGAAGCCACTTGGTCCACTTCGGTCCAGCGGCGGTGCCGGTGGCGATGCAGTTGCCCAGCCGCGCGGTGTCGCGGGGGGAGAGCGCGGTGCGGGACCAACCCTTGTCGGGGGCGACGCTGCTGTCGGTCAGCTTGCACGTGGAGATCAGACGCCGGATCGAGGCGTCCCGGCCGACCGAGTTGTAGAACTGCTGGGCCCGGGTGTTGTCGCTGTCCCGGATGATGAGGCTCGCGTCGGCGAGTTTCGCGTCGCTCGGTGTCTGGCCGGCCTCGGCGGTGCGCCGCAGGTAGTCGGCGACGATCCAGGACTTGATCAACGAGGCGGTGGTGCTGGTCTCGCCCATGTTCTTCGAACCGATGATCTTTCCGGTCCGGCGGTCGAGAACGCTCCAGGAGTACCAGCCCTCGATGTCGAGGTCGAGGTCCTTGGCCTGGAACGGGAGCGGTGCCAGCGAAGGGCTGGGGCTGGGTGGCGCCGGCTGACGGGCGCTGCGGTCGGTGGCCGCGCCGGTGGACCGGTCGCCGGTCGTCGCCTCGGCGTCACCCCACTTGGCGGCGGCGGCCGACTCGAACGGCGATCCGGGGAGCAGGCGAAGTGACACCAGCACCAGCCCGATGAGGATGACCGCGACGGCGATCAGGCGCAGTGGCGAGGCCTCGCCCCCACCGTTGCGGTCGGCCCGCCGGTTGCCGGCCATCAGAGCTTCCCGACCGGCTGCTGCGGCACCTTCAGGGCGGCGCCCGGTTGCGGGGTGACCAGTTGGCTGGCCACGCTGGCGCAGACCTGCGCGCCGTAGTCCAGCCCTTGCTTGACCGGGTAGCGCAGCATCACCGCGAGACTCCACTTGCCGTTGACCGCGAGGCAGTTGACGTGCCAGTTCCCGTCGCTGCCTATCGGCGTCCAACCGTTCTTGATGCTGACCGGGCCCTGAGCGGTGATCGACTTGGGTAGGCCGTCGATGATCCCCCAGCGCCCACCGCCGTAGCCGGGCTTCTGATCCTTCTTGGCGGTGGTGCCGCGGACCTGGCTCATCTGTTCCAGCACCCACTTGGTCCATTTCGGGCCGGCGGCCTTGCCGTCGGCGATGCAGTCGCCAACCCGCGCGGCGTCGCGCGGGGACATCCGTGTGTAGCTCCAGTAGCCGGTGTAGGGCTCGACGTTGCCGCGCTTGGTGTCGGTCAGGCGGCAGATCTTGATCGCCCGCTGGATCACCGGGTCGGGGGTGCTGCTCTTCGACGGTTTGTAGGACCCACCTGCGGCGGCATAGACCTTGTCGGCCGCGCCGTCGTTGCTGTCGACGATGGCGAGCCGGGCCGACTCCTTCAGCGCGGGCGGCGGCTCCCGGTTCCCGATCTGGCGCAGGTAGTCGGAGACGATCCACGCCTTGATCATCGATTCGGTGGAGCTGGTCGACGCCATGTTCGACGATCCGGAGATCTTGCCGCTCTGCCGGTCCAGCAGTGACCACGAGAAGAAGTCGCCCTTGAAGGCCACCGACACGCGGCCTGCGGCCAGCGTGGGGGGTGGCGGCGGGGCCGGCGCGGGTGCGGGTGCGGGTGCGGGTGCGGATGTGGGCGCGGATGTGGGTGTGGGTGTGGGTGTGGCGGCATTGACGGCGCCACCACCGCCAGCGCCACCGCCGCTGTTGTCGGTGGAGAGCCGGGCATACGCGGCGGGGACCAGTAGGACGCCACCGAGCATCACCGCCACGACGGCGAACACCATGGTCACGCGAGATCGCATGAGTTGGGTGAGCTCCAGATGTCAGGGCCGGGGGGACCGGCTTCGTTGTCCGGGGCGACCGGTGCGTGCGCCGAGGCCGGGGGCGGTGGCCTCTGGTGGAGCCGGCGTGGGGGCAGCCGATCGTCTGACCGGCAAAAGTCTACGTCCGGACGGGCTGAGTGCCAGAGTTCGACACCAGGCAACGTGCGAAATCAGGAGAAAGTCCCAGCATTAGGTGGCTTTTGTGAGGTTTGGCAGCTTTTTGGTGAGCCACGTCATAGGCGCAGCGATTGCGGTGGGTAGCGGTAACCCGCCCATCAGTGACGGAACGTCACTCGGGTTTCCTGTTACACCCCCTAGTGCATTCGGGCGCAAGCTGTAACACTTGTCCTCATGTATGGCAACGACTTCTCCGCCCCCGGCGACGCACCGGACGACGCGCCCGGCGCGGGCCTGCTCGGTGAGGTCGAGGCGGCCGAGGCCGAACTGCGGACCGCCGCGGCTCGTGAGCGCCGCGGCGGCCCGGCGCCGGACGAGGACCTGGCGGCCTACTTCACCGAGGTCGTCGACGCGGAGCAGAAGATCGAACCGCGCGACTGGATGCCCGAGGCGTACCGCCGGACGCTGATCCGGCAGATCGCCCAGCACGCCCACTCCGAGATCATCGGCATGCAGCCCGAGGGCAACTGGATCAGTCGAGCCCCCTCGCTCAAGCGCAAGGCCATCCTGTTGGCCAAGGTGCAGGACGAGGCGGGCCACGGCCTCTACCTGTACGCCGCTGCCGAGACCCTCGGCATCAGCCGCGACGAACTGGTCCAGCTGCTGCTCGACGGCCGGCAGAAGTACAGCTCGATCTTCAACTACCCCACCTTGACCTGGGCTGACGTGGGCGCGATCGGCTGGCTGGTGGACGGCGCGGCGATCGTCAACCAGGTACCGCTGTGCCGGTGCTCCTACGGGCCGTACGCCCGGGCGATGATCCGGGTCTGCAAGGAGGAGTCCTTCCACCAGCGTCAGGGCTACGAGATCCTGCACACCCTCGCGCACGGCACACCGGCGCAGAAGGCCATGGCCCAGGATGCGGTCGATCGCTGGTGGTACCCGTCGCTGGCCATGTTCGGCCCGCCGGACGGCGACTCCACCCACTCCGCCCAGTCGATGGCCTGGAAGATCAAGCGCTTCTCGAACGACGACCTGCGCCAACGCTTCGTCGACATGTGCGTCGGGCAGGCGGAGATCCTCGGGCTGCGTATCCCCGACGACGACCTGCGGTGGAACGAGGAGCGGCAGGCGTACGACTACAGCCAGCCGGACTACGACGAGCTGATGCGGGTCATCAAGGGCAACGGGCCGTGCAACCGGGAGCGGATGGCACACCGTCGGGCGGCCCACGACGACGGCGCGTGGGTCCGCGAGGCCGCCACGGCGTACGCCGCCAAGCAGGTCGACACCAGGGAGAAGGTGGCCGCGTGAGCAACGAACACTCGCCTCTGTGGGAGGTCTTCGTGCGGGCGCGGCGCGGCCTGTCACACACCCACGTCGGCAGCCTGCACGCTCCGGACGCCGAGCTGGCGCTGCGCAACGCCCGCGACCTCTACACGCGCCGCCAGGAGGGCGTGTCGATCTGGGTGGTGCCGGCGGGCGCGATCACCGCGTCCAGCCCGGACGAGAAGGACGCCTTCTTCGACCCGGCCGCCGACAAGGTCTACCGCCACCCGACCTTCTACGAGGTGCCGGACGGGGTGGCACACCTGTGAACGGGCCCTTCGCCTTCACTCTCGCCCTGGGCGACGACGCGCTCGTCGCCGCGCAGCGGCTGGCCGAGTGGGCGACCCGCGCGCCGGAGATGGAAGAGGACATCGCGCTCGCCAACATCGCCCTCGACCAGCTCGGCGCGGCCCGCCTGCTGCTGTCGTACGCGGGTGAGCTGGAAGCGGCGGGTCGGGACGAGGACGCGCTCGCGTACCTGCGCGACGACCGCGAGTTCCGCAACGTGCTCCTGGTCGAGCTGCCCAACGGCGACTTCGCGGTGACCATGGCGAAGCTGTTCTTCCTGGCGGCGTACCAGGTGCCGCTCTACACCGCGCTCGCCGGTTGCTCGGACGAACGACTGGCCGCCATCGGCGCGAAGGCGCGCAAGGAGTCGGCGTACCACCTGGACCACGGCGCGCTGTGGGTGAAGCGGCTCGGCGACGGCACCGAGGAGTCGCACCGCCGGATGCAGGAGGCCGTGGACCACGTCTGGCCGTACACCCATGAGCTGTTCGCGGCGGACCCGGCGGCGCCTGTCGATCCGGAGGGTCTGCGGCCGGCGTTCGACGAGGTCGTCGGGCCGGTGCTGGCCGAGGCGACGCTCACCCGCCCCGAGCGCGGCTGGGCGCCCACGGGCGGGCGGGCCGGCGTACACACCGAGCACCTGTCCTACCTGCTGGCCGAGATGCAGGTGCTGCACCGCGCTCACCCCGGGGCGCAGTGGTGAGCACGGGAGTCACCGCACAGCGGACCGGGACCGACGCGCGGACGGCGGCGGCGAGCGTGGTCGACCCGGAGATCCGGGTGATCACCATCGACGAGCTGGGCATCCTGCGCGCGGTCGAGGAGGACCCGGTCACCGGTCGGGTCGGCGTCACCATCACCCCGACGTACACCGGTTGCCCCGCGATGGACGTGATCCGGGCCGACGTGCGCCGTGCTCTGGCGGCGGCCGGCCATCCGGACGTCGACGTGCGGACTGTCTACAGCCCGGCGTGGAGCACCGACTGGATCTCCGCTGCTGGTCGGGCCAAGCTCGCCTCAGCCGGTATCGCCCCGCCCGCGCCGGCGAACGCCCCGGGCGTGGTCGCGCTGACCCTCGCGGTCCGCTGCCCGCTCTGCGGCTCGCCGGAGACCGAACAGGTCAGCCGGTTCGGCTCGACCGCGTGCAAGGCGTTGTGGCGTTGCCGTTCCTGCTCCGAACCCTTCGATCACCTGAAGGCGCTGTGACAGTCACCATCTCCCGGCCGGTCCGTCGCCGACCTGCCTTCCACCCGCTGTCGGTGGCCGCCGTCGACCGCCTCACCGACGACTCCGTGGCGGTCACCTTCGCCGTACCCGAGGAGTTGCGGGACACCTTCGCGTTCCGCGCGGGTCAGCACCTGACCGTGCGGCGGGTGACCGACGACGGCGAGGACGTGCGCCGGTCGTACTCGATCTGCTCCACCCCGGACGATCTGACCCGGCGCGGCCGGCTGCGGATCGGGGTGCGGCAGGTTCCCGGCGGCGCCTTCTCGGCCTTCGCCTGCGGCGCGCTGCGCGGCGGTGACACGGTCGAGGTGCTGCCGCCGCTGGGCACCTTCACCACGGCGTTCGCGGCGGACCGGGCCCGCCACTACGGCGCGGTCGTCGCCGGCTCCGGCATCACCCCGGTGCTCGGGCTGGTCGCGACGGCCCTGGCCGTCGAACCGGCCAGCACCTTCACCCTGGTGTACGGCAACCGCACGGCGAACACGGTGATGTTCGCCGAGGAGTTGGCCGACCTGAAGGACCGCTACCCTTCCCGGCTGCACCTGGTGCACGTGCTGTCCCGGGAGCAGGGCGAATCGCCGCTGCTCTCCGGGCGGATCGACGCCGAACGGCTCGCGCGCCTGCTGGGCTCCATCGTGCCGGGCGAGGTCATCGAGGAGTGGTTCCTCTGCGGCCCGTACGGCATGGTGGTCGACGCCCGGGAGGTGCTGGCGGCGCGGGGTCTGCCGGAGTCGGCCGTGCACACCGAGCTGTTCCACGTCGACGCGCCGCCGGAGCCGGTGACGCGCCCCAGCGAGCAGCCGGGCATCGGCACGGACGTCACCATCGTGCTGGACGGCCGGTCGTCGAGCTTCACGATGGGCCGCGAGGAGCGGGTGCTGGACGCCGCGCTGAAGGTGCGCGGCGAGCTGCCGTACGCCTGCAAGGGCGGTGTCTGCTCGACCTGCAAGGCGAAGGTCGTCGACGGTTCGGTCACGATGGCCCGCAACTACGCGTTGGAGCCCGACGAGCTGGCCGCCGGTTACGTCCTCACCTGCCAGTCCAGCCCGACCACCGACAAGCTCACGGTCGACTACGACGTCTGAATCACTCAGACCCCTGCAGGAGCTTCTGGCGCAGCGCCTGAAGTGGCTTATCGCTCCGGACGTGGGTCCACTGCCCCCAGCCGTTGACGTCGTGGCCGACGCACGCCTTCAGCGCTGGCGAAGGCTTCGCATAGGTGGATCCGTCGGGCAGGCGAAGGTGCCCATCTGCGGTGACCACCGCTCGGTGTGTCCGGCCCTTCCGTGACTGGACGTGGATGAGTTCGTCGCCGGGGCTCAGGAGCTTGGCTTCGATCAGGCCCATGAGGTCTCCGCCCGGCCGCCGATCCTCCTTGGCCTTCTCGGGACCGAGGTCGAGCCCCAGGAGGCGGCGAAGCACGTCGTTCTCCCGATCGACGAAAGGAACCGCGTGCTGCTGAAGCAGGGCGTACACCTGGTCGTCGATTTCGATCCTGTGCATCGGCATGGTGCGCTCCTCAGACCGTTCTGCGGGAAAGCGTGTTGGTGACGGCGTCGGACTCCAGGGCGGCCACCAGGCCTGGCACCGAGGTCGAGGGGTTTCGGTCAGCTAGCGGCAGGCCTGCGCTCAGCCTGTCCAGTCGCGCCGCCCGACGGAACGCGTCAGGACGGCCCGCTTTGAGCGCCTCGAAGTCCAGGAGCTTGCCGCGTCGGGTGTAACCACACGGGTGTCCTTCCAGCCGCCGACACGCTTCCTCGGTCGTGAGGTAGGGCAGATCCGCGTAGTGCAGAAGGAGATACACCTCGAAGCAGGGATTGGAGGTGGCGCAGTTGATGCCGTGCCGTGCGGCCAGTGCGAGTGCCGCGCCGAGGCGGGCGTGTGCTCCTGGAGCTTCGACGTCGAAGACACACCAGACCTCGTCGTAGTCCTCACCTTGGACGGCGGCCCGGTTGGCCTCCGCTACGGCCTTTTCGACAACGCCGTACGGCTCACCCTTGCCGGAGAAGACTTCGATCCGCACATTGCCCGCCCGTAGCTCGCGGGGCAGACCCTTGAAGTACAGCGTCTCGGTGTTCTCGCCCTCGGAGCAGACCAGGTAGGTCTTGCGCTCCAGACGGGTTCCGGGCTGGCGGCGCAGCGGCTTGCCAGAGCGGGCCATCAGCGGACGGCCGAGAAGGGGGGCACGTCGACAAGGGACAGGGGAAGACCTTAGCCACTGGGCCACCAAACTTCAATTGCCAGCGTTCCAAAGTTCAGAAGTTTTCGGGTGGTGGCGCTCACGCCGCACGCGTCGGAGGAACCAGGAGATCCAACACGTCGTGGTCCAGGAAGGGCACCGCGCCGTAGCGGCCCTTCAGGTATCTGTCCTCGACATCGTCGAGGCCACCGCGTACTCGTACCTGACGTTCTCGACGACGAAGTCGAAGACGAACTCGCTCGGCAGGTTCCCGCTCTCGTGGTCGAGCCGGAACGGCCAGCGACCCGGGATCGGTTCTTGCGGCAGCCAACGCTGGTGGGACAGTCGAACCGCGTCGCGCGCGAAGCCGAGGGCCTTGACGATGTTGGACTTGCCTGAGGCGTTCGGGCCGAAGATGCCCACCACGGGCAGAACGGACACTTTCTCCCGCGGCACCGGCCGGACGGCGAGATCAGGGTGCTCATCGGCAGCGGTGAGGCTCAGCTCGGCCTCGTCGCGGAGGGAGGCGAAGTTGGTCGCCCGAAAGCGCAGCAGCATCCTCTAGCTCAACTCCTAATCCCCATAACAACTATTACAGTACCCGGTCTTGGGCCTTCAGCTGTCAAAAATTGACAGCTCGGCCCGTCTGATTGCTGCCAGGGCCACTTTTGGTAGTTCAGCGCGCCACGGCTCAGCCGTTCGAGACGGGTGCGGGTCACATCGGCGTCCCCAGTTCGGCGAGGTGAGTCGTGGCCGACGTAGGCTCGGGGTTGTGACGGTGAGCCGGGAGATCGACGACATCCTGCAGCGTGGTGCGGACGGCGGGCGGATCACGCCCGAGGAGGCGCTGCTGCTCTACACCGAGGCGCCCTTCCACCTGCTGGGCGAGGCGGCGGACGCGGTGCGCCGGCGGCGCTATCCGGACAACGTCGTCACCTACCTGATCGATCGCAACATCAACTACACGAACGTCTGTGTGACGGCGTGCAAGTTCTGCGCGTTCTACCGGGCGCCGAAGCACTCCGAGGGGTGGACGCACCCCACGGAGGAGATCCTGCGCCGCTGCGGCGAGGCGGTCGAGCTGGGCGCGACCCAGGTGATGCTCCAGGGCGGGCACCACCCGGACTACGGCGTCGAGTACTACGAGGAGCTGTTCTCCTCGGTCAAGCAGGCGTACCCGCAGCTGGCCATCCACTCGATCGGGCCGAGCGAGATCCTGCACATGGCCAAGGTCTCCGGCGTGAGCCTGGACGAGGCCATCGCCCGCATCAAGGCCGCCGGCCTCGACTCGATCGCTGGTGCCGGCGCGGAGATGCTGCCCGAGCGCCCGCGCAGGGCCATCGCCCCGCTCAAGGAGTCGGGTGAGCGTTGGTTGGAGGTCATGGAGCTGGCCCACCGGCAGGGCGTCGAGTCGACCGCCACCATGATGATGGGCACCGGCGAGACGCACGCCGAGCGGATCGAGCACCTGCGGATGATCCGCGACGTGCAGGACCGTACGGGCGGGTTCCGGTCGTTCATCCCGTGGACGTACCAGCCGGAGAACAACCACCTCAAGGGCCGTACGCAGGCGACCACCCTGGAATACCTGCGGCTGGTCGCGGTGGCCCGGCTCTTCTTCGAGACCGTGCCGCACCTGCAGGCGTCGTGGTTGACCACCGGCAAGGACGTCGGGCAGCTCGCCCTGCACATGGGCGTGGACGACCTCGGCTCGATCATGCTGGAGGAGAACGTGATCTCCTCCGCCGGCGCCCGGCACCGCTCCAACCTGCACGAGCTGATCGGCATGATCCGCTCCGCCGACCGGATTCCGGCCCAGCGCGACACCCTCTACAACCGGTTGGCGGTGCACCACACGCCGGCCGACGACCCGACCGACGAGCGGGTGGTCTCGCACTTCTCCTCGATCGCGCTGCCGGGCGGCGGCGCGGGCCGATCGCTGCCGCTGGTCGAGGTCAACTGAGGCTCGACGCGGCCCGGCCGTTCGGCTGACCTGGGGGTCGTGCTTACGCGCGCCGGTGGTCGGCGGTACGGGTGTTCCTGGTGGCCGAGGCGGCATACGGCCCTCTGCGGGGGTGGCGGAGATGATCGCCGACGGATAGCGTGCGGCCGTCGTCCGAGGTAGTCCTCCATCGACCCATGAGGGTCGTTCACATAACGCACAGCGGTACGGGCGGGATGGGTGACCGTCCCGCCCAATCCGTGTGGCGGGTCCAGTCCGGACGGTTGAAAACCGTCCGCCGTGCTGGCGTGGCAGATTGACCTCGGATAACGTCCGCACGTTCCCGCAACCATTCCTTTTTCTTCCCGACCCCCGGGGGACTGATGACAGCGTTCCACCGCTCGGCCCTGGTGCGTGCCGGCGTCGTGGCCCTGCTCGCGGCCGGTGGCGTGGCCACCGTGGCCGCCCCGGCGCAGGCCGCCGACCAGGCCGACCTGGCCCTGACGCCGCTCAGCTACGAGCTGGCAAAGGGCGTCAAGGCGGCCAAGGCCAAGCCATTCAAGTTTCAGGTCGACAACACCCGGAGCACCGTCGACGCCAAGGACATCCGGGTCACCGTCGAGACGAAGGGCCTGAAGAACCGCCAGGTCGGCGTGCTCGTCCCGGACGGGTGCGACGTCACCGGCACCACCTTCACCTGCCTGCTCGGCGATCTGGCCGCCGGCACCACCGAGGACTTCGGCATCCCGATCTTCTCGACCGGCGGTCGCGGCGACGCCGGCACGCTGGTGGTCAGCATCAGCTCGGCCACCTCCGACCCCAACCTGCTTGACAACAAGGTGCGGCACGACATCACCGTCGCCAAGCCGGGTTACGACCTGACGACCTGGGTGCAGGACGTCTACGCCGACGTGGCGGTGGACGGCGACGAGGCGGGCGAGACCGGCCTGAAGCCCGTCAGGGCGGGCGAGACCGCGCCCCTGGACTGGGCGATCTACAACGACGGCAGCCGTAAGGCGACCGGCGTGGCGTACGGGATCACCCTGCCGGCGGGCGTCACCTTCGCCGAGCTGCCGGAGGGCTGTGTCGAGCAGCCGCTGGGTGGCTTCGCGAACGCCTACTGCGAGGACACCGGCGTGGTGCTGAAGCCGGGGCAGTTCTACACGGCCGACGTACGGGTGAAGGTCGGCTCGGACGTCACCGAGCCGGTGCTCCGGCCCGGGTTCGTCTGGGCCGCCGGTCTCGACGCCGCCCAGGGCAGCCCCGAGGAGGAGCCGAAGGACGCTTCCGGCGCGCAGCGCCGGGCGTTCACCGAGACCGACGAGGTGGACAACACCGCGCAGTTCGACGTGTTCGTCGACCTCAGCGCGCAGCCGACCCCGACGCCGACCGTCACGCCCACCCCGACGGTGACTCCGACGCCGGGTGGTACGACGTCGCCGGGCACGTCCACGTCGCCGACCACCGGTGGCGGTGGCTCCGGCGGGGGCGGGCTTCCGGTGACCGGTGTGCAGGTCGGCGTGATCGGCGGCATCGGTGCTCTGATCCTGCTCGTGGGTGGGGCGCTGCTGGTGCTGTCCCGCCGCCGCAGGGTCGTCGTGGTGGCCCCCGGCGACGAGACGTCGACCGACTGACACGAGGCACGACGAAAGGGCGGGGTGGGTGACCACCCCGCCCTTTCGCGTATCGACGACATCGGGAGTCTGGGGTACGCGGACCCAGCGGCCGACGGCTCGCGCGGGGCTGGCAGAGTGGACGGGGTGAGCCGTACCCCGCAGGGCCAGCGCGCCAGTCTCGACAAGCAACCGCACGAGGTCGCCGCGATGTTCGACGGCGTGGCCGAGCGTTACGACCTGACCAACACCGTGCTCGCCTTCGGCCAGGACCGCTCCTGGCGGCGGGCCACCCGCGCGGCTCTCGGCCTGCGTCCCGGCGAGCGCGTGCTGGACGTGGGGGCTGGCACCGGTGTGTCGACCCGGGAGCTGGCCCAGTCCGGGGCGTACGCGGTGGGGGCGGACCTGTCGCTGGGCATGTTGCAGGTCGGCAAGCGGGTCCGTCCCGAGGTGCCGCTGCTGGCCGGCGACGCGCTGCGCCTGCCGTTCGCCGACGCGAGCTTCGACGCGGTGACCATCTCGTTCGCGCTGCGCAACGTCAACGACACCGACGCGGCGCTGCGTGAGTTGGCGCGGGTGACCCGGCCGGGTGGCCGGCTGGTGGTCTGCGAGTTCAGCACCCCGGTCAACCCGGTCTTCCGGACGGTCTACCTGTCGTACCTGATGCGGTCGCTGCCGGTGGTCGCCCGCGCGGTGTCGAGCAACCCCGATGCGTACGTCTACCTGGCCGAGTCGGTCCGGGCCTGGCCGGACCAGGCGGCGTTGGCCGGGCGGGTGGCCGCGGCCGGGTGGGGTCGGGTGGCGTGGCGCAACCTGACCGGCGGTGTGGTCGCGCTGCACCGGGGCGTCCGCGAGTAGCGGGCGAGGCGCCCTGCGGGTAGCACGCGAGGCACCCCCGCGTTTCAGAAAAGTCCGGCTTTAGTCCACTTTGTCCCGTACGCTCGTCGGCATGACCGGAGCAGACCCGGCGAGCCCGGTGGCCGCCACCGACGACGACGCGGCCGAACTCATCGCGCAGTTGCGCACGTTGGCGGGCGCGGACCCGGCGGACGTCCGCCAGGTGGTCGCCGAGGTGCTGGCCGCGCTGGACCGGGCGGCGGGCGGCGCGCTGCGGGAGCACCTACCGGAGACGATCCGGGTCGACGCCGGCCTGGACGCGCCCAGCCCAGCCTGACACCCGCCCGCTGTGGACGGTCGCCGGCTGTCACATCGGCGAGTTAGGTACCCCTGATCCTGCGCAAGTATGACGCCGGTCATACACTCGTCCCGTCTGGCTTGTGAAGCATTTCACGAGCGTGCGGGAGGAGGCGCGAATGACCGCGGTGGAACATGACGCCGATGTCATCGTCGTTGGCGCCGGTCCCGGTGGATCGGCGACTGCGTACCACCTGGCCCGGCACGGCGTACGGGTCCTGGTGTTGGAGAAGACCGAGTTCCCCCGGGAGAAGGTCTGCGGCGACGGACTGACCCCGCGTGCGGTGCGTCAGCTCATCCGGATGGGCGTGGACACCTCGCCCGAGGCCGGCTGGCTACACAACAAGGGCCTGCGGGTGATCGGCGGCGGCGTACGGCTGGAACTGGACTGGCCGGAGCTGGCCAGCTTCCCCAACTACGGCCTGGTCCGCACCCGCCTCGACTTCGACGACCTGCTCGCCCAGCGCGCGGTCGCGGCCGGCGCCAAACTGCGCACCAACGTCAACGTGCTGGGCCCGGTGCTCGACGAGGACGGTCGGGTGACCGGCGTCGAGGCCGAGGTGGGCCCCGGCAAGGAGCCCGCCACCTTCCACGCCCCGCTGGTCGTGGCCGCCGACGGGGTCTCCGGTCGGTTCCCGCTCGCGCTCGGGCTCGCCAAGCGGGAGGACCGGCCGATCGGTGTGGCCGTCCGCCGCTACTACCACTCCCCGGCCAAGCACGACGACGACTACCTGGAGTCGTGGCTGGAGCTGCGCAGCAAGGACAGCGGCGACAACCTGCTACCCGGGTACGGCTGGATCTTCGGTCTCGGTGACGGTCGGGTGAACGTCGGCCTCGGCGTGCTCAACTCGTCGTCCGCGTTCGGCAAGACCAACTACCGCCGGCTGCTCACCGACTGGCTGGCCAACACGCCGGCCGAGTGGGGTATGACCGACGAGACCAACGCGGACGGCCCGATCCTCGGCGCCGCTCTGCCGATGGGCTTCAACCGGGTGCCGCACTACACCCGCGGGGTCCTGCTGGTCGGCGACTCCGGCGGCATGGTCAACCCGTTCAACGGTGAGGGCATCGCGTACGCCATGGAATCCGGCGAGCTGGCCGCCGAGGTGGCGGTGCAGGCCCTCGCGCGTCCGGCCGGTCCGGAGCGGGAGCGGGCGCTACTGGCGTACCCGAACGAGCTGAAGGCCCGCCTCGGTGGCTACTACCGGCTCGGCGGCATCTTCGTGAAACTGATCGGCCGTCCGGAGATCATGCGGATCGCCACCAAGCACGGCATGCCTCATCCGACGCTGATGCGATTCGTCCTCAAGTTGCTGGCCAACCTGACCGACCCCCGAGGTGGGGACGCGATGGACCGGGTCATCAATGCGCTGACGAAGGCCGCGCCAGCGGTCTAGACAGGACGGCATCGGTGCTGGTCGCAGCCCCGGCGTCGACATGGATCGACCCCCGCCGGCAGGCACGGTGAGGGACGTGAATAGTGTGATTTTCGTCAAGCACTGACGGCAGGGAAGGACGAGCAGGAGAAAACGATGACGCTCTCGCCTTACGCACCGATCATCGGGCTGTTCGCCCTCGCCGCGGCGTTCTCGCTGTTCTCCGTCGGCGCCGCCCGCTTCGCCGGTCCCCGTCGTTACAACAAGGCCAAACTCGAGGCGTACGAGTGCGGCATCGAGCCCAGCCCCCAGCCGGTCGGCGGTGGTCGGTTCCCGATCAAGTTCTACCTGACGGCGATGCTCTTCATCGTCTTCGACATCGAGATCATCTTCCTCTACCCCTGGGCGGTCTCGTTCGACGCCCTGCCGATCTTCGGCTTCGTGGAGATGGTCCTGTTCATCGTCGCGGTCTTCGTTGCGTACGCCTACGTGTGGCGTCGCGGCGGCCTGGACTGGGACTGAGGAAGGAACGTCAGATGGGCATCGAGGAGAAGCTCCCCGCCGGCGTCCTGCTCACCTCGGTGGAGAAGCTGGTCAACTGGTCCCGGAAGTCGTCCGTGTGGGGCGCGACCTTCGGCCTGGCCTGCTGCGCCATCGAGATGATGGCCGCCGGTGGTCCGCACTACGACATGGGCCGTTGGGGCATGGAGGTCTTCCGGGCCTCGCCCCGGCAGGCCGATCTCATGATCGTGGCGGGCCGGGTCAGCCAGAAGATGGCGCCGGTGCTGCGCCAGATCTACGACCAGATGGCCGAGCCCCGCTGGGTGCTCTCCATGGGCGTCTGCGCCAGCAGCGGCGGCATGTTCAACAACTACGCCATCGTGCAGGGCGTCGACCACGTGGTGCCGGTCGACATGTACCTGCCCGGCTGCCCGCCCCGGCCGGAGATGCTCATCGACGCGATCCTCAAGCTCCGCGAGAAGATCATGTACGAGCCCCTGGGCCCGAACGGCCGCAAGATGCTGGCGGCCCGCCAGGAGCGCGGCGACGTTCCGGTCGTGCCGTACGGCTCGATGCCGTCCTCCTACCGCAGCGACAAGGCCCGGCGTGCCGAGTGGACCCGGGCGGTCCGCGAGGGGCGCGAGGAGCAGTTGCGGATTGAGAACTGGATGAACGCCCAGAACCATCTCCACCCGCAGGCAGGCCCGAAATGACGTCTCCCACGGACAAGACCAACGACGGCGGGGTGCCGGTGCCGGTGACGCCGCCCGGCGCGAGCAGCACCGCCGGAGCCGAGTACCCGACGGCCAGTCCGGCGGGTCGCGGAATGTTCGGCAACCAGGGCACCGGCGACGTGTCCGGCTACGGCGGCCTGGTCCGCCCGCGCCAGCCGATCGAGGAGGCCGCCCGGCCGTACGGCGGGTACTTCGACGAGGTCCGCGACGCGCTGGAAGAGGCGTACCCGGCCTTCGGCGACGCGATCGAGAAGGTCGTGGTCGACCGGGGTGAGCTGACCCTGCACGTACGCCCGGAGCGGATCGCCGAGGTCTGCCAGGTGCTGCGCGACGACATGGCGCTGCGGTTCGAGCTGTGCTCCTCGGTGTCCGGGGTGGACTACCTCGGCGCCGACGAGCGCCGGCTGCACGTGGTCTACCTGCTCACCTCGATGACGTACCGGCGCCGGGTCCGGCTGGAAGCCGCGGTCCCGGTCGATTCTCCGCACCTGCCCAGCGTCACGGCCGTCTACCCGACGGCCGACTGGCAGGAGCGGGAGGCGTACGACATGTTCGGCATCGTCTTCGACGGCCACCCCAACCTGACCCGGATCCTCATGCCGGACGACTGGGAGGGCCACCCGCAGCGCAAGGACTACCCGCTCGGTGGCGTGCCCGTCGAGTACAAGGGTGCGGAAATTCCACCGCCGGACCGTAGGAGGTCCTACCAGTGAGCGCGAGGAGCGAGCTTGCGAGCCCCGCAGTCGTGAACGGAGGGCCGGCACTGTGACCACGTCGAACTACGCGACCGAACGCGAGACCACCGAGGGCAGGGTCTTCACCGTCACCGGTGGGGACTGGGACACCGTCGTGTCGGGCACCGACCCGATCAACGACGAGCGCATCGTGGTCAACATGGGTCCACAGCACCCGTCGACCCACGGGGTGCTCCGACTGGTCCTCGAGCTGGAGGGCGAGACGGTCCGCGAGGCCCGCTCGGTCGTCGGCTATCTGCATACGGGCATCGAGAAGAACCTCGAGTACCGCAACTGGGTACAGGGTTCGACGTTCGTGACGCGGATGGACTACCTCGCCCCGATCTTCAACGAGACCGCTTACGCGCTGGCCGTGGAGAAGCTGCTCGGCATCACCGAGGACGTCACCGAGCGGGCCACCACCATCCGCGTGCTGATGATGGAGCTCAACCGGATCTCGTCGCACCTGGTCTGGCTGGCCACCACCGGCATGGAGCTGGGCGCGATCTCGATCATGTTGTACGGCTTCCGCGAGCGGGAGTACATCCTCGACATCTTCGAGACCATCACCGGCCTGCGGATGAACCACGCGTACGTCCGGCCGGGCGGTGTGGCGCAGGACGTTCCGGACGACGCGGTCCGCAAGATCCGCGACTTCCTGAAGATGATGCCGAAGAAGCTCAAGGAGTACGAGGACCTGCTCTCCGGCCAGCCGATCTGGACCGAGCGGACGAAGGGCGTCGCGGTGCTGGACGTCACCGGCTGCGTGGCTCTCGGCATCACCGGTCCGGTCCTGCGCTCGGCGGGGCTCGCCTGGGACCTGCGCAAGACCATGCCGTACTGCGGCTACGAGACGTACGAGTTCGACGTGCCGACCCACCCCGACGGTGACGTGTGGGGCCGGTACCAGGTCCGGCTCGCCGAGATCCGCGAGTCGATGAAGCTTGTCGAGCAGGCGTTGGACCGGCTGCGGCCGGGCCCGGTGATGGTCGCCGACCGAAAGATCGCGTGGCCCGCGCAGCTCGCCATCGGCGTCGACGGCATGGGTAACTCGCTGGAGCACGTCGCGAAGATCATGGGTCAGTCGATGGAATCGCTGATCCACCACTTCAAGCTGGTCACCGAGGGCTTCCGGGTTCCGCCCGGCCAGGTGTACGTCGGCATCGAGTCGCCGCGCGGCGAGCTGGGCGTGCACGCCGTCTCCGACGGCGGCACCCGGCCGTACCGGGTGCACTACCGGGAGCCGAGCTTCGTCAACCTCCAGGCCCTCCCGGCGATGGCCGAGGGCGGCCTGATCGCCGACGTGATCGCCGGCGGCGCCTCGCTGGATCCCGTGATGGGTGGGTGTGACCGATGAACGTCTTCACGGAAGAGACGCGGGAGCGGGCGCGCGAGATCATCGCCCGCTATCCGGCGGACCGGTCCCGCTCGGCGCTGCTGCCGCTGCTGCACCTGGTCCAGGCCGAGGAGGGGTACGTCTCCCCGGCCGGGGTGACGTTCTGCGCCGAGGTGCTCGGGCTGAACAAGGCCCAGGTCGGGGCGGTGGCCACCTTCTACACCATGTACAAGCGCAGGCCCACCGGCGACTTCCTGGTCAGCGTCTGCACCAACACGATGTGCAACGTGCTGGGCGGCCAGGAGGTCTACGACACCCTCGCCGAGCACCTGGGCGTCGGGCACGACGAGACGACCGCCGACGGCACCATCACGCTGGAGCACGCCGAGTGCCTGGCGGCCTGTGACTACGGGCCGGTGATGACCGTCAACTACGACTTCTTCGACGGCGTGGACCCGTCCACCGCGGTCGGTGTGGTCGACGAACTGCGCGCGGGCGGCCGGCCGATGCCGACGCGCGGCGCGCGGTTGTGCACGCTGAAGGAGATGGCTGTCCAGCTCGCCGGTTTTGCCGACGAGCGCGAGGGCGCGGTTGCCGACGGCGGGCCGGGTGAGCCGACCCTGCGGGGTCTGCGGCTGGCACAGGAGCACGGCGTCTCGGTGCCGGGCTTCGACCCGAACACCCCGATCCGGAGCAAGGCCGAGGCCGACAAGGCGGCGGCGAAGGCCAAGGCCGACGCGGACCGGGCGAAGGCCGATGCCGAGGCCGCCAAGCCGGCGCCCGCCGAGGCCACCGCGGCCCCGGTCAAGGGTGGCGACGGGGCGTCCGCGCCGACGGGAACGACCGGCGCGGCCGAGCCGACGGCCGTCGAGACCACCAGGCCCGAGGCGGCCACCGGCAGCACCGCGCCGGACGTCAAGGCGCCCGACGACAAGTCGCCGCAGGTGCGTACCGCCGAGACCCGGCAGCCCGACGCGCAGACGGCCGTGCCGGACGCGCCCGGCACGAAGGTGCCGGCGGAGACGTCGCCGCCGGCTTCGCGCGACGCGCAGGCCGCCGAGGCCGCCGGCACGGCGGCCAACGCTCCGGCCGGCGACGGCAAGCCCGCCGGTGACTCGACCGGCGCGCAGGAGCGCAACCTCACCGAAGCGTCGGCGGACGCGGATGGCACGAACCCCGCCGCCGCGAGCGAAACGGGGGCCCAGAAGTGACCACTCCCCGCCCGGAGACGTTGGCCAAGCTGACGCCGGTGCTGACCAAGCGCTGGCTGTCGCCGGACGCCTGGCAGATCGGCACGTACGAGCAGCTCGACGGCTATGCCGCGCTGCGCAAGGCCCTCAAGGCCCACCCGGACGACCTGATCCAGCTCATCAAGGATTCCGGTCTGCGTGGTCGTGGCGGCGCCGGCTTCCCCACCGGTCTCAAGTGGGGCTTCATCCCGCAGGGCGACGGCAAGCCGCACTACCTGGTGGTCAACGCCGACGAGGGCGAGCCGGGCACGTGCAAGGACCTGCCGCTCATGACCCACGACCCGCACGCGCTGGTCGAGGGCGTGATCATCGCGTCGTACGCGATCCGGGCCAGCCGCGCCTACATCTACATCCGGGGTGAGGCCGTGCACGCCGCCCGGCGGCTGCGCAACGCCGTCCAGGAGGCGTACGACAAGGGCTACCTCGGCCGCAACATCCTGCGCAGCGGCTACGACCTGGAGCTGGTGGTGCACTCCGGCGCCGGGGCGTACATCTGCGGCGAGGAGACGGCGCTGCTGGACTCGCTGGAGGGGTTCCGGGGGCAGCCCCGGCTGCGCCCGCCGTTCCCGGCGACCCACGGCCTGTACGCGAGCCCGACGGTGGTGAACAACGTCGGCACCATCGCCAGCGTGCCGCCGATCGTGCTCGGTGGGGCCGACTGGTGGAAGTCCATGGGCACCGAGAAGTCCTCCGGGCCGATGATCTACTCGCTCTCCGGGCGGATCGTCAACCCGGGCCAGTACGAGTGCTCGATGGGCGTCACGCTGCGCGAGCTGCTGGAACTGGCCGGCGGCATGCAGCCCGGTCACAACCTGCGGTTCTGGACGCCGGGTGGATCGTCGACCCCGCTGCTCGCGGCCGAGCACCTGGACGTACCGCTGGACTTCGAGGGTGTGGCGGCGGCCGGCTCGATCCTGGGCACCACGGCCACGCAGATCTTCTCCGACCAGGACTGCCCGGTCTACGCAACGTACCGGTGGCTGGAGTTCTACCACCACGAGTCGTGCGGCAAGTGCACCCCGTGCCGCGAGGGCAACTACTGGATGGTCCGGGTCTACCGGCGGATCCTCTCCGGCCAGGGCACCCACGAGGACCTGGACACCCTGCTGGACACCTGCGACAACATCCTCGGCCGCTCGTTCTGCGGTCTGGGTGACGGCGCGACCAGCTCGGTGACCTCGTCGCTGAAGTACTTCAAGCAGGACTACCTCGACTACATCGAGGGACGTACCGTGCCGAAGCTGTCGGACAAGCAGCTGGTGGGAGCCCACTAATGACCGACGTAGCCAAGCAGACCGAGACCGTCACCCTCACCATCGACGGCGTCGAGGTCACCGCTCCCAAGGGGGCGCTGCTGATCCGGGTCGCCGAGCAGATGGGCACCGAGATCCCCCGGTTCTGCGACCACCCGCTGCTGGCCCCGGCCGGCGCGTGCCGGCAGTGCCTGGTCGAGGTGGAGGGCCAGCGCAAGCCGGTGGCCTCCTGCACCCAGACCGTCGCCGACGGCATGGTCGTGCGTACACAGCTCACCTCCCCGGTCGCCAAGAAGGCGCAGGAGGGGGTGATGGAGCTGCTGCTGCTCAACCACCCGCTGGACTGCCCGATGTGTGACAAGGGCGGCGAGTGCCCCCTCCAGAACCAGGCGATGTCCACCGGCCGCACCGACTCGCGCTTCCACGAGCACAAGCGGGAGTACGAGAAGCCGATGGCGATCAGCAGCCAGGTGCTGCTGGACCGCGAGCGCTGCGTGCTCTGCCAGCGCTGCACCCGGTTCTCCGAGGAGATCGCCGGCGACAAGTTCATCGACCTGATGGGCCGGTCGTCCGCCGAAGAAATCAACATCTACCGGGACGACGTGTATGGAGGGAAAGCGGACGACGGCAGTGGTGGCCGCACCGACTCGGCCCCCGCTGGCGCTCCGGCCTTCGACGGTGGGGACGTCCCGTTCAACTCCTACTTCTCCGGCAACACCGTGCAGATCTGCCCGGTGGGTGCGCTGACCGGCGCCCAGTACCGGTTCCGGGCCCGCCCGTTCGACCTGGTGTCCAGCCCGAGCGTCTGCGAGCACTGCTCGGCCGGCTGCGGGCAGCGCACCGACTGGCGGCGCGGCAAGGTGCTGCGCCGGCTGGCCGGTGACGAGCCGGCGGTCAACGAGGAGTGGAACTGCGACAAGGGCCGGTGGGGCTTCCAGTACGCCCGGGCCGCCGACCGCCTCACCAACCCGCTGGTCCGCGACGAGCGCACCGATGAGCTGCGGGAGGCGTCCTGGAGTGAGGCGCTGACCCGGGCCGCCGAGGGGCTGCACGCGGCCCGCGAGGGTGGCCAGGGCACGGCCGTGCTGACCGGCGGTCGACTGACCGTCGAGGACGCCTACGCGTACGCGAAGTTCGCCCGCGTCGCGCTGAACACCAACGACATCGACTTCCGGGCCCGGCCGGTCTCCCGCGAGGAGGCCGACTTCCTGGCCAGCTCGGTCGCCGGGGTCACCGATGTCACCTACACCGACGTGGAGAACGCGCCGGCGGTGGTGCTGGTGGGCCTGGAGCCGGAGGAGGAGTGCCCGATCCTCTTCCTGCGGCTGCGCAAGGCGTACCTGAAGAAGACCCTGACGGTGTACGCGCTGGCGCCGTTCGCCACCCGCGGCCTGGAGAAGCTCGGCGCCAAGCTGGCCCGGGTCGTGCCGGGCGAGGAGGCCAGCGTGCTCGCCGAGCACGCCACGGTCAGCGAGGCACTCAGCGCGCCCGGCGCGATCCTCATCGTGGGCGAGCGGCTGGCCACCGTGCCGGGCGGGCTCTCCGCGGCGGCGGACGTGGCCCGACGTACCGGCGCGAAGTTGGCCTGGGTGCCGCGGCGCGCGGGTGACCGCGGCGCGGTCGACGCGGGCTGCCTGCCCAACCTGCTCCCCGGTGGTCGTCTGGTGACCGAGCCGGCCGCGCGGGCCGAGCTGGGCGAGGCGTGGGACATTCCGGCCGGGGTGATTCCCAGCCAGGCTGGTCGGGACACCGACGGCATCCTCGCGGCGGCGGCCAACGGGCAGCTCGGCGCGCTGGTGGTCGGCGGTGTCGACCCGGCGGATCTCGCCGACCCGCGGCTGGCCGAGGCCGCTCTGGACGCGGTGCCGTTCCTGGTGAGCCTGGAACTGCGGGCCAGCGCGGTGACCCGCCGTGCCGACGTGGTGCTGCCGGTGGCCCCGGTGGTCGAGAAGGCCGGCAGCTTCCTGGACTGGGAGGGCCGGCTGCGTCCCTTCGAGGCGGTGCTGAACACCGCCGCGATGACCGACGGGCGGGTGCTCGACGCGCTCGCCGCGCTCCTGGACGTCCGCCTCGGCACCGCCGACGTGCCGAGTGTCCGTCGCGAGCTGGGCGCGCTGCCGGCCACGCGTATGTCCCGGCCGTCCGCGCCGTCGGTGTCTCCGGCCACCGTGCCGCACGCGGGTGCGGGGGAGGCCGTGCTCGCCACCTGGCACCAGCTCGTCGACAACGGCACGCTGACCGAGGGCGACGAGAACCTCGCCGGTACCGCCCGTCCGCCGGTGGTTCGGCTGGGCAAGGGCACCGCCGAGGCGCTCGGCGTCGCCGACGGTGACGCGGTCACGGTCGGCACCGACCGGGGCGCCCTGACTCTGCCGGCAGAGATCACCGAGATGCCGGACGGCGTGGTCTGGCTGCCGACGAACTCACCCGGTTCGACCGTGCGACGCAGCCTCGGTGCGGCGTCCGGCACGATCGTCCGGATCTCCGTCCCCGCACCGAGTACGGCCATCCCGGCCGGACGCGTGGCGGCCGACGAGACCGGTCTCCCGGGTCCGCTCTCCAACACTGGGGGTAACCGGTGACTTCGTCACTCCTGGCCCAGGACCCGACGCTTGCCGACTTCGGTCGGGACCCGTGGTGGCTGGTTCTCGGCAAGATTGTCTTCGCGTTCGCCTTCGGTCTGCTGGCCACCCTGCTCGGTGTCTGGTTCGAACGGCGCGTGGTCGGTTACATGCAGGTGCGGCCCGGCCCCAACCAGGTCGGCCCGCTGGGCCTGCTGCAGACCCTCGCCGACGGCCTGAAGATGGCCTTCAAGGAGGACATCCTGCCGAAGGCGGCCGACAAGGTCGTCTACTTCTTCGCCCCGACGATCTCGGTGATCTGCGCGGTCACCGCCCTGTCGGTGGTGCCGTTCGGTCCGATGGTGAGCATCTTCGGCCACCACACGCCGTTGCAGGTCACTGACGTACCGGTGGCCGTGCTCCTGCTGCTGGCCTGCTCCTCCATGGGCGTCTACGGCATCGTGCTGGGCGGGTGGGCCTCCGGCTCGACGTACCCGCTGCTCGGCGGTCTGCGGTCGAGCGCTCAGATGATCTCGTACGAGGTCGCGATGGGGCTGAGCATCGTGGCGGTCTTCATGACCGCCGGCACGATGAGCACCAGCGGGATCGTGGCCGCACAGGGCGACGCGACGCGGCTGACCATCTTCGGCACCGAGATCCCGGCTCCGGGCTGGTACGCGATCCTGCTGCTGCCCAGCTTCGTCATCTTCTTCATCGCCACCGTCGGCGAGACCAACCGGGCGCCGTTCGACCTGCCCGAGGCCGAGTCCGAGCTGGTCGCCGGCTTCATGACCGAGTACAGCTCGTTGAAGTTCGCGCTCTTCATGCTCAGCGAGTACGTCGCGATGGTGACCATGTCCGCGGTTACCACCACGCTGTTCCTCGGTGGCTGGCGGGCACCGTGGCCGATCACGCTGTGGGAGGGCGCCAACTCCGGTTGGTGGCCGATGCTCTGGTTCTTCGGCAAGGTGATCGCGCTGGTCTTCGTCTTCGTGTGGCTGCGCGGCACGCTGCCCCGGCTGCGTTACGACCAGTTCATGCGCTTCGGCTGGAAGGTGCTGCTGCCGATCAACCTGGTCTGGATCCTGGTCCTCTCGGGCCTGCGCTCCATCGAGGACTTCGCGCCGCGGGACCGACTGATCTGGACCTCGGTCGGTGCCGGCATCCTCCTGCTCGCCATGCTCTTCTGGCCGAGCCGGAAGCCGCAACCGAAGCCGACCACGCAGGAGCAGGTCGACAGCCGGCCGTACGGGAGCTTCCCGCTGCCGCCGATGGATCTACAGGTACCACCGAGCCCGCGTATCACGCGCGTGGTCGCCGAGCGGGAGCCGGCCAACATCGTCGCCGGCTCGGACTCCAGGGAGGTGTGACGTGGGCGCGATCACCGGAACGTTCAAGGGATTCGGTGTCACCTTCTCGCACATGTTCAGGAAGGTCGTCACGACCGACTACCCGTTCAAGCCGCCGGTGTCGGCGCCGCGCTACCACGGGCGGCACATCCTCAACCGGCACCCGGACGGCCTGGAGAAGTGCATCGGTTGCGAGCTGTGCGCGTGGGCCTGCCCGGCGGACGCGATCTACGTCGAGGGCGGCGACAACACCGACGAGCAGCGCTTCTCGCCGGGTGAGCGGTACGCCAGCACCTACCAGATCAACTATGCACGGTGCATCTTCTGCGGACTGTGCATCGAGGCCTGCCCGACTCGTTCGCTGACCATGAGCAACGAGTACGAGCTGGCCCGGGACAACCGGCAGGACCTGATCTTCACCAAGGAGCAGTTGCTCGCCCCGCTGTTGGAGGGCATGGAGCAGCCGCCGCACCCGATGCGGCTGGGTGACAGCGAGAAGGACTACTACGTCGGCGCGCTGGACAACCCGGGCACCTCCGCCGGTGCCGAGACGTCCCCGATGGGCCCCGGCCGCTACCAGGTCGAGGAGCACCCCGGCGTGACGTTCCCGGGTGCCGAGCAGGCCGCCCAGCGCGCGGCGGCCGGCAAGGGAGAGGGAGCATGACCACGTCTACCGTGCTGGCCGCGGCCGGTGAGGTGTCCGGCGGCGAGCAGGTCACCTTCTGGATCCTCGCACCGCTCGCGCTGATCGGCGCGATCGGGATGGTGGCGGCCCGCAACGCGGTGCACTCGGCGCTCTGGCTGGTGCTGACCATGCTCTGCCTGGGCGTCTTCTACGTGCTCCAGGCCGGGCCGTTCATCGGCATGGTGCAGATCATCGTCTACACCGGCGCGATCATGATGCTCTTCCTGTTCGTGCTGATGCTGGTCGGGCGGGACGCCTCCGACTCGCTGATCGAGACGCTGCGCGGCCAGCGGGTCGCCGCGATCGTCCTGGGGCTGGGCTTCGCCGGCCTCGTCGGCGGCGCCCTCTACCGGGCCGTCGAGGGCACCACCGCAGTCGGCCTGGACCAGGCCAACGCGGAGGGCAACGTGCAGGGCATCGCCCGGCTGCTCTTCACGAAGTACGTCTTCGCGTTCGAGCTGACCTCGGCGCTGCTGATCACCGCGGCGGTCGGTGCCATGGTGCTCGCGCACATCGAGCGTCGCAAGCAGGACAAGATGGACCAGCCGGCGACCATGCGGGCCCGCTTCGCGCCGGGCAACTACCCGGGTCCCAAGCCCGGCCCCGGTGTCTTCGCGACCTCCTCCTCGGTGGCCACCCCGGCCCGGCTGCCGGACGGACGGCTCACCGAGCGGAGCACGCCGGCCATCCTGCCGGTGCGTGAGCTGACCGCGCAGGAGACCACTCTGAAAGGTACGGACCAGCGGTGAGCGCGAGGAGTGCAGCGAAGCGGAGCCCCGCAGTCGCGAACGAAAGGCAGGCCCGGTCATGACGCCCGACTACTACCTGGTGCTCGCCGCGGTGCTGTTCACCATCGGCGCCGCCGGGGTGCTCGTCCGGCGCAACGCGATCGTGCTGTTCATGTGTGTCGAGCTGATGCTCAACGCGGCCAACCTGACGCTTGTCACCTTCAGCCGGATCAACGGTGACCTCAACGGCCAGATCATGGCGTTCTTCGTGATGGTGGTGGCCGCCGCCGAGGTCGTGGTCGGCCTCGCGATCATCATGTCCATCTTCCGGACGCGACGCTCGGCGAGTGTCGACGACGCCAACCTGCTCAAGTACTAAGGGGCAAGCTAGTGGAAGAGACTGTGCAGTACGCAGAGGCCACGGGCTTGCTCGGCAGCGTCTGGCTGCTGGTGGCGATCCCGCTGGTCAGCGCGGCCGTCCTGCTGCTGCTCGGCCGGCGGGCCGACCGCTGGGGGCACTGGCTGGGCGTTGCGGCCATCGGCGCCGCGTTCGTGCTCGGGCTGACGTCCTTCTTCCAGCTGCGGGGTCTGGAGAACAAGTCCGTCGAGCTGAGCCTGTGGGACTTCATCGCCGTCGGTGACCTGCGGGTCGACTTCGGTCTGCTGTTCGACCCGCTGGCCGCCGTCTTCGTGCTCCTGATCACCGGCGTCGGCTTCCTGATCCACCTGTACGCCGTCGAGTACATGGCGCACGACTCGGGCCGCCGCCGCTTCTTCGCGTACTTCAACCTGTTCGTCGCGGCCATGCTGCTGCTGGTACTCGGCAACAACTACGTGATGCTGTACTTCGGCTGGGAGGGCGTCGGTCTGGCGTCGTACCTGCTGATCTCCTTCTGGTACGGGCGGCCGAGCGCCGCAACGGCCGGCAAGAAGGCGTTCCTGATGAACCGGGTCGGTGACACCGGCCTCGCCATCGGCATCTTCATCATGTTCGCGACCCTCGGCACCACCCAGTACGACGAGGTCTTCAACGGCGTCGGCTCGCTGACCGGCACCACGGTGCTGGTCCTCGGCCTGCTGCTGCTGCTCGGCGCGGCCGGCAAGTCCGGCCAGTTCCCGCTGCAGGCGTGGCTGCCCGACGCGATGGAGGGCCCCACCCCGGTCTCGGCGCTCATCCACGCCGCCACCATGGTCACCGCCGGTGTCTACCTCATCGCCCGGTCCAACCCGATCTTCTCCGCGAACTCGACGCTCCAGCTCGTGGTGGTCAGCGTCGGTGCGCTCACCCTGCTGATGGGCTGCATCATCGGCGCGGCCAAGGACGACATCAAGCGGGTGCTCGCCTGGTCGACGGTGAGCCAGATCGGCTACATGTTCCTCGGCGTCGGCCTCGGCGGTGGGGCGTACGCGCTGGCCATCGTGCACCTTCTGGCGCACGGCTTCTTCAAGGCCAACATGTTCCTGGGCGCCGGCTCGGTGATGCACGGCATGAAGGACCAGGTGGACATCCGCCGCTTCGGTGGGCTGTCGTCGTACATGAAGGTCACCTGGTTGACGTTCATGATGGGCTGGCTGGCCATCATCGGGATGTTCCCGTTCTCCGGCTTCTTCTCCAAGGAGCCGATCATCGTGGCCGCCTTCGAGCGGGAGGACTGGACCGCCTGGCTCTACGGCGGTGCCGCGCTGCTCGGTGCGGGCCTGACCGCGTTCTACATGACGCGGCTGTTCGTGCTCACCTTCCACGGCCCGAAGCGGTGGACCGAGGACATCGAGCACCCGCACGAGTCGCCGAAGCTGATGACCATCCCGCTGATCCTGCTGGCGATCGGCTCGGTCGGCGCCGGCTTCCTGCTCTCCACCTCCGTGCCGGACTGGCTGACGTCCACCGCCGGTCT
Source organism: Micromonospora sp. NPDC049102 (assembly GCF_043197485.1). NCBI lineage: Bacteria > Bacillati > Actinomycetota > Actinomycetes > Micromonosporales > Micromonosporaceae > Micromonospora > Micromonospora sp. NPDC049102. Next base: position 95,618 of record NZ_JBICTE010000017.1, on the reverse strand, counting down.
GGGCGGCGAGCACGCGGAGCACGAGCCGGTCCTCTCGCACCTCGTGATCACCACGCTGTCCCTGCTGGTCACCGTGCTCGGTGCCGGCCTGGCCTGGTTCCTGTTCCGGGCCGGCACGGCCACCGCGCCGCAGCCGGCCGGGATCCTGGTCACCGCCGCCCGTCGCAACCTCTACACCGACGCCGTCAACGAGGCGGTCTTCGAGAAGCCGGGCATCTTCCTCACCCGGGCGCTGGTCTTCCTCGACAACCGGGGCATCGACGGGCTGGTCAACGGGCTCGCCGCCGCCGTCGGCGGTGGTTCGGGTCGACTCCGACGGATGCAGACCGGCTTCGTCCGCTCGTACGCCACCTCGATCCTGGCCGGCGCGCTGCTGGTGATGGCGGCGTTCCTCGCGGTGCAGGCGGGGTGGTTGGCGTGATCGACCTCAATGCGCCCGCCCCCGCCGGCGGACCACGCATCCACGACGGAGGTAAGGCCGCATAATGTCCAACTTCCCGTTCCTCTCGGTGCTCACCGTGGCGCCACTGGTGGGCGCTCTGGTGGTGGCCTTCCTGCCGCGCCGCAACCCGGAGCTGGCCAAGCAGGTGGCGTTCGCCTGGTCGCTGCTGGTGCTGGTGCTCTCGGTGGTGATGTGGGTCAGCTTCAACGCCGGCGGTGACCGGTTCCAGTTCCGGGAGTCGTACACCTGGATTCCGAACTGGGGCGTCAGCTTCACCTTCGCCGCCGACGGCATCGCGCTGGTGATGCTCATGCTGATCGCGGTCCTGGTGCCGCTGGTGATCCTCGCGTCCTGGCACGACGCGGAGTCCTCCAAGCGGTCCATCCCGGTCTACTTCGCGCTGCTGCTGATCCTCGAGAGCACGATGATCGGCGTCTTCGCAGCCGCCGACGTCTTCCTGTTCTACGTGTTCTTCGAGGTCATGCTGGTGCCGATGTACTTCCTGATCGGCAGCTACGGCGGCCACCAGCGGCAGTACGCGGCGGTGAAGTTCTTCCTCTACTCGCTGGTCGGCGGCCTGTTCATGCTGGCCGCGGTGATCGGCCTCTGGGTGGTCGGCGGCAAGACCTTCGACTGGCAGGCGCTGTCGCAGGTGGACATCAGCACCGGAACCGAGCGGTGGCTGTTCCTCGGCTTCTTCCTCGCGTTCGCCATCAAGGCCCCGTTCTTCCCGTTCCACACCTGGCTGCCCGACGCCGGTGGCGCCGCCCCGGCGGGCGCTGCGGCCCTGCTGGTCGGCGTGCTCGACAAGGTCGGCACGTTCGGCATCCTGCGCTACTGCCTGCCGCTGTTCCCCGAGGCGTCGAAGTGGTTCGCGCCCTGGGCGCTGGCGCTCGGCGTGATCGGCATCATCTACGCGGCGCTGCTGGCGGTCGGTCAGAACGATCTCAAGCGGCTGGTGTCGTACACCTCGATCGCGCACTTCGGCTTCATCGGGGTGGGCATCTTCGCGTTCACCACCCAGGCCGGCACGGGCGCGGTGCTCTACATGCTCAACCACGGCCTGGCCACCGGCCTGCTCTTCCTCGTGGTGGGCATGCTGGTCGCCCGGCGCGGCTCGGCGTTGATCAGTGACTTCGGTGGGGCCGGCAAGCTGGTCCCGGTGCTCGCCGGGGTGCTGTTCTTCGCCGGTCTCGCCTCGCTCGCGCTGCCCGGGACCGCGCCGTTCATCTCCGAGTTCCTGGTGTTGATCGGCACCTTCACGGTCAACAAGCCGGTGGCGGTCATCGCCACGCTCGGCATCATCCTGGCCGCCGCGTACGTCCTGTGGATGGTGCAGCGCACCACGCAGGGCACGCTCAACCCGACGCTGACCGAGGTCGACGGAATGCGCAGGGACCTCAGCCTGCGCGAGAAGGTCGTGGTCGCCCCGCTGATCGCGTTGATCGTGCTGCTCGGCTTCTATCCCAAGCCGGTCACCGACGTGATCAACCCGGCTGTCCAGGCGACCATGGACGACATCGGCAGGTCCGACCCCCCGCCGTCCGTGGGCGGCACCGTCCAGGAGGCAGGCCGGTGAGCGAGAAGCGAGCCCCGCAGTCGCGGGCAAAGGCTGGCGCAGTCGCGAACGAAAGGTCGGCACAGTGACCGAGTTGAAACTGCCGTCGCTCGACTACGCGGCGCTCGCCCCGATCATGATCATGCTGGGCACCGCGTTGCTCGGTGTGCTGGTCGAGGCATTCGTTCCCCGGCGTTCGCGGCACCTGGTGCAGCTGACGCTGTCCCTGCTGGCCGTGCTCGCCGCGCTGACCATGGTCGTGTTCAACGCCGACGACCGGCTCATCACGGCCGGTCAGGCCATCGCCGTGGACGGACCGACGCTGTTCCTCCAGGGTGCGATCCTGGTGCTGGCCGCCATGGCGCTGCTCCTGATCGGCGATCGCACCGTCGAACGGGGCGGTGCCTTCGTCGCCCAGGCCGCCGTGACCGCGGAGTCGGCCGACGACCGGAAGCAGGCCGAGGGACGCAACGGGCTCACCGAGGTGTACCCGCTCGTCACGTTCGCCATCGGCGGCATGCTGATCTTCGTCGCGGCGAACGACCTGCTGACCATGTTCATCGCGCTGGAAGTCTTCTCCCTGCCGCTGTACCTGCTCTGCGCGCTGGCTCGCCGCCGGCGTCTGCTGAGCCAGGAGGCGGCGATGAAGTACTTCCTACTCGGCGCGTACGCCTCGGCGTTCTTCCTGTTCGGGGTTGCCCTGATCTACGGGTTCACCGCTGGCGTTCCGGGCCGTTCGGCCGGGGTCGACTTCGCCACGGTCAACGCGGCGGTGAGCGAGTCGCCGGCCAGCCCGGTCCTGCTCTTCGCCGGCATGGCGCTGCTCGCCATCGGTCTGCTCTTCAAGGCCGCGGCGGCTCCGTTCCACGTGTGGACGCCGGACGTCTACCAGGGCGCGCCGACCCCGATCACCGGCTTCATGGCCGCCTGCACCAAGGTCGCCGCGTTCGGCGCGTTGCTGCGGGTCTTCCACGTCGCGTTCGAGGGTGGCGGCTGGGACTTCACGCCGGTGCTCGGCGCGGTGGCGGTGCTGACGATGCTGGTCGGCGCGGTGCTCGCGGTCACCCAGACCGACATCAAGCGGCTCCTGGCGTACTCGTCGATCGCGAACGCAGGCTACCTGCTGGTCGGTGTGCTGGCACCGAGCAAGACCGGGCTGTCCGGCACGATGTTCTACCTCGTCGCGTACGGCTTCTCGGTGCTGGCCGCGTTCGCCGTGGTGACCCTGGTGCGCGACGCCGACGGTGAGGCTACCCACCTGTCCCGCTGGGCCGGGCTGGGTCGCCGTTCGCCGTTCTACGCCGGGCTGTTCACGTTCATCCTGCTGGCGTTCGCCGGTATCCCGCTGACCAGCGGGTTCACCAGCAAGTTCGCGGTCTTCGGGCCGGCGCTGGAGGGTGGTCAGGCCTGGCTCGTCATCGCGGGTGTGCTGACCAGCATGGTGCTGGCCTTCCCGTACCTGCGGGTCGTGGTGATGATGTGGCTGTCCGAGCCGGGCGAGTCCACGCCGACCGTCACCGTGCCGGGTGGGCTCACCTCCGCCGCGCTGATGATCGGCGTGCTGGCCACCCTGGCGCTGGGTGTCGCCCCGGAGCCGCTGCTCGACCTGGCCAACGGAGCCGCCGAATTCGTGCGGTGACACGTGGCTCGACCACCGGGGGTCGGCGCGCGACGGCGTGCCGGCCCCCGCTGCGTATCCCCGACCCGGAGCAGGTAGAACGGGTGTGGCATGGTTGATGGTGTGGTGATTCCGGCTGGCGAGCGTTCAGGTGCCACCGGTTCCGGCGGTCGCCGGGGCCGGGCGAGCATGAGTCAGTTCGGCGCGCTCGGCCTTCATCTCGCCGATCCCCGCGTCGAGGCATCCGTGCTGGGCCTGCTGGAAGCGGTCGAGGTCGAGCTGGGTGCCAGTGTGGCCAGCGCCGACCCGTTCGTCTCCGAGGCGGCCCGGCACCTCCTCGACGCCGGCGGCAAGCGGTTCCGGCCGCTGCTGGTGGCGCTCGGCGCCCAGTTCGGTGATCCCACGGGCGCGCAGGTGGTCCCGGCGGCCGTGGTGATGGAGCTCACGCACCTGGCCACGCTCTACCACGACGACGTGATGGACGAGGCCGCCGTGCGGCGGGGCGCGCCGAGCGCCAACTCGCGCTGGACCAACTCGGTCGCCATCCTGGTCGGCGACTACCTCTTCGCCCGCGCCGCGGACATCGCGGCCGACCTGGGCCCGGAGGCCGTGCGGTTGCAGGCGCGCACCTTCGCCCGGCTGGTCCACGGTCAGATCGCCGAGACGGTGGGGCCGCGTGCCGATGACGACCCGGTCGCGCACTACCTGAACGTGATCGCCGAGAAGACCGGTTCCCTGATCGCCACGTCGGCCCGCTTCGGCGGCATGTTCGCCGGCGCCCCGGCGGAGTACGTCGAGGCCCTCGCCGGGTACGGCGAGACGATCGGCGTCGCCTTCCAGCTCTCCGACGACCTGCTGGACATCGCGTCCGAGTCGGTGCAGTCGGGCAAGACGCCCGGCACGGACCTGCGCGAGGGCGTCCCGACGCTGCCGGTGCTCTACGCCCGTGCGGCTGACGACTCCGACGCCTCCTCGGTGCGGCTGCGGGAGATCCTGGCGACGGGTCCGTTGACCGACGACGCGCTGCACGCCGAGGCCCTGGGGCTGCTGCGGGAGAGCCCGGCGCTCAAGCGTGCCCGGGAGACCGTGCGCAGCTACGCCGAGGACGCCCGCGCCTGCCTGGCCCCGCTCCCGGCAAGCCCGTCACGCCAGGCCCTGGAGTCGCTCTGCGACTACATCGCCGACCGCACAAGCTGACCCCCACCACCCCCCACCACCCCCCTCCAACGCGCCCCCAGCGCCCCCAGCGCCGCCGGCCGCCGGCGGCGTTGATCATGAAGTTGTTGCCTCGACACGCCGTGTGATCGAGCAATAACTTCATGATCACCCGGACGGGGACGGGGACGGGGGACGGGGGCGGGGGCGGGGGCCGGCGGGGGCGGGGACGGGGGGGCGGGGGTCAGGGGTGGGTTTGCAGGAGGCGGCTGCCGGCCAGCATCAGGGCTGCGGCCAGCAGCATCGCCACTGACGCCGTGGCCCACATCGCCGGATAGCCGAGGTGGGCGGCGAGCGGGCCGAGGCTCAGCGGGCCGAGGCAGCCGCCCGCGTACACCCCGGTCTGCGTGATCGAGGTGGCGGCGGCCGGGGCCTGCGGGTGCAGCCGGACCACCGCGAAGTTCATGAGGCCGGGCCATGCCCAGCCCAGACCGAACCCGAGCACCACGCCCGCCACCAGCGGCACCGGGCCGGTCACCGCGAGCAGGCCCAGCCCGACCGCCCCGATCACCAGCATCGCCGCGATGAGCGCGACGTGACCGTTGGCGCGCCGGTCGGCGAGACCGCCGGCGCCCACCCGGGCGGCGACGCAGACCGCGCTGCCCAGGGTCAGGGTGAGGCCGGCGAGACCCGGTGAGAGACCTCGGGCGGCGGCCGAGTCCACCAGGAAGGTGCCCAGCGCGTTGGCCGCGCCCGCCGCCAGCGTCGCCGCCGCGCCGACCACCACCAGGGCCGTCGTGGCCCGGTCCGCGCGCGTCGTGTCGGCCCGACGCGTGCGACCGGGCACCTGCCGGGGTACGGCCGGCAGTGTCGTCAGCGACGCGACGGCCGCGACCACGAACGCCCAGCGCCACCCGGCGGTGAGCGCGATGGTGGGCACCGCCGCGCCGGCCAGCAGGGTGGAGACCGGGATCGCCGCCTGCTTGACGCCGAACGACAGCCCCTGCCTCCGCGGCGGCACGTGCTCGGCCAGCGCGGCGTTGCTCGCCAGTTGGCCGAGGGCGTTCGCGGCGGCGCTGAGTGCCAGCAGGGCGAGCAGCACCGGGTACGAGCGGGCGAGGGTTGCCACGGCCAGCATCGACCCGGAGGCCAGCACGATGCCGGTACGGGCCACGACGGCCGGCCCGAACCGCTCGACGAGCCGACCCGACGGCACCGAGGCCAGCGCGCTCACGCCGAAGTAGACGGAGACGGCCAGGCCCAGCCCGGCGGGGGAGAAGCCGAGGTCCGTCCCCATCTGGACGGCGAGTCCGCCGAGCAGGAAGACGGGCAGGACGCAGGCCACGGTGGTCGCGACGGCACCGGCGCTGGCCCGGATCGGGCGGGCCCCGGCGCGGTCGGAGGCGGGGATGAGGGCGGTGTCGGTCATCGTGCGGCAAACCTACGCGAGTCACTCTCGGGCAACTCCTGGTGACCGCTGGTGTACGAGGAGTGGATGGTGATCTGGCATCCTCGACCCGAACAGGCATTTCGCACTCGGCCTGTTTTTCATATGGTGTAAGTCCCCGGCGGCGGAGGTGGTTGTGCGCGACCCCTTGGCAGAACCCTCGGACCTGATCCGCAGCGTGTCCCGAGCACTGCGGGTGCTCGAGTCGGTCGGTCGCGCCCCCAAGGGCCTGACCGTCAAGCAGATCGCCCGACGGTGTGAGCTGACCGTGGCCACCACCTACCACCTCGTCCGCACACTCGCGTACGAGGGTTACGTGATCCGTCGCGAGGACGGCACGTACATCGTGGGCCTTGAGGTGGCCGACCGTTACCGCGAGTTGGTGACCGCGTTCCGGGGGCCGCCGGTTGTCGGTGAGACGTTGCGACGGGCCTCCGTGGACACCGGCTACAGCCATTTCCTGGGCCGCTTCGTCGGCGGGCAGGTCGCCATCACGGCGGTGGCCGAGGGGAACCGCTCGCCCTATCTGGAAGATCTCGTGCCCGGCTTCGACGAGGGCGCGCACGCGACGGCTCTCGGCAAGTCCCTGCTCGCCACCCTGACCACCGAGCAGCGTTTCCGCTATCTGCGCGAGTACGGCATGCGGCCGTTCACCAGTTCCACGCTGACCACCACCGAGGCGTTCGAGGCCGACCTGGCCGCCGGCGACCGCCGGGGGATGCAGTTGGAGTTGGGACAGTTCCGCCAGGGCGTGGCCTGTGCGGCGGTGCTCGTCGCGCCCGACAAGGACATGGAACGTCGGGTCGTGCTGGCCTGCGCCCTGCCGGCGAGCGAGATGATGACCTCGGCCCGTGTCGTACGCGCCAAGCTGCTCACCGTCGCCCGTACGGTCGCCGACGGCGTCGCCGCCGACAACTGACCCGCCGGACGCGCCAGAGGCCCTCTCCCGGGCTGGGAGAGGGCCTCTGGAGGCGGTCCAGCGCCGAACCGCCAGGGCAACGTCAGCGGCCTGCCGGCCGCGGTGGGCGACGTCAGCTGCCCACCGGGCCGCCGTCGAGTCGCCAGGTGACCACCACGCCCGGCTTGGCGTAGTCGCCGTCCGGCCAGTTCGAGGCCGGGTTCTCCACCGAGGCCCCGGTGATCTCACCCGGGTGCTGCACCGCGACGAACACCGAGCGGTTGTCGCCGGTGATGAACGGGCCGCAGGTCTCCGCGCCGAGCGGCACGGTCAGGAACTGCTTGAGGTGGCCCTTCTCCGGACCCTCGACGGCGGTGGCGAAGAGGCCGTCGTTGCTGCCCAGCGCGTTGCCGTCGGTGGAGATCCACAGGTTGCCGGTGGCGTCGAAGGCGACGTTGTCCGGGCACGAGATCGGGGAGACCCTGGTCCTGTCGTACCCGGAGAAGAAGGTCGACGGGTCGGTCGGGTCGCCGCAGACGATCGGCAGAGACCAGGCGAAGGTCTCCGCCGTGTTGTCGTTGCGGTCCTCGACCAGTTCGAGGATCTGCCCGTGCTTGTTGGCGTTGCGCGGGTTGGCCTCGTCCGCCGCGGCCTTGCCGGCCTTGCCGCGGTCGGTGTTGTTGGTCAACGCCACGTACACCTTGCCGGTGAGCAGGCTCGGCTCGACGTCCTCGGGACGGTCCATCTTGGTCGCGCCGACCTTGTCGCCGGCGAGCCGGGTGAACGTGAGCACGTCCGCGGCGGTCATCCCGTCGACGAACGAGCGGTCGCCGCTGACCAGCTTGATCCAGCGACCCCGACCGTTGAACGCGCCGTCGGCGGGGAGGTTGCCCGAGCCGTCGATCTCGCCCGCGCTGGTCTGGTCGAGCTTCGCCACGTAGAGCGTGCCGGACTCCAGCAGGGTGAGGTTGTGCTTACGGGCGGCCCAGGAGTTGCCCTTGAGGAACTTCTGGTCCGAGACGAACTTGTACAGGTAGTCGAACCGCTCGTCGTCGCCCATGTACGCGACCACGTGCCCGTCCCTGGCGACGATGACGTTCGCGCCCTCGTGCTTGAAGCGGCCCATCGCGGTGTGCTTACGCGGCCGGCTCTCCGGGTCGAACGGGTCGATCTCGACGACCCACCCGAACCGGTGCGCCTCGTTGGGGTGCCTGGCCAGGTCGAAGCGCTCGTCGGCGCGTTCCCACTTGCGGCTGCCGCTGGGGTAGCGGCTGGCGGTGCTGATGCCGTACCGGTCCAGCTTCGCCTTCAGCTCGGCCGGTGCGGCGTCCGCGCCGACGAAGTACTGGTTGAAGTTCTCCTCGCCGGAGAGCACGGTCCCCCACGGGGTGACGCCACCGGAGCAGTTGTTCAGCGTGCCGACGACCGTACGGCCCCTGGGGTCGGCGGCGGTCTTCAGCCAGGCCGATCCGGCGGCCGGGCCGGTCAGGTCGAACTTGGTGCTCAGCGCGGTGACCCGCCGGTTGTACGGCCGACGTCCGGTGCCCACGGGCTTCCACTGGCCGGTGCCACCGACCCGCTCCAACTCCACCACGGACATGCCGTGCGCGGCCATGGCGGTGCGCAGCTGCTCCACGGAGAGCCCGTCCAGGCCGGGGAAGCCCGGGAACATGAGGTCCTCGTTGGTGTACTCGTGGTTGACCACGAGCAGCGCCCGCCTGCCCTGCTTGTCCAGCGGCAGCACGCCCACGAAGTCGTTGTTGTAGCCGAACTGCTTCGACTGCGCGGCGGCGCTCTGGTGGTGCAGGTCGAACGCCGGCGCACCCGGCAGCACCGGGTCACCCCATTTGATCACTACGGCGTGGTCGTAGCCGTTCGGGACGACAAGCGTGTCCAGCTTGTTCGGCGGGATCGGCTTGAAGGTCAACGCGCCGCTGCCGACTCCCGTGGTGGGACGGCCGAAGCCGAAACTCTCCGGCACGTCCGGGGTGGTGGGGGCCGCGACGGCGGGCGCCGCGCCGGCCAGCGCGCCAGCCACCGCGCCACCGAAGCCGAGCACCAGGGCACCGACCGCGCCGGCCCGGACCACGCCGCGCCGGGAGACCTCCGCGTCCACCACGTCACCGAAGTACGCGTTGTCGGACGTGTTCGGTACCGGGTGGTCACAGGCGTTTCCGCAGCGGTACAGGCAGGTCATGGCGTCACGGGTGCCGTGGCGGTTGCCGGTCAACAGAGGGAGCAGCCGGGGACGGTCGCTCATTTCAGAGGCCTCCAGATAAGTCGGTGGCACGACAGGCGGCGTACCAGCCGGACGCTAGGAGGACGCGGTGAGCGGTCGTCGGCCGCAGTGTGAACCAGTCGTGAACACCTGCACGACCACCAGCGGTCTGACCTCGGGCTGAACCGTTCGGCGTCACCGCACGTATTCCCGAGCGGACGCACCGCCGGACACGCGCCGGGAGTGAGGAGACCGACATCAGCGACCATGACGCCCAACTGCTGCGGGCGCTGCATGACGAGCACGCCGAGGCGCTGTACGCACACGCCCTGCGACTCGTCAACGGTGACCGGCAGCGGGCCGAGGATCTGGTGCAGGAGACGCTGCTGCGGGCCTGGCGACACCCCGAGTCCCTCGACCCGCGACGCGGCTCCGTACGGGCCTGGCTCTTCACCACTGCCCGCAACCTGGCCATCGACGCCTGGCGGCGACGCTCCACCCGGGTCGGCGAGGTGTTCACCGACGAGATTCCCGAGCCGCCCGAGGTCGTCGACGAGGCCGAGCGCGCGGTGGAGGCGTGGACCGTCGCCGAGGCGTTGAACCGGCTCAGCCCGACCCATCGTGAGGTGCTCGTGGAGTGCTTCTACCAGGGGCGGTCGGTCGCCGAGGCGGCGTCGCGGTTGGGCGTGCCACCGGGCACCGTCAAGTCACGCACCCACTACGCGCTGCGCTCACTACGGTTGGTCCTGGCCGAGATGGGGGTGACGGGATGACCCGGTGCGAGTTCGCGCACGACGACGGCGCGTACGTCCTGGGCGCCCTGGCCCCCGCCGAACGGGCGGCCTACGAGCGGCACCTCACCGGCTGCGCCTCCTGCCGGGACGCCGTGGCCGAGATCGCCGTCCTGCCGGGACTGCTCGGCCGCCTCGACCCGGCCGGTCTGGAACAGTTCCTGCCACCACCGTCCCCGCCCCGGGCGCCCGCGCTGATCGAGGAGGCCCGGGCGCGCCGGCGCCGCGAGCGCGCCACGTCCCGTCGGCGGTACGCCCTGACGACGCTGGTCGCCGCCGCGCTGGCCCTGGTGGTCGGTGTCGGCACGGCAGCGCTGCTGCCCCGGCCGGCCGCCCCACCGGGCACCTCGGGCGCGCAGGGCGCGCCCCGGCCCGCCCCGCAGATCTCGATGGTCACCATGCGGCCGGTGGCACTCGCCGGTCCGGTGCACGCCGAGATCGGGTTGACCGGCAGCAAGTGGGGCACCGAGGTGACCATGCACTGCGGGTACGACGCGCGCACGAGCTACGGCAAGGCGTACCCGTTCCGCCTGGTGGCGCGGGGCCCGAACGGCACCAGCGAGCAGATCGGCTCGTGGCTCGCCGCGCCCGGCGACGACCTGGTGTTCACCGGCGTCACCCGCTTCACCGACGCGGAACTGGTCAGCGTGGAACTCCAACGAGCCGACGGCACCCCCCTGCTCACCTACGCGGTCCCCTAACCCCAGGCCCCCCCCGCGCCCCCTCTCCCCGCGCGCCCCTTCCGCGCGATCTTGCACTTTCTGTTGCGTCATACCGGGTACATGCCGACAAACCGGCGACAGAAACTGCAAGATCGCCGGGCCGGGCCGGGCCGGGCTGGGTTGGGCTGGGCTGGGGCGAGGGTTTTGGGGTGCGCGGGTGGGTTTAGGGGGTTGGGACTGGTGTGGGGAGGTGGGGAGTGCTGCGGGACCGGCGGGCCTGGCGGATGGCGTCGGCGGTGAAGACGACCAGGGCCAGCCAGACCAGCGCGAAGCCGGCGATCCGGGCCGGTGGCATGGGCTCGTGGAAGATCAGTACGCCGCAGGCGAGCTGGAGGATCGGCGCCAGGTACTGGATCATGCCGAGGCCGGTCAGCGGCAGTCGGTTGGCGGCCCCGGCGAAGAGCAGGAGCGGGATCGCGGTGGCCACGCCGGCCAGCACCAGCAGCGCGGTGTGTCCGGCCGAGACGTGGCCGAAGGTCAGCCCGCCGTTCCGGGACAACCAGGCGAGGTAGCCCAGCGCGGGCAGTGCCAGCACCGCCGACTCGACGAAGAGCCCTTCGGCGGCGGGCAGCCCGAGCCGCTTCTTGATCAGGCCGTATCCGGCGAAGCTGAACGCCAAGGTCAGGGCCAGCCAGGGCAGCCGGCCATAGTCGACGGCGAGCACCGCGACGGCCGCAGCGCCGACGCCCAGGGCCACCCACTGCGCGGTCCGCAGTCGCTCTCGCAGCACCGTCACCCCGAGCAGCACCACGACCAGGGGATTGATGAAGTAGCCCAGCGCGGTCTCGACCACCCGGTCGGAGCTGACCCCGTAGATGTAGGTGCCCCAGTTGACGGCGATGAGCGCGGCCGCGGCGACGATCCCGGCGACCGCCCCGCGCCGGCGCAGCAGCGCCCGCAGGAAGCCGATGTTGCGCAGCGCGCCGAGCAGCAGGGCCACGAAGAGTACCGACCAGACGATCCGGTGGGCCAGGATCTCCAGCGGGCCGGTGGGTCGCAGCAGCTTGAAGTAGAGCGGAAAGAAACCCCAGAGCAGGTACGCGCCGATGCCGTAGAGGTAACCCAGGCGGAGTGGCGTCACGACTCCACCGTAAGGGGTTAATCTCCGCTTTGTTCCTTTCCAGTGATCCGGCTCACCGGCTGCCGCCGGTCGAGCTGCATCCACCGCTGAGGTACGTCCAGCGGAGTGAAGCCGACCCGCGCGTACACGTCGTGAGCGTCGCCTGTCGACAGCAGGATCCGGAGTACGCCCAGCTCGGCCAGGTGGTCGCAGACCGCGCCGGCCAGCCAGGTGCCCAGTCCGAGGCCCCGCGCGGCCCGGTCCACGTACACGTCGCAGAGCCAGGCGAAGGTGGCACGGTCGGTGACCACCCGGGCCACGGCGACCTGGCGGTCGTCTCCGGGCCGGTAGATGCCGAAGGGCAGCGACCCCGCGAACGCTCGCACGACGGTCTCCCGGTCGCGCCCGAGCGCCCAGTACGCGTCGGTGGACAGCCAGTGGTGGACCCGGTCCAGGTCGAGCCGTGCCGGATCGGTGCTGAGCAGGTGGCCGTCGGCGCGCGTCAGTGAGAACACGCTGGCGACGCTAACCGGCCCGAGGGGTGCGTCAGCCGGCCAATTCCCGAACTCTGGTCACCGGACCGCCCGACCGTTCGGGGTCGGGCGGTCCGGGACGGTGGTGGTCGGTCAGTCCCGGTCGAGGACGGCCCCGAGGATCCAGGTCACGATGCTCACGAACAGGGCACCGAGCACGGCGGCCGGCCAGAAGCCGTCCACCGAGAACGGCAGCCCGGCCTGGTCGGCGATCCAACTCGTGAGCAGGAACAGCAGCCCGTTCACCACCAGCGCGATGAGGCCGAGCGTGAGTAGGTAGAAGCCGCAGCCGACGGTCTTGATGACCGGCTGGAGCACCGCGTTGACGACCCCGAAGATCGCCGCCACCAGGATCAGCGTGGTGACCGTCTCGACGGCCGAGGTCGACTCCAGCTCGATGCCCGGGATGAGCAGCGTGGCCAACCAGAAGGCCAGTGCCGTGGTGGCTAGCCGAATCAACAACCCTTTCATAAAACCCATGGCGGGGATCGTGCCACGGACGATCTCCCGGCGTAACCCGCCAGGTGACCACCGAGGACGGTCGGGCCCGCCGCGCGTGTGGGCCGCCTCAGGCCCGCGCCGGCCGGCCGATCAGCTGCGCCTCGATCGGAGTCGGAGAGAGCAGCGCCCACCGCAGCGCACGGCGGTTCACCACCGCCACCATGTCGTCCCGGCTCCGGGTGAGCCAGTCGGCCGAGGGGCCCAGGCCCAGCGCCGAGCCGGCCAGTGCCGCCTCCGCCGGGTGCAGCGGTTGCAGCACCGCCAGGTCGGCGCGGCTCAACGTGTCCACGTCGGCCGGCGTCAGCTCGTCTCGCACGACCAGGGTGGACCGCCACGCCGGGCCGGGTTCGGTCTCGACCGGCACCGGGCCGGCGTCGACCACCAGCAGCAACGGCCGTAGCGCGGTGCCGACCGACTCGGCGACCGGCCGACCCGGCGGGATCAGCGGAATCGTGCCGCCCGGCGCGCCCACGCCCCGCACGAACGGCTCCCAGGAACGCGGTCGCGTCGTCTGCACCACCACCAGTGCTCCCAGGGCCATCGCGCGCAACGCGACGAGCTGAGCGGCGCGTACCCCGCCCACCAGCAGCACCCGCGTGCTCTCCGGCCGGAACAACCGCACGGTGACCGCGCCGCCGTGCCGGTTGGTGCCGACCACCATCCCCGCCTCGCCCAGGGTCAACTCCCAGTCGTCCAGCGTCACCTCCGATCGCCCGGCGGCGATGAGCGCCAGCGGCAGCGTGCCGGCCAGTCCGGTCAGGTGCGCCCCGTCGAGCCGCCGCAGTTCCCCGCCCACGCCCTCGACGAGGCGGCGCAGCGCGTCGACGGCCACGGTCAGTTCGGCCGTCGAGGCGGCGGCCACGCGTACGCTCAGCTCGGTCACCGCCGCGTCGGTGCCACCGCCCGATGGCGGTCCCACGCAGAGCGACACCGTCGTCGCGGTCGCCGGCAACGCCAGCAGTCGGGGTACCAGCCGTCGCCCGCCCGCCGCCTGCGGCCAGCGGACCAGCCGGAACGTGGCCTGGACCAGAGAACCGGTGCGCAGCGCCGGCCACGACTCGCGTACCGGTTGGCCGTCGTGGTGGGCCAGCTCGCCGAGGACACGCAGCGCCGCGGGTACGCCGAGTGGCCGGGCGGTCAGCGGCCCGAGCCGGCGGACGATCCGGCGAACCGTGCCGGCGAGCGCCCTGTGCAGCGCCTCCTGCGTCCAGCCGTCCGCCCGTAGCACCCGGATCGCCAGCACCGCCCGCTCCCGCCCGATGAGGCGTCCGTCGGTGAGCTGCCGGTACGAGGTTCCGACGGTGCCGCCTGCCGCCGGTGCGGGTGCCGGCGTCCCGGTGAGGAGGAGTTGGACCCGCACCGGTGGCACCTCCGGCCCCGGTGTCGGCAGCAGCGCGGACGGCGCGGGGATCGCCCGGGACGTGTCGCCGAGCACGTCGCCGGGGTCGCCCAGCTCCAGCAGCACCACCATCCCGCCGGTGTCCTCCAGCACCGCCGCCGGCCCGCTGGACAACTCGATCGGGCGGACCGCGGTGCCGGGGGCGACCAGGCCGAGCAGTTCGTCCGGGCCGGTCCGCTCGCCCAGCCCGCGACGCCGTGTCGCGTGGCCGGCAGCGGTGCCCAGCCAGTCGAAGAGCCACCGGCCGCGGACCCGGACGCAGACGACCGCCACGAGCAGCGCCGCGACCAGCAGCGCGGCGATCGTGACCGGGGTGCCCCGGCCGAGGCCGGCGAGAACGACCGCGACGGCGACCTGTCCGGTGACCAGTTGGCCCGCGCGCATTCCCTTGGCGAGCCGACCGATAGCGGCCCGGCGCCCGGTGGATCGTCGACGGAGCACGTCGTCGTCGGCGAGGCCGAGGGTGCTCGGCGCGCTGCCGTCGGCGGTGGTCGATCCGGTGCCGATGCCCGGCGCGGCGCCTGGCGAGGTGGCGGCGGGGGCGCCCGGCCCGGTCGTCGGGGAGGTGGCGGTCGGGCCCCACGCGGCGCGGCTCGCCGGTTGCGCGTCTCCGGTGGTGATCGGCGGCACCGCGCCTCCTCGACCAGTGTGGACGTGCCCGGCGGCCGACCGCCCCCGGTTGCCCGTCACGCGGCGCGACGGGACTGCCGCACATCGTAGGCGACCGATGGCTGCCGTGGTTGTCCACAGGGGAGGACGGTGGGGTAGCAGAACCGCTACCGGACCGCTACCGTCAGCCACGAAGTTCATCGCGGACCCGCGTCCGATCCAAGCTCGTCGACCGGGCATCGCGAGCGGTGCGCTCCCACGGCGGGCGCGCTGACAGCCAGGCACGACCGAGGAGACGAGGTGACGTCCGGGTGTCCCAGACCCAGGCAGAAGCGGCGGTGATGAGGCAGACCGCCGGAAAGTTCGAGCAGGTGGATCAGTCGTTGCAGTCCATGCTGACCGGCCTGCTGGCCGAGTTGGAGGTGCTGCAGCAGGCCTGGCGCGGCGCCGGTGGGCGATCGTTCGAGCAGGTCAAGCGGCAGTGGGCAGACGATCAGGCGGCGTTGCACCGGGCCCTGCGGGAGACCGCCGGGGCGATCCGTACCGCCGGCCGACACTACGACGTCTCGGACGACGAGGCGGCCAGCCGGGTTGCCGGCACCAATCGCGGCGGCATCCAGCTGCCGCTCTGACCTGCCGGGAGGGCGTTCCGATGGACAATGGTGTGCTCGTCGTCAACTTCGCCGCGCTGCAACAGGCCGGCGCGGACATTCAGAGGGCGCTGAACACCCTCGACTCGCAGCTCGGCCAACTCGAACGCGACGCCGCGCCGTTGGTGTCGGCCTGGGCCGGTGACGCCCGCCACGCGTACGAGCAGCGCCAGGCGCGGTGGCGGTCCGCCTCGCAGGACCTGCAGGCCATGCTGCGCGCCATCAAGTTGGCGGTGGACGACTCCGCCGCCGACTATCTCGACACGGAGAAGAAGAACACCGGGCTGTTCCAGTGACGTCGGTGAGCCGGGAGCGCTGACCATGCCCGCGTCGGCGTCCCGGCCACCCTCCGACGAGGGCCGTCGAGGCGACCGGGTCGGGTCAGGCCGGCTCGGCCGGTCGCCAACGTCGGCGCGCGCCCCGGGGCAGCACGAGGGCCAGCACCACCACGGCGACAGCTGTCATGCCGATCACCGCGCCGGTCACCAGTGCCCGGTTCCGGGCGGAGGCGCGGCGAGCCTGTCGGGCGAGCGCCGCCGGATCGGCCCGGTCGTCGGCGAGCGCGGCAACCGGCCGGGGAGCACCAGATCGACCACCCTCGGTCTCGGTGACGGCCCGATAGGGGTTCAGCACGCCGGCGCCGTACCCGCCGCCGCGTCCCGGGCCGGGAGCTGGATCGGCCGTGGCGAGGATCCGTTGCATCACCTCGACGGCGGTCAACTCGGGCCGGTACGCGCGCAGCAGCGCCGCGGTGGCGGCCACGAAGGGCGCGGCGTAACTGGTGCCCTCCACCCGCTGGTGACCCTGCGTGGGTGCGGCGACCAGCACCTCGCTGCCCGGGGCGACCAGATCGACGTACGGGCCGGTCTGCGAGAAGGTGGCCCGTGCCCCGTCCGCCCCGATCGCACCCACCCCGAGCACCCCCTCGTACGCGGCCGGGAACGGGCGCGGGTCGCCGCTGTCGTGCAGGTTGCCCACGGCGGCCACCAGCACCACGTCCCGCTCGACGGCGTACCGCACCGCCGAACGGACCTGCGGATCGTCGGCGTACAGCACCACGGAGAGGTTCACCACGTCGGCGTCGTGGTCGACCGCCCAGCGGATGGCACGGGCGAACTCGCCGGCGCTGACCGTGCGGCCCGACTCCCGGCCCTGCACCACCTGCTGCTCACTCACTCGTACCGGCAGGATCCGGGCGGCCGGTGCCAGCCCGTGGAAGGCGACGTCGGGCCGCGGTGCCGCCGCGATGATGCTCGCCACACCGGTGCCGTGCCCGGCGCAGTCCCGGCTGCCGTCCCCGCCCGCTTCGAGCAGGTCGGTACCGGCCAGCACCCGCCCGGCCAGTTGGGGGTGCGCCCGGTCGACTCCGGAGTCGACCACCGCGACCGTGACCCCCGCCCCGGTGGTCAGGGACGCGAGCCGTGCGGGGTCGTACCGCTGCTGGGGCCAGGGTGTGGCCTGGACCGGTCGGACGGGTGCCAGTGCGGCCGCGCAGGCCGGGGCCCCTCGGAGCGCGGCGCCGGCGGTGACGGCCGGACCGGTCGCGCCGATCAGCAGCGCGACCGCCAGACCGGCCAGGACCGGGCGCGCAATCGACCGGGACATCGACAGCCTCCGTATCGTGTCGGCTCCGGAACGCGATGTTATCGCCTCGCCGCCGCCCCTGCGGACCGCCGCCGGCCAGCCATTGTGATCTTGAAGCCACCTTGTAGGTTGTACGCGATACCTGTGGCCTGTTCTCGGGAGGAGAGGTGGCCGTGACCGAATGGGAGCCGGCCACGGAGGCCGAGGTGGCGATGCGGGACGCGCTGCGCGCCAACGACCAGGAGCTCTACTTCCGCCTCCTGTCCCGTACCGATCTGCTGTTGCCCGTCTCCACTCCGGCGTCGCCCGGTCAGGCCGCCGGCTGGGGCACCTGGACGACCGGCGGCCGGACACACGTGCTGGCCTTCACCTCCGCCTCGGCGTTGCGGGCCTGCCTCGGCGAGCACGCCGGCACCAATCGGCGTGTCCCGTTCACCGACCTCGCTCTCGGCTGGCCCAACCACGAGTGGTGGCTGGCGGTCAACCCCGGGTTGCCCGTCGAGGGGTATCTGCCGTCCTGGTTCGTGTCCCAGCTCTCCCGTGGGGACGTCCGGCTGCCGGGCCGCGCCATGGGCGCCCGTGCCCGGCTGGAGCGGGCCGAGACCCTGGCCCGGTCCCGAGCGGGTACGACCGGCCGGGACACCCCACCCGCCGCCGGTTTCGTGCCGCCCGCACCGCCGGTATCGGACCCGGCGTCATCCGCTCGGCCCGGGCCGAGGGGCACTACGCCTCCGGTGGGCCCGCCCTCTGCCACCCCCACGCGCTCGCCCGGCCCGTCTGACCCGCCGCACCGGTCCTCCGGCGCCCAGGACACGCCCGCCGACGCCCCACGACAGTTGACCGACCCGCCGCGCACCGCCCCGCCGGGCGCCGGTGCCGTGCCGGGTGTGGGCCGCACCGCCCCGTCCCGGTACGTACCCCTGGCCGCCGATCGCACCAACGCCGCCCCGGCCGACCAGCCGGTCGCCCGCGCGGGCCGTCCATCCGTGAGTCGACCGGCCAGCGACGGTGACGGCCCGGCCGCCGGCGACGGCAGCACCCAGGACGGTCGGCGCTCCTTCTTCGAACCGACGTCCGGTCGTAAGTCGGGCCTGCCCCCGGGCGATGGTCGGTCGGGCGACCGGGCCGTGCCACCGTCGCGGTTCGGGCGGGGCAGCCAGCCCTTTCCGCGCCGGCGGCCCGCCGACGCGCCGGGCGGCGACAGCGCCCAGGCCTTCGCGATGCCCGCGCCGGACGCCAGCCGAGGGCCCTGGCCGCCAGCCGGCGACCTGGGCGCGTCCCGGGTGGTACGAGCCCCTTCGGCCGACGACGAGGCCACGCAGCCGCTGCCGCCGCGTCGGCCCAACCCGCTGGCCGAGGAACCCACCCGCGCGTTCCGGGTGCCCGGTCGGGTCAACGGTGAACCGCCACCGATCCGCCCTGCGGGGCCGGTGCCCTCGGCGGACGAGACCCAGGCGATCCCGCGTGGCCGTCCCGGTGACCGGCGGCGCTTCGAACCGGTGGAGGAGCTGCGGCCCTCGGTAGCGGAACCGGTCTCCGGTCCGCCCGCGCCGCGTCGCGGCTTCACGCCCATCGTCATCGAGGGCACCATCATCGAATCGCGGGACCTCCTCGATCCGACCGAGGTCGGCCCCTTCTTCGACACGACGCGGCGGCCCGACCCGACCACCACCGCCCCGCCACCATTCAGCCCACCCGTGCCCGGCCCATCCGTGCCCGACCCGGTCGCGCCCGGTCCGGGTGTGCCCGACCCCGCTGTCCCCGCCGCGGCGGCCAGTGGAGCGAGCCTGCTCGATCCGCCCGCCGTCACCCCGGACAGCGACCCCCTCCTGGCCGGCCCAGTCATCGGCAGTGACGCCGGCTTGGGCAGTGACGCCGGCTTGGGCAGTGACGCCGGCTTGGGCAGTGACGCCGGCCTGGGCAGTGACGCCGGTTGGTTGTCCCGATCTTCGGCGGGCTACGAACCCGAGCCGGTGCGTACCGACCCCGACGCGCAACCCGCGTTCGCGTACAGCGAGCCTCCGGCGGCCGGCGAGCCGGCGTCGCCGCAGTTCCAGCCGGCGAACACCGTCGAGGAGGACCTGCTCGGCGCTGCCGGGGCCGGGAGCACCGACACGTTCCTGTCGACACTGCTGCTGGCCCGCGTGCTGTTGCCGGCCGAGGCGAACTCGGCGCGGGGCAGTCGCCCCGGCGACCCGGGCTTCGTCTGGCGTACCGCCCAGATCGACGGTGAAACGTACGTGGTGGTCTACACGTCCCCGGAACGCCTCGCCGACCACGTCGAGGGCGCCGTCGACACCGTCCGGGTGAAGTTCGCCCAGCTGATCCGGCGCTGGCCGGACGAGGACTGGTCGTTCGCCGTCAACCCGGGCACTCCCGTCGGTGCGAAATTGCCCGGGGACCAGATCGTCGCGTTGGCCAACTGGGCCGCCGAGGTGGGGCTCGGCGACGATCTGGAGGTCGACCCGGTGGAGCCGGCGGCCGAGGCCGAGCCCACGGCCCGTCCCCGATACGCCCCGGCGGCGGTCGACCCGGCCCGGCCGACAGTCATGCAGAAGGCGGTCGCGCCCAGCCAACTCGCGTACTACCTGGAGCGGGGGTACGACCGAGTCTCCGGTTTCGTGCACCGGGCCGGTGAGCTGGCACACCTGACCACGCCGGCCGAGCTGCACGACGCGCTGGGCCTCAACTATCCCGGTTCGCCGTTCGAGCGGGACGCCGAGGAGATCTACGTGCTGCGGTGGCCGGCGCACCGGCCCAGCCTCTACCGGATTCCGTACGGGGGCCAGAACGAGCCGGCGATGCGGGCCATGGAGGGCTGGGTCATCGAGCGTCCGCCTTTCCGAGGCAACGGCTTCGCCCCGGGCGAGAGCAGCGACGTGGTGGCCGAGTTCAAGGTGGACAGTGCCCGCCTCCCGCACGGCGCGCAGCTCTGGCGCATCGGCGGGGACGGCAGCGAGCGGGTGGTCGCGGTGCTCGACACGGACGCGGTGAATTGGCGACGGGTTCCGGAGGAGTGATGCGCGACGGCTATGTGGCCCGTTGGCAGGGCCGGGAGTACCAGGCCAGTCCGGACGGCGACGACATTCGCCTCTACCAGCCCGAGCCGGGCGAGGGCTTCGAGGAGGTCCGCGCGGGCCGCTACGTGCGGGTGCTGCCGGTGAGTGAGATCGAGGACCTGGCGTACGTGCGGACCACCTGCACCTGGAAGGGCCAGCCGTTCATCGTGCTCGGCGAGCACGACGCCTGGCTGCGCGTCGAGTACACCGGTGGTCGTTGGCCGGTGGCCGAGGCGATGCGGCTGGAGGTCTTCGACTTCGGCGTCTACCAGGGTTGGGCACCGGCCGCCGAGGTCAGCGACCTGCGCGAGCAGCGGGTCTGACGGGTCACGACTTGGCCCACCGCAGGATCTCGCCGAGCACCACCTCGGGGGCTTCCAGGTGCGGGAAGTGCCCCACCCCGTCGAGTAGACGCCACTCGTAGGGCGCCACCACGTATCGGCCGGACCCCAGGGCGGTCCGGGGCAGGGCGGCGACGTCGGCCGCGCCGTGCAGTTGCAGAGTCGGGGTGACCAGCGGCTTCTGCATGAGGCGGACGAACCGGTACCCGTGTAGCCGCAGCGCGGAACGGAAGGCCCAGCGATAGCCTTCCAACGCGCAGAAGGCGGCCTGCGGGATACGCATCGCCTCCCTGCACCGATCGGCGTACGCCTCGAAGTCGCCGCTGGCGGCCCAGCGCGGGCCGGCCCAGCGGCGCAGGATCTCCTCGACGGCCGCCGCGCCGTCCCTGGCGAGCACGTGTTCGTAGCGGGGGAGCTGGAACTTCAACGCCGGGGTGGAGGCGGCGAACTGCCCGCGCGGGTCGGCAAAGATGGCGGCGCGCAGCCGCAGCGGGTGGGGTGCTCCCAGGACCACCAGCCGGCGGACCAGGGAGGGGTGGAACGACGCCACAGTCCAGGCCACCATGCCGCCGACGCCGCTGCCGACGAGCGTCGCCGAGCGCTCACCGAGGGCCCGGATCAGGCCGGCTATGTCGGCGGCGAGGGTGTAGCCGTCGTACCCCCGGGGTGGTTTGTCGCTGGCGCCGTAGCCGCGCAGGTCCACGGCGACCGCGCGGAAGCCGGCGTCGGCGACCGCGGGAAGCATCTGGTGCCAGGCCCACCAGTGCTCGGGGAAGCCGTGCAGGAAGAGCACCATCGGGCCGGTGCCGGCCTCGACCACGTGGAAACGGGTGCCGTTGGCGCCGACGAAACGGTGCGTCCACGGCCCTTCGGTGAGGACGCAGGACTCGTCGACGGCTCCGCCGCGCTGGTCGGTCATGGTTGACAGCCTAGGACCCCGTCAGCAGGCAACCGTTCCGCCGGCCCGTCCGGGACGCGCAGGGACGGTCAGACGACCGGGCTGATGTCGACGATGGTGGCCGGAACGCCCGGGCCACAGTCGGCGGCCGGGTCGGCCGGGCCGATGGTCACCCGGACGGTCGTGCCGACGGCGAAGGTGCCCATGCCGGTGCCGTGCAGCGCGTACTGCCGACCGTCGTCCGTGACGAGGCCGTAGCAGGGCCCGTCGCCGCCCCGGGTGATCCGCCCGGCGAGTGCGTTGGCCCTGCGGGCGTCGGTCGGCCTGCGCGGCGGGCGACGACGGCGTGGGTTCGACGGGTCTGGTCGGCGCGCCGGTCGAGGGGATGTCGGAGGGCGTCTGCTCGGCGGACACGGTCGCTCCTTCGTGTCGCGTTCCGGCGCACCCGGCGAGCGCCAGCAGGGCGGCCAGAGCGGCGCCGGTCGACGTGGTGCGGGTTCGCGGGTGCACGGATGATCCGACGCGCGTCACCCGGTCGTCGTTCCCCCGGAAAGGGCGATGCCCGGGCAGGTGACCTGCCCGGGCATCGCTGAGGTGCGGGTGTTGCCTGTTACCGACGATCAGGAGAAGCGGACGTTGGTGTAGATGCCGTCCTGGGACACAACCTTGATCTTCCGGCCGGTAGCGGGGAGCTTGACGCCGTGGTTCGGCAGCTCCGGGTACCAGTACTGCTGGGTGTCGTCGAACAGCGGCTGCGCAGCCTGGCCACGAACGTAGTTCGCCTGGCTGTCGATGTGCAGCGTGAACGAGTCCGCCTTCTTCAGGCCGAACGGCGCGTCGTAGACCTGGACGCGGGCCCGCCAGGGGGCGCCGGTCAGGTTGTACAGCGGCCGCGGGTGCGCATCGATGATCAGGTTCCGACCCTCACCCGGGTGCTCGAACGTGTCGTTGTCCGCCCACCGCAGGTTCCAGTAGGAGATCAACAGACCCTCCTGGTACGCGTAGTGGTCGACCAGGTCGGGGCGGGTGTTCTCGTAGCCGAAGTAGTACGGGCCGGTCTTGAGGTACTTGTCGTACGAGGTGTACGACCGGGTGCCGGCGATGTAGTAGTTGTCGAACGCCTTGGTGTAGGTGGCCCCGGCGATCTCGAACTTGCCGGCGAAGGTCCAGCCGTTGGCACCCGTCTCGCCACCGTCGGTCAACACGGTCTGGCCGTCGGCGGTCACAGTGATCGCGTCACCGTAGAAGCCGCCCCGGGACAGACCGCCGTCGGTCTGGTAGCGCAGCCGGAACTGCACGACCTTGCCCGCCGCGGAGTTCATCGGGATGTTGACGTCGACCCACTTGCCGCCGCTGGAGCCGTCCAGGGCGAAGCGCCCGGGGGAGATCTCCTTCAGCGGGTTGCCGTTGACGGTGCCGGGCAGGGTCGCCCAGGTCTTGCCGCCGTCGGTGGAGGCCTCGAAGAACAGGTAGTCGAACCCGGCCTCGATGTTGTAGCGGCCCTTCATGGTCAAGGCTGCCGACGACTTCCCGGTGAGGTCCAGCGTCCGGGTCATCGTGCTGTTGAGGTTGTCCTCGTTGCCCGTGAAGAACTGCTTGCTGCCCTCGAACGGCGCGCCGTTCGAGAAGGTGTAGTCACGGTCGGGGAGTACGACGACGGCGGCCTGCGCCTCCGGCGAGTTGTACTCCTGCGGGCCGAGCTTCACGGTGCGCTTCTCGCCCAGCCCGATCGTGTCGTGGTCGAGCCAGCCGAGCTGGAGCTTGTTCCATGCGCCGAGGTCGCCGCCGCGCTCGCCGATGCCGCCGTCGTTCTTGCCACCGAGGCGGCTCTGGGCCATCAGGGTCCAGTGCTCGTTGTTGTTGTCGCCATTGTTGATGGTGTTGTAGTCGTCCGGCAGACCGAGGTCGTGGCCGTACTCGTGGTAGAAGACGCTCCGGCCACCGTTCTCCGGCTGGATGGTGTAATCACCGATCCAGACGCCGGTGTCACCGATCTGGGTGCCGCCGGCAGGGAAGTCCTCCGGGCCGGTGTTGCCCTGGTCCGAGGCGTACGCGTACCAGCGGTGACTCCAGATGGCGTCCTCACCCTGGGCAGGGTCGCGGTCGGCCTGGTCGCCGCCGGAGTGGACGATCTGGAAGTGGTCGATGTAGCCGTCCGGCTCGTTGAAGTTGCCGTCGCCGTCGTAGTCGTACCGGTCGTACTGGTCCATCGACTTGACGTCGGCGGCGATCTGCGCGTCGGTGCGACCGGCGGCCTTCTGGTCGAGGACCCACTGGTTGGCGGCGTCGCGGACCAGCGCCCAGGTGTTGTCGCAGACGTTGGTGTCGCAGACCGCCGGGTCGTTGGCCGGGTTGGCGGTGTCGTCGTCGGCGATCGGGTCGTCGGAGCGCCCGTACCGGGCCTCGTTGTACTTGACCTTGACCCAGTCGGTGACCTCGCCCTCGACGCTGTAGCGACCCGAGGACTGGGCCTCGTAGTACTGCTTCAGCGACTCGTCACCGGGGTTGGTGCCGAAGTAGAGCTGCCGGTAGTGGTCGGCGTTGTAGTCCGGCTGCCAGACGGTGGAGTTGTCCACCGCCCGGTTGGGCGCCGGGATCTGGTTGTTCAGCGGCCCGTCGAACTTGGTCGGCCCCTCGATGTCGGGGTCGATGTTCTTGTCCGGGTAGTTCGGGTGTCGCTCGTTGCCGAACTCGGCAAGGATCACGAAGATCTTGTCGGTCCGTTCACGGGAGAGTTCGACGTACTGGTCCTCGGTCTGGGCCGTGCCCGCCCCAGCGGTGCGGGCGGTGGCCGTGTCGGACTGGGTCTTGCCGACCTTGACGACCGTGCTGCCGTTGATCTTCTCGGCCTTGGCCTTGCCGGACAGGACCTTGCTGAGGCCCTCCTGGCGCAGCGCACGCCGCTTGTCCTCCAGCGGGTTCGGCAGGTCGTGGTCGGCAAGGGCGGGCTCGGCGACCGACGGAGCGGCCGGCAACTTCGGCTGCGGCGCGGCACTGGCGGACGGTCCGAACGCCAGCCCCGTCGCCGTCAGTGAGAGCCCGAGCAGACCCACTGCGACTTTGCGCACGTGGTACCTCCGGTGTGAGGGAGCCGGCCCAAAGGGGGTATGGACCGGCGATGAATCAGTCCCACTAGTGGGACCTTTGGTGAACATAGACACTGCTGCGACGGGTGGGAAGATGTGCGCGTCGTTTTGTTGCAAGATCTTGTTGGGAAAGCTTTTCACCGTCACACCCTCGCGCTTCATCTGCGCTCGAACCGGGCCGGACCGGCCGGCATCGTCAGCAGCGATGCATTTCGATCAATGAGATCAGGTGTTACGACAGTGGGGCCGGTGGCGTTCCCGCCACCGGCCCCACCATCAGTTGCCGAACCCGCTAAACCGTCACTTCTTCGCCGGTGTGACGTAGATCGTGGCGGACGAGTTGTCCTTCGCGGTCTTCCGGATCGTCAACGAGACGCCGTTCTGCACGCCCGCGTCGCCCGGGTTACCGGTGCCGAGCACGATCGCGCCGCCGCCCAGCGTGACGCCGTAGAACTCCGGCGCCGGGCTGCCGTCCGGGTTGGTCACCCGGGTGGTGTACGCCGCACCGCCGCGCGACGGCACCACGACCGAGGCGTCGTTGTCCCGCGCGTACGGAGCCCCGTCACGCATCTCGATGCCCGGGTACCAGCCCTTGGCGTCGGTGAAGCTCTTCACCGGCGCCTGCGCCTTGAACTTGGTGCAGTACGCGCTGTACGGCTCGTCCGCCGCCTCCAGGCACTCCGTGAAGGGGTACGTCTTCTGGAGCGTGAAGGCCGCGTTCGACGACTGCGGACGGCTCGGCAGGTTGTCCGTCACCGACGGGTCCTTCTCGGCCGCCGTGCCGGTACGCCGCAGCGGGTCGAAGTGCGAGTCGACGATGAGCAGCCCGCCCTTCGCGCCGTAGCTGGGCAGCGCGGTCATCTGCCCGGTGACGTGGTTGACGTCGCCGAGCGCGCTGTCCCGGTACCACACCAGCATGCCCGGGGCGTTGTAGGAGATCCGGTCGACCTTCCACGCCTCGTGCGAGTAGATGGTGTCGTAGGCGTACTTCAGGCCCTTGTCGAAGCCGTCGAAGTTGCGCCACTCGGCCAGGTAGTACTGCGCGTGGACCTCGGTGCCGCCGGCGATCTTCCAGCCCGCGCCGGTGGTGTCGACGAAGGTGCCGCCGCTGGTCGTCCAGCCGTTGGCACCGCCCTCGACGTCGTCGCTCCACGTGGTCGCGCCGCCGCCGGTGACCGAGAAGTCGTCGACGAACCAGTTGCGCTCCTCGAACGCCTCATCGGTGGCCAGGCGCAGTCGCACCTGGACGGTCTTGCCCGCGTACGCCGACAGGTCGACGTAGTCGTGCCGCCAACCGTCGGTGCTGCCGGTCAGGCCGTACTTCTTGCCGCCGAAGTCGTTCATCCGGCCGTTCGGGTCGCCGTAGTTGTCCGGCGTGGTGACCACCGCGCCACCCTCGGCGTACACCTTCTGCTCGGTCCAGGTCGTGCCGCCGTCGGTCGAGAGCTCGACGAAGCCGAAGTCCCAGTCCTCTTCGATGATGTAGTTGTTCCACATCCAGAACTTGGCGTCCGCGGCGTTGGGTACGTCGACCGAACGGCTCAGCTTGACGTCGGCCCAGCTCTGGTCGTTGTTGCTGTGCCACATCTTCGTGCCGCTGTGCGGGGTCGCCAGCACCGTCACCTTGTCCGGCAGGTCGACCTTGATGCCGTCCTCGGAGTCGATCGGCGTACGCGAGGTCTGCCCGAGCTTCACCTCACGCGGGTTGGAGCCGGGACGGATGGTCAGCGGGTCGGCCCAGCCGAGCACCCACTTGTCCCAGATGCCCATGTGCGTCGGCAGCGCCTGGAAGACCTCACCCGAGTGCGATCCGGAGGCCATCAGGTCCCAGAAGTCCACGTCGGAGTCGGCGTTGCCGGACGTGTCGTAGAGGTCCGGCAGACCGAGGTCGTGGCCGAACTCGTGGGCGAAGACGCCGACGCCGGCGTCCTCCGGCTGAACGATGTAGTTCGACACCTTCAGGCTGGTGCCCGGGATGGTGTAGCCACCCGGAACCGAGGAGGAGTGCGCCCACACGGCGTACACGCCCTGGTCGCCACCGCCGCGCGACTTGCCCTGGCCGGCGTGCACCAGCACGAGGTGGTCGATCACGCCGTCCGGCTCGAAGAGGTTGCCGTCACCGTCGCGGTCGGCCTGGTCTTCCTTGTCGTACTCGGCCCACGGGAAGTTGGGGACCTTGGCGGCGAGCGCGTCGACCGCGTCGGTCGCCAGTCGGCCCGCGCCGGCCGGGTTGTCCGGGTGGCCGTTCATCGACTGCTCCCGGCCGGGAACCCAGTTGCCGTCCTCGTCCTGGGTGCAGCGGTTGGCCGCGTACCAGCCCTCCGAGTGCGGCACGCTGATCCACGGGCTGGCCTGCCCGTCGACCGTGTACGCGTTCTTGGACATCTCCAGGTACATGTTGTGCATGGTGCGACCGGAGAGGTCGACACCCTTCTTGCCGTCCGGGCCCTTCAGGTCCTTACGAACCCGCTCGGTGATGCCCTTCTTGCTGTACAGCATCTTGTCGTAGTGCGACGGCGAGAAGTTCGGCACCCAGAACGAGTTGTTGTCCTCGTGCGGCAGCCGCGACGGGTCCGGGATCTTGTTGTGCTTCGGCCCGTTCTGCACCGTGCCGGGGACGCAGGTCCGGTCCTCGAACACCGTCTTCGGGACCATCACGTTGGTGAAGTCGTCGTTCGCCTTGTCGTTGAACTCGACAAGCAGCGTCAACAGCTTCGCCGTCTGCGTGGTCGGCGACTGCTTGATCTGCCGCGGGCTCTTGCCCGTCTTGATCGACTTGGCCTCGATCTGGGCGAGCTGGCGCGCGGTCACCGGGTTGCCCCGCGCGTGCTTCTGGTCGAACGCGCGAGCGGAGTCGACCGCGGGGGTGTAGATGCCGTTCTTGCCCTTGACCTCACGGCCGGTGGTGTCCGTCTGCACCTCGGGCTCGGCGTAGTTCATGTAGTACTCGTCAGCCCCGATCACCGCCCGAGGGGTGGTGGACGGCTGTGCCGCCGCACTGCCACTCACGGTCAGTGAGGTGGCCGCGAGGGCGATGACGGGCAGCGCGACGAGTAGTCGTCGGCGCGACCCCTGATGGGAGTTTCTGTTCATGCCGCTCCGTTTCTCGGGCATGGGCGGAGGAAGCCGGCCAACTCCGGGAGCGCAGGGCGCATCGAGGCCCACCGACATTCGTGAAACTAAATGAAGAACAAGCCGATTGGCGGGATCGTGATGGAGGCGTTATTCGTTCCCCCACCTCGGGAAGCTGCGGCTGTGGTCGTACCTTCACAGAAGACGACGGTGGGTGACGGTCCGTCCGGACCGTCACCCACCGATGGGGTACGTCTGTCGTCAGTCCTCGTCGGACTTCGCGCCACTCATCCCGGAGGAGATCAGCTCCATCACCGAGGAGTCCTGCAGGGTGGTGACGTCACCGAGCGAGCGGTTCTCGGCCACGTCCCGCAGCAGCCGGCGCATGATCTTGCCGGAGCGGGTCTTCGGCAGCTCGGCCACCAGCATGATCTGCCGAGGCTTGGCGATCGGGCCGAGCGTCTTCGCCACGTGGTTGCGCAGGTCCGCGATGAGCTGCTCACCCGCCTCGCCGGCGATGTCCGTGCTGCCGCGCGGGATGGCGAACGCCACGATCGCCTGGCCGGTGGTCGGATCGGTCGCGCCGACCACCGCCGCCTCGGCCACCGACGGGTGCGACACCAGCGCCGACTCGACCTCGGTCGTCGAGATGTTGTGCCCGGACACCAGCATCACGTCGTCGACGCGGCCGAGCAGCCAGATGTGCCCGTCGTCGTCCTTCTTCGCCCCGTCGCCAGCGAAGTACATCCCCTCGAACCGCGACCAGTACGTCTCGATGAAGCGGCTGTCGTCACCCCAGATGGTGCGCAGCATCGACGGCCACGGCTCGCGCAGCACCAGGTAACCGCCACCACCGTTCGGCACCGACTGGCCCTGGTCGTCGACCACGTCGGCGACGATGCCGGGCAGTGGGGCCATCGCCGAGCCCGGCTTCGTGGCCGTCACTCCCGGCAGTGGCGAGATCATGATGGCGCCCGTCTCGGTCTGCCACCAGGTGTCCACGATGGGCAGCTCACCCCGACCGACGTGCTGCCTGTACCACATCCACGCCTCGGGGTTGATCGGCTCGCCGACGCTGCCCAGCAGCCGCAGCGACGACAGGTCGAAGCCGGCCGGGATGTCCTCGCCCCACTTCATCATCGTCCGGATCAGGGTGGGAGCCGTGTAGAGGATGCTGACCTTGTACCGGTCGACGATCTCCCAGAACCGGCCCTTGTGCGGGGTGTCCGGGGTGCCCTCGTACATGACCTGGGTGGCGCCGTTGGAGAGCGGGCCGTACACGATGTAGGAGTGGCCGGTGACCCAGCCGATGTCGGCGGTGCACCAGTAGACGTCCGTCTCCGGCTTCAGGTCGAAGACCGCGTGCGTCGTGTACGACGCCTGCGTCAGGTAGCCACCCGTGGTGTGCAGGATGCCCTTCGGGCGGGCCGTCGTGCCGCTGGTGTAGAGGATGAACAGCGGGTGCTCCGCGTCGAACGGCTGCGCCGTGTGCTCGGCCGACGCGGTCTCGACCGTCTCGTGCCACCAGTGGTCCTTCTCCGACCAGGCCACGTCCTCACCGGTACGCCGGACGACCAGCACGTGCTCCACCGACGGGCAGCTCGCCACCGCCTCGTCCACGGTCGGCTTCAACGCCGACGGCTTGCCCCGCCGGTAACCACCATCGGCGGTGATCACCACCTTGGCGCTGGCGTCCTGGATGCGGTTGCTTAACGAGTCGGCCGAGAAGCCGCCGAAGACCACGCTGTGCGCCGCCCCGATCCGGGCGCAGGCCAGCATCGCCACCGCCGCCTCCGGGATCATCGGCAGGTAGATCGCCACCCGGTCGCCGGCCGTCACGCCCAGGTCGGTGAGCGCGTTCGCCGCGCGGCAGGTCAGCGCGTGCAGCTCGGCGTACGTGATGGTCCGCGTGTCGCCCGGCTCGCCCTCCCAGTGGATCGCGACCTTGTCGCCCCGACCTGCCTCGACGTGCCGGTCCAGACAGTTGTACGCCACGTTGAGCTGCCCACCGACGAACCACTTCGCGAACGGTGGGTTCGACCAGTCGAGCACCTCGTCCCACTTCTTCGACCAGGCCAGCCGGTCGGCCTGCTTCGCCCAGAAGGCGAGCCGGTCGGCCTGCGCCTCGGCGTACGCGTCGACGGTGACGTTGGCGTGCGCGGCGAGCTCGGCCGGCGGGGGGAACTGGCGCGTCTCGTTCAGCAGATTGGCCAATGCCTCGCTCATGCCGTGACTCCTCGTCCTCGTGGTGACCTGCGTCTCGATGGGCACGAGGGTAGTCGCGGGTCCTGCGGCCGGCGACCGCTGCCCACCCCGTCGCGCCGAGCGGCCCCCGCCACGCGCCCGACGGCCCGCCGCTCGCCGCTTGATCGACACGGGATCGGCGAAGTGGGTCTATCCGAGCGGCTTTATGCCCCCACTTCGGCGAAGTCGTGTTGATCATGACTGCGGCTCGGCTGGCCTGGGTGGTCAGGCTCGCGTTCCGGGCGGGTGTGGGCTGGCCGGCCCGGCCGGCTCGCTAGCGTGGCGGGGTGACCACCGACCCGCTCGCCCCGCTGCTCGCGCTCGCCGACATCGCCACCGCCGTCGACCGGGCCCGCGAACGCTTCGACCAGGCGCTCGGGCACCGCGCCCTGCGTCGCAACGGCGGCCAGGTCGCGGCCGAGGTCAGCCTCCGGTCGGCGGTGGCCAGCGCGGCGCTCGAAGGCGTCGTGCACGAGCGCGAGGAGGTCCGGGCCGGCACCGTCACCGAGCCGGTCCTCCAGGGGGCGCTACGGGTCGCCGGGGCCCTGCCCGGCCTGAGCGAACTCTGGCCGAAGGCGCCCCGCCAGGCTCTCGCCCGGCTGCACGTCCTCGCCGCCCGCGACATCGTGCCGGAGGCCGAGCTGGGTCGTCCGGTCGCCGACCCGGTGGTCGCCGCCCGCCTCGACGGGCTCGCCGGTCTCGTGGCCGGCGGGACGAAGGTGTCCCCGCTGGTGCTGGCCGCCGTCGTACACGGGGAACTGCTCAACCTGCGCCCGTTCGCCGGACCGTCCGGTGTGGTGGCGCGCGGCGCCGCCCGGCTGGTGCTGCTCGCCAGCGGCCTCGACCCGCGCGGCCTGCTCGGCGTCGACGTCGGGCACGCCGAACGCGAGCCTGAGTACGTCGGCTCGGCCGGCGCCTTCGCCACCGGCACCCCGGACGGGCTGCGCTCGTGGCTACGCCACTACATGGCGGCCGTCGAGGTCGGCGCGGACCAGCTCACCACGATCGGCGACGAGATCCTCGCGGCCGCCTGACCAACCGGACTGCACGAGCATGCGGATCAGGCGGCGGCGACGGCGGCGCGGGTCTGGTGGCGGCGCGGGTCAGGCGGTGGCGGCGGCGCGGGTTCGACGGTGCCGGCCGTACCAGGCGATGCCGATGGCCACGCCCACACCGACCCCCAGAGCAGCTGCGGCCACCGGGACGGCGGGCCGCTCCCGCCAACGGCGGCCCAGCGGGATCGGATGCCGGAACTCCAGCACCGGCCAGGCGTTCTCGGAGGCCAGCTTGCGCAGCTGCCGGTCCGGGTTGACCACGCTCGGGTGCCCCACGCACTCCAGCAGCGGACGATCGCTGTACGAGTCGGAGTAGGCGTACGAGTCGGCCAGGTCGTAATCGCGGGCGGCGGCCAACTCGGTGACCGCCTCGACCTTGCTCGGACCGGCCGCGTAGAACTCGACCTCACCGCTGTAGCGGCCGTCCCGCACCGTCATCCGGGTGGCGATCACGTCGGTCACCCCGAGCAGCTCGCCGATCGGCCGGACCATCTCCTCGCCGGACGCCGACACCAGCACCACGTCCCGCCCGGCCGCCTGGTGCTCCTCGATCAGGGCGGCGGCCTCGGCGTACACGTAGGGGTTGATCAGCTCGTGGAGTGTCTCCGCGACGATCTGGCGGACCTGTTCCACCTGCCAGCCCTTGCAGAGCGTGGCCAGGTAGTCCCGTGTTCGGGCCATGGTCTGCTCGTCGGTGCCGCCCAGCCGGAACATCAGCTGCGCGTACGCCGACTTGACGACGTCACGCCGAGTGATCAGCCCGTCCCGGTAGAACGGCCGACCGAACGCCAGGGCGCTCGACTTGGCGATGACGGTCTTGTCCAGATCGAAGAAAGCGGCACTTCGGCCCACGGCGCGAAAGTCTAGCCGGATGGTCTATCGTCGGCGGGTGCCCGGGGTCAGGCCACCCCTTGGACCTGCGGACGGGTGCCCCCACCACCGATCAGCGTGACCGTGCTCACATTCCGCGAGGAGATTTTCGCGCAGAGTGGAGTGAACAACACTCGACGTGACGGGCCCGCTCAGGCAGACTTGTCCGCACGACGTGCTTTCACATCCCGAAACAGACAGGCCCTCGGCGGTTGCACCCCCCGTGACCGCTGAGTGGTTCGGCTCGACCCCCCCGGAGCCGAACCGTTGACGACCCCCGTCTCCCCCCGACGGGGGTCGTCCCTTGTCGGGGAGCGCTCCCGGCCAGATCGACGTTCACGGTATTTGGCCCTGCACTGGGAGCTTGCTCGCTCGGATCAGGATCTGTGTCTGAGGGCCGCGCCGGCCTGACGGGAAGAGACGGATGCCCTCGACCCAGATCCACTCGTCCTGGGGAGGGCGGTTCGCCACCAGCCGTACCCCGGTCACCCATAGCCGTATCGGTCCGTCTGACGGCACAAGGCGATCGGCCGCGCCGATGTCCAGTGCTGCCCCGAGCTGTACTCGAACGTCAAACACCGCGTCTCCTCGTGGTTGGCGCCTTGTGCTGATGGGATGGCGCGCTTGTGTGCCGCTGGATCTGGAGGCCGGCGATCTGGGCGAAGACTTCCCGCCGGGCCAGGGCCTCGTCCGTGGCAAGGTCGATGGAATAGCCGGTCAGCCAGATCCAGCCGTGATAAGTCGGCTTGTCGCAGACCGAGGTGACCCGCAACCACAGCGCCCGATCACCGCCGAACTGCACTGACGCCTGGCCGTCGATCAGCACCAGGTCGCCTGGTGCCGGTACCCCCGGCCGACGCGGCGGGACGGTGCGAGGCGTCTGGGCGGGCGAGCCAGTCGCGGACCGTCGTTCGGGGCGGAGGGCCACGCCAGCGCCTACCCGAGCCAGCCTCAGCAGTTCACCGCGCAATCGGATCCCGGGCAATCCAGGCACCATCCGCAAGCAGTAGCGCGGGTCCGCTCCGCACCACGCCTGATTGTTCGGACGGTCCTGTGGGCGGAGCTGTACTTCCCGCCCGAGCCGGAGCAGGGTTGGCTGTTGGTCGATACATTCAGTGCTGGCATAGGGACAGGCTGTGGCCGATGGTGCTGAGTTACCTGGAAAATCCTTCCGGGTTCCAACCCTGCGCAGGGGAGACGGTTAGCTGGTGCGCGGGAGAACCAACAACCTGACCATTGGCGAACGCGTCGCCTGGTACCGCTACCGACGCGGCCTGTCCCAGGAAGTCCTAGCTGGACTCATCGGCCGTACCGCCGACTGGTTAGGCAAGATCGAAAACAATCGGATCGAGCTGGACCGACTCTCCGTCATCAAGTCCCTCGCCGAAGTCCTCGACGTCTCACTCGGCGATCTACTCGGCGAACCGGGGTTACTCGACTGGACCGACGACAGCGGCACCACGACCGTCCGCGCCCTCCGCGCCGCCCTGATGGACTACCGCGCCCTCGGCCCCTTCGTCAGCGACACGGACACGGAGCCGACGAGCGTCGCCGTGCTCAGGAAAGAGGTGGGCGCAGTCTGGGATGCCTACCAGGACTCCCGATTCGGGTACGTGACCAGCCGCCTGCCCGAGCTGCTACACCGCGCCCAGGCCGCCGCCGACCACCACAACGGCAATGATCAGGACCAGGCGCGCCGGCTCCTCGGCTTGGCGTACCAACTCGCCGCCACCCAACTCACCAAGCTCGGCGAAAGCGACCTCGCCTGGATCGCCGCCGACCGCGGCCTGACCGCCGTCCGACCCACAGGTGACCCACTCGTCACCGGCTCCCTGTTCCGCTCCGTCGGACACGCTCTGCACGCCACCGGGCGCTACGCCGAAGCGGTACGCCTCACTGAAGACGCCGCCGGCTACCTGGAGCCCCACCTCACGCACGCCACACCGGCGCTGCTCTCCGTCTACGGGACGCTGTTCCTCTCCGGTGCGATGGCCGCCGCCCGATCCAACGACGCCACCACCACCCGCACCTTCCTCGCCACCGCCGACCACACCGCCGGCCAACTCGGAGCCGACGCCAACCACCTCTGGACCGCGTTCGGCCCGACCAACGTCGCCATCCACCGCGTCGCCACCGCCGCCGAACTCGGCGACCTACAAGTCGCCATCGACCTCGGCCCGCGCGTCGACACCGCCGGCCTACCGATGGAACGCCGCGTACGACACGCCCTCGAAGTCGCCCGCGCCTACAGCTCATGGAACCGCATCGACGACGCCCAGGCCGTCATCCTCGACGCCGAACAAATGGCACCCGAGCAGGTCCGCCACCACTTCCTCAGCCGCGAACTCGCCCTGACCTGGATCCGCCGACAGCGCGGCAAGCCCTCCGCCGAACTGGTTGGCCTGGCCCAGCGACTCAAGGTGCTCGACTGAACCCAGTCCATCTAGGCTGCCCTGGTGACGACCAACGAGATGCCACCCATGGCAACCCCACGCGTCGCCGCCGGCGCCCTCTTCTTCAACGACGAAGGCCACGTGCTCCTGGTGCGCCCCAGCTACAAGAAACACTGGGACATCCCCGGCGGCTACGTCGAACCCGGCGAGTCACCCCGAGCCGCCTGTATACGCGAGATCCAAGAGGAACTGGGCCTCACCCCGGCGGTTGGACCGATGCTGGTCGTGGACTGGGCACCCGCCGAACATGAAGGTGACAAGCTCCTCTTCATCTTCGATGGCGGATCACTCGGTACCGAGCAGGAGCGGGACATCCGCTTCGCGGACGGTGAACTGACCGAGTGGCGCTACGTCAGCGCAGAGTCCTTGGAGCAGCACGGCCCACCCCGACTCGCCCGCAGAATCCGCACCGCTATCGCAGCACGCAGTAACGGCGTGTCCGTGTATGCCGAGCACGGCAGCGCAATCTAGACCGCAGTTTCGATACACAATCAAGGCGGCCCTGAGCGGGCCGCACGCGCCGCCGCCTGGGCGCGCGTCCGTCGCTCCGCTGGCGCTCCGACTCCGGCCACGCAACACGCCCGGCGGCTGGCGCGGAGAGCGGAAAGCCCGGTGGGCCGCCGGATGACGACAGGCCGTTTCCCCGGTGGGTGGTGGGGCCGTCAGCCGGCCGGGCCGCGCGGCGAGCACCACGCGGCGTAGAGGAGCGCACGCCGGGTCCGTCGGCGGCTGCCGGGTAGGTGGCGGAGTGGCGGTTACTGCGCCTCCGGCGGGGGCGCTCCGGCTCCAGGATGGCCGGGGCTCCGACGGCGGCTTGCGGCCCGTGGGTGGTGGCGGTGGGAAGCCATCCCGCCCGCCGTCGACCCGGGCGAGCCGAGCAGACCACCGCCCGACCCGCCAGCGTCCGACCGTGCGTCAAGGCCGTCTTGACGTGGCGGGCCGGGCGGCGGCCCGCTCCACAGGAGTGCGGGTCGACGGCAGACGGGATGGCGATGGTCACCGATGTGTGGGGCCTCCCCTCAAGAGTTCTCGTTGCCTGGCAGGACAACTACCGGACTTGTTGCACCCCTATGTAAGACTGTTGCACATGCCCAACGTTCAGATCACAGTCGCAGTCGCGCGTGTGCTGCGAGAGTTCCTATCGGAACCCACGACGGGCCGGTACGGCTACGACCTCATGCAGGCAACATCCTTCCCAAGCGGAAAGCTCTACCCAATCCTCGCGCGACTCGTCGCCGCCGGCTGGCTCGTTCGGGAGCGGGAAGAGGTGGACCCCATGAAGGTGGGCCGTCCCGTCCGCCTTTACTACCGGCTTACTCCGAGTGGTGCTGAGGCTGCGAGGTACGAGCTGGCCGCCATGAGGGAGCAAGTGTCGCTACCGGCCCGACGGTTCGGTGTTCTCCGGCCAGAGGGAGGCTTCGCGTGAGTGGTCTGACATGGGCGACTGTCGTATCCCTCTTTGTCGCCTCGTTGGTCTGGGCAGCGGTTACCGACATGCTCAAGGACGAAGTGCGTGCCCGCCTTGGGCGGCTTCCGTTCTGGCTGCTTGGTCTGGCCGGACGTCGTCTTCCATTGGCCGCCCGAAGTGATGTGGTCGACGAGTGGAACGCCGAGCTGGAGTTCATCCTGCGGGACACCGAGGGACTTCCCCTTACGCGGCTCGTGCGTGGGACGCGGTACGCCACCGACATGCTGCTGCGTGGAGCGCCTGGCATCGCGCGAGAGATGGGGGACCAATGGGCTATCCGGGAGCAACTGACATCCCCTGCTGCCTCGGTGCTAGAACAGCGGTCCGCGTGGCGGAACCTATACCCGCAGGGGCGGCACATCTTCTACGAAGGCGACGACCCCGCCGGCTTCGCGGAGGAGGTGCGAGCTGAGTTCGGGTTCGACCCGACGGCTGATCCGCACTGGGGCACCCGCATCGGTAGCGAAGACAACGGCTTCGACTCCTACAGCTTCTACTGTCCGGGAGACCTGCTCGATTCGATCTACGGGGTCGGTCGTTTCCCAATGGGGTCGTAGAGATCGTTGGGTGACTAAACGGGTGACGACGGGTGCGGTCGAGGACGGACACCCAGGGACGGTGACGGACCGTTTGGCCAAGTTCAACGGGTTGCCAGCCCACCTCGCGGATCGGTGATCGTTCCTTCGGGACGAAGGAGTCACAGTCCGCCATCGAGATGGCAGCCGACGAGCTTGCCATCTGTAGGAGCATCAAGATGGCAGCCCGGGGAGTAGGTAGCATGTGTTGTATATCACATGAATTGCCGGCGTGTCGTCG
The DNA here is from genome assembly GCF_043197485.1 of Micromonospora sp. NPDC049102. Lineage (NCBI taxonomy): Bacteria > Bacillati > Actinomycetota > Actinomycetes > Micromonosporales > Micromonosporaceae > Micromonospora > Micromonospora sp. NPDC049102. The sequence continues at coordinate 59,071 of NZ_JBICTE010000017.1, read as the reverse complement.
AAAAATTGGGATCGGGCCGCACTAGGCTCCGGCTAGCTATGCTGCCTTACGAGTGCCGGAGCCTAGTGCGGCCCGATCCCGCGTGACTTGACAGGCCCACTACGCTGAGGCCGTCGCTACGCGATGCACGGCACCCAACGGGCGGCCTCAGCGTAGTGGGCACTTCCGGTGGATGTTGCCGAACCATCAGCCACCCTTGCGGGCCGAGGGGCGCGATTCCGTGCTGTTGTGTGGAACGGCAAGCGTGCGCTCCGCGATTACTCAGAGAGAGTCTGGCCAGTCTCTTGCTCGTAGTCGTTCGTCCAGGTCCGATGCAGCAAGTGCGGAGCCTCGCACAGGTCGAGGAGGGCAGCGTAGTCCTCGAAGCGGGGCGGGACGCCCAGGCCAACGAGGTCGCGCACTACGGACTCAAGCGTCACCCGGCCGCTCAGGAGGTGCTGTTTGTTCGACAGCACGGCATCGGGTCGCAGCTGCGATGACCCGATGTGGAGGTGCGGTCTCTTCTCATGCGACTGGCCCAGCGGGTGCCAGTGGTAGTCGATGACGGCCGCTCCATCTGTCTTGCGGACGGAGTAGTCGTAGCCGCGCGTAGTGACGCGGTAGGGGCCGTAGCCATCTCGCTGATCCTCGATGATTACGTAGAACATGCGGGCGCGGAATTCAAGGTCCGTACGGGGCAGTCGCAGGAACCCATCCGCATCGCGTTGGTGACCCGTGAGATAGAGGTTGTGCTTCCGGTTAATCACGATTTGGCCGCCCCCAGAGACGGCCAGGCGTGGGTGGACGACACAGTTCAGCGCGTCCGTCAACGGGGTGACGAACGCGCTGAAAGCGGCATGAGGGCTGCTACCAGGCATCAGGTAGCAGCATAGCCACCTGAGTCACTTTCGGGTCGTCGTTGTCGCTGAACTCGCCGGCCTCCCAGCGCTGCCGAAACTCTTCGACATCCATGCCCAGCAGGCGGCGGGACTCTCTCTGGATGTACTCGTGCTCCTCGTCTGGGGTCAACTCCACCACTTGGATGTCGCGTGCGTCACTTGCGGTAAGCATCGCACTACTCCTCTCAGGGGGGTGCTTGTAACGGTACCTGCTGGGTCCGACCTTTTCGCATCAGATGCTTGTCTAGACTCCCGCCGATTCATCTCTACCCACCGTCGGCCGCCACATGCGCCCTACGCGACCGTGGAGGTCCGTGGACCTAGGGGCCGCTTCCGCCGTCGCCCCGCCTTCAAGCAGGTCAGGGGCAGCGGTTAGGCAGCGCCAGCATTGACGAGGGCCGGACCCGGGCGGCAACGAACGAGGCCCGACCCCTGCTCCTTGACGCGGCGGCCATTACTTGGCACCAGACGACAGCCGGCGACCGCATCCCCGGCGGGGGTCGGCCTGGGTCGTCGGCGGAGCGGCTGTCGACAGCAACGCTGACAGCAACGCCGCCGGACGCCGGCACCCTGACGAGGGCCGGGACAGACGAAGCTCCGAGCGTGCAGCCGTTGCCGGACGTGTCCGGACGCGACGCACAGAGCTTGTAAACGAGACGTCGCCTAGACCTGACGCAACGTCTGATCCGGGGGTGATGGCGGTACCCACTGCCGAAACAGTCTCTTTAGGATCAAGGTGCCGCGCAAGCGCGGCGCAGCGGCCCGCTCGCACTCGGCCTGCTGGCGGCCTCCGGCCGGCATCGGCCGGCGCGGCGGGCCGCACGATGCCGACGACAGCGACCGATCAGATTCGTCTAGGTCGGATGCGGTGTCCGGCCCGGTGCTGCCCCTCGGCCAACAGGCGGTCCACGGCAGCGAGGACTGCTCGCCAGGCCTGGGTGGCTGCTGGATCGTGGCGCTTCGCGAGTCGCTCGAAGGTGGCGATGCTACGTTGCACCGACTCCAAGTGTGAATCAAAGACTGAGGGTCGGCTCCAGCGGAGATAGCCCCGCGTCACATGGAGCCGAACGTAGTTGGCGTTTCGGTAGCGCGGGTTGCTCAGTGAGCGCTGGCGGAGGTAGGCCAATTTCCCGAGTGCCAGCGTGTCCGCTAGAGGCAGCTCCTCGTCATCGGCCACGTAGGGCATCTTTGCCGAGAGTCTTCCGTGGGGCCAATGGTTTGCGGCCTGTGACGATCGCGAGGGACAGGGCCGCCGTGGGGGTTGGGGCGATCGGCTGCCGCGCCGCTGCGCGGCTTGCCACCGGTTATCGAGGTCCAGGCGCGCCGAAAGCCGGCGACACGGCAAGCCGCCCCCGACCCGAAGGTCGGGGGCGGTAAGCCGCACGCCGCCGGGCAGCCGCGCGCAAGTCAGCGGATCGTCAGCGAACGCCGTACCGCGTGATCCGACTCGATCATGCTCGACGGCACGACCGATGCGTCTGACCACGCGGTACGGCACTTGATCACACTCGCTGCTACATCAGGTCACTTTCCCCCCGACGGGGGTCGTCCCTTTGTGCTGGAAGCGCTCCACCACTGGTCACAGGTCATCCTCCGGTCCGTCCGGACCCGTTCAAGGGCGGCGTTTCTACGGCCTTACGGCCGGAGGCCGCCGCAGAACGACAGGTCGTTGACGGGTGAGGGGTGGGCCGGCAGCCGGCCGACGAGGTCGCGGTCACTGCGCCTCCGGCGCGGGCGCGACGGGTCGGCGGCAGACAGGCTGGTGGCAGCGTCGTCAGCGGTGCTCGCCGAAGACCGCCGCGGCCACCTGGTAGCTGTCGAACGCCCGGGCCGCCCCGGCGTACGCCTCCAGGTGGATGAAGAGCTCGACGATCTCCTCCTTGGTCACGCCGGACGTCAGCGCGATGCGCAACTGCCCCCGCAGCGGCTCGTGGGTGCCCAGCGCCGCCGCGACGGCCACCGAGATCAGGCAGCGGCTCCGCAGGTCCAGGCCCGGTCGCGGCCACGAGTCGCCGAAGGTGTGCTCGGTCGCCAGCCGCCGGAAGTCCTGACCGACCGCGGGTTCCCCGTCGGCCAGCGGCAGGGTCAACGGTTGGCCGAGGAGGCGCTCCGCGGTGTCGAGGGCCTGCTGGTATCGGGGATCGTCGGGCATGCGTTGCCACCTCCGCACGTGTCAGCCGATTGACTGCCGTTCGGTTCCAGCATCGTGCCTACCCCGGCGTTCGGTCGGCCGTTCCGGGTAACCGCCGGTCGACTGCGAGTGTCCGAGCGCGTCGTGCCCGGCGCTGCGCAGGATGCGGACGACCTGCGGCGGTCACCCAGGCGGGTCGAACGGTCGCGTGGTCAAGCACCTACCCGCGTCCGGTGCGTCAGCCACGCCTGAAGGGTCGGCAGCGGTGGAGGTTGCCGCCGCTCAGAGGCTCGACGGGCTGGCCAGGCTTGGGCGCGCTGCCGGCTGGCGGCGCGCCCCAAGAGGCTAGGCCAACTGGCGGGCGCGGGTGGCGGCCAACCAGGGGCGAGGCGAGAGCACGGTCCGGGCGGCGCGGGCCGGCGCGGTAACCGGGATCCTGCCGGGTGGGTGGGAGTGAGTCGGGTTGCTGTCTGTTCGTCGCGTCGTTGGGGCGTCAGTGGCGATCGTGGTCTTGTTGGCTGATGGTCGAAAAGGGGCGGCTCGTGGATGTTCCTGAGTTGGCGGTTGTGCTCGTGCCGCATCTGACGGCGGTGGCGGGGGCGTACGGCGGGGCGGTGGTGCAGCGGGTGGTGGATCAGTCCGCGGATGCGACCGCGGACGCGGGCGTGAGGGTGGGGCGGCAGCTGCTTCAGCGGTTGCTGGGGTCGAGCCGGTCAGCGCAGATCGGGCAGGCGGTGACGGACGTGGGGGAGCGGCCTGACGATGCGGCGAGCCGGGAGCGGCTGCGGGCGGTGGTGGTCGAGGTGTTGTCCGAGGACACCCAGCTGACCAGGGATGTGGCGCAGGTCTTGGCCGACGCTGGGATGTCGGGTTGGTCGGTCACGACGCTGGGGTCCCAGGGGGTGCAGGTGGGGTCGTACAACACGCAGACCAACCACTTCGGCCCGGCCCTGGGCGGCTCGCGTTGACCACACCACCAAAGGGTGTGCCCTGGTCGGTGCGGGTGGACAACTCGTCGGGGACACAGATCGGTAATAACAACACCCAGACGAATGTGGGACTGGACCCGGCACGGTTGCCGCCGCCGCAGCGGGTTGGTGACGGTGGGGTCGTGGTGCACAACCTGCCGGTCGAGTCGCAGGTGTTCGTGGGCCGGGACCTGGAGCAGATCGACGCGTTGCTGGCCGGTGATGCCTCGGGGGTGGCGGTCGGGCAGGCGGCGGTGCACGGTCTGGGTGGGATCGGTAAGTCGGAGTTGGTGCTGCATTACGCCCGCCACCGGCTGGAGCGGTACCAGCTGGTGTGGTGGCTGACTGCTGACAGCCCGGAGGCGATTGCGGCGGGTCTGGGTGGGTTGACGCGGCGGTTGCATCCGGTGGCGACGTTGGCGGATGCCTACGAGTGGGCGGTGGGTTGGTTGCAGACCAACCCGGGCTGGCTGTTGGTGTTGGACAACGTTGAGGACGTCGAGCACATCCTCGGTCTACTCGGAATGGTTCGCGGCGGCGGTGACGTGCTGGTGACGACGCGCCGGGACGTGGGTGGGGCGTGGAGTCGACGTTCGGGGTTGGCGCCGCTGCGGTTGGGGGTGCTCGCCCGTACGGCAAGTGTGGATTTGCTGCACCAGTTGACCGGCCTCGATGATCCGGAGGGTGCGGGCAGGCTTGCCGACGAGTTGGGTGATCTGCCGTTGGCGTTGGAGCAGGCCGCCGCATTCATCAGCCGCCACTCGGATGTCGACTTCGACGGCTACCGGCAACGGCTCACCACCCGGTTTCCCCGCACGGCGGCCTATCCCGGCCTGCGCGGTGGGTCGGAGCGGACCATCGCCAGGGTGTGGGCGGTCACCATGGATGCCGTCGCCGGTCAGATGCCGCTGGCCGCACGCGTGTTGGACGTGCTTGCCTGGCTGGCACCCGAGGGGCTACCGGCGGACGTGGTGTATCCCCTGGCTGACGATCCCGAGGATGTCCGGGACGCGATTGCCCTGCTCGCCTCCTACAACATGCTCAGCTACGCCGACGCGACGATCGGGGTGCACCGTCTGGTGCAAGCGGTCACCCGCGCCGAACACGCCAACGACACCGACAGTCCAGCGGATGTAGCGACCGAACTACTGCTGGCAGCCATTCCGGATGATCCGTTGAGGAACCCGGCAGGCTGGCCCCGGTGGACAGCACTGCTCCCACATATCGACGCTCTCACTGCCGTGGTTTCCGCCGACGCCCGTACACCCGAGCAGATGTATCTGCTCGGGCACGCCGCGACCTTCCGGCAGGGCCAGGGACAACACGCCCTCGCCATCAAACAGTTCGAGCAGGTGTGGGCCGACTGTCGGCGGGTCCTCGGCGACGACCACCCCTACACCCTGAGCTCGGTCGACAACCTGGCGAGTGCCTACCAGACGGTTGGGCGGGTCACGGAGGCGATCACCCTGTACGAGCAGGCGCTGGCCGACTCTCGACGGGTTCTTGGCGACGACCACCCGCGCAGCCTCGCCTCGGTCAACAACCTGGCCGTCACCTACCGTTCGGTGGGGCGGGTCGCGGAGGCGGTCACCCTGTTCGAGCAGGCGCTGGCCGGCTGTCGGCGGGTTCTCGGTGACGACCATCCGCACACCCTGGGCTCGGTCCACAACCTGGCGGGCGCCTACCAGTCGGTGGGGCGGGTCGCGGAGGCGGTCACCCTGTTCGAGCGGACGGTCGCCGACTGTCGGCGGGTTCTCGGTGACGACCATCCGGACACGCTGACCTCGGTCCACAACCTGGCTGGCGCCTACCAGTCGGTGGGGCGGGTCGCGGAGGCGGTCACCCTGTACGAGCAGGCGCTGGCCGACTGTCGGCGGGTTCTCGGTGACGACCATCCGGACACGCTGACCTCGATCAACAACCTGGCTGTCGCCTACCAGTCGGCGGGGCGGGTCGCGGAGGCGGTCACCCTGTACGAGCAGGCGCTGGCCGACCGTCGGCGAGTTCTCGGCGACGACCACCCGGACAGCCTGACCTCGATCAACAACCTGGCGGGCGCGTACGAGTCGGCGGGGCGGGTCGCGGAGGCGGTCACCCTGTACGAGCAGGCGGTGGCCGACTGTCGGCGGGCCCTCGGCGACGACCACCCGTACACCCTGGTCTCGGTCCACAACCTGGCCGGCGCCTACGGGTCGGCGGGACGTGTCGCGGAGGCGACTGCCCTGTTCGAGCAGGCGCTGGCCATCGGTCGGCGGGTCCTCGGCGACACGCATCAGCTGAACCCGACGATCGCAGCGATTCTCCAGCGGACGGTCGGCCCCGGAAGAGGCAGCGAGGAGTCAGCGAAGGCATCACCGGCGGGTGACAACAGACCGCACGAGCGTCCAGGGCCACCATGATCGTCACCACGAGACGTTGCCGGATGGCAACCGACAATGCCGAGACGCCCCCGCTTTTCCTACCTCGCCGAACATCTGGTCGAACGCCACGATGTGTGACAACGGAAGTCGCGTCAGCTCCGTCACCAGGGCGTCAGCCACCGCACTCGGCTGAACCGTCGCGTTGCGGTTGGTCCGCCGCCGCGCCGGCCGCAGCCCGTGCCCGCTCCACGACACTCCAGAACTCCTCCACGTCCACGGCCGGGAGTGTGCCCGTCGGCTCCGACAGTTTGCGGCGCGGTAATCGTCGGGCCTTTCGCGACACAAGTCAGGGTGAGGGTCGCCGAGGCAGTGGGGGTTCGGGTGGGTCCACCAGGGAAGCGCGACGAGGTCTGGTTCACCAGCCTCTACGCCGCCGAGTACGCGCACATCGTGAGGTACGGCCTGCGCCGCCTCGGTGACTCCGACGCCTCGGCGGAACTTGCCCAGGAGGTGTTCGTCGTCGCGTGGCGGCGGCGTGGCGAGGTGCCGGACCGCAGCCTGCCCTGGCTGTACGGGGTGGCCCGGCGCTTGTTGGCCAACCAGTGGCGGGCGCGGCGCGCCGCGCCGGACGTCCTGCCGATCGCGGACGCCGACCTGACGCAGGTGGCCGATCCGTCCGGTGCGGACACGACAGTCGTAATCGCCGACATCCGGGCCGCGCTGGCCACGCTCAACGACCTCGACCAGGAGGTCCTGCGGCTCGTCGGTTGGGAGGAGCTGACGGTGTCCGAGGCCGCCCAGGTCCTCGGCTGTACCCGTGCGACAGCCGCGGTGCGCCTGCACCGTGCTCGCCGCCGCCTGGCCGTGGCGATGTCGAGCCGGCCGGTCCGCACCTCCCACCCACTGTTGGCGACCGCGCGAGAGGAGCTGTGATGTTCCCAGTGGCACGTACCCGTACCCTCATCGGCCTGGCCGACCCGGCGCGGAGCGTGACCGTCGCGCCGCCGTCGGTCGCGGCCCGCGAGCTGATCGACCGTGCCGGCGTCGTCGAGCCGGCGGCGCATCGTCGTGCGCGCCCCACCCGCCGGCTGGTCCTGACGGCCGGGACGTTGGCGGCGGCCGCGGGTGCGGTGGCCGTCCTGCGGCCGTCCGGCGAGAGCACGCGGGACGCCACGGGTGGGCCCGGTGGCGCGGCGGGCCTGGTGCTCGTGCCGGTCACCTACCAGTTCGATGCCGACCCGCCGGCTGCCGGCCCGCGGCTGCGCGCGCTGGCCAACACGATCAAGGACGCGGGGTACGACCACCGCACCGGGCGCTACATGTACCACCACACGAAGGTCTGGGGTGACCCGGTGATGAGCTCGCCCGACGACCGTCACCATGTGGCCTTCGTCGGCGAGACGAAGGTCTGGCAGGCCGCCGACGGAACCGGCAGTCAGGCCAACAGCCAGTTGGAGCCGCAGTACCCCGACGAGGAGTCCCGGGAGTACTGGCAGCGCAAGCTACCCCAGGGCCCGGGGGGCGATCCGTCGCTGATCCCTCTGCCGCCGATGGAGCTGACGCCACCGCCGGCCGATCCGGCGCGACTGCGGGAACTACTCAAGATCGAGTACGACGCGGGGTCGTCGAGCAGAGCGGTGGGCACGCTCTATGCGCGGTACGTCATAGCGCGTCCGGTCCGAGCGCAGATCCTGCGGGTCCTCGCCGACCTGCCCGGCCTTCGCTGGCGAGGGCAGGTGACCGATCGCGCGGGTCGAGCCGGTGTGGCGGTCACCTACGACGACCGGGAACACGACGTCCAGTTTCTCCTGATCTTCGACGAGGGCACGGGTGGTCTGCTCGCCCACGAGATGCTGACGCTCGCGCCGGTACGGCTCAGCGCGTACCAGGTGATCCTCGACAGCTCCTGGACCGACCACGTCGGCTGACCGGCGTTTTCTGGGGCCGCTCTCTCGGGAGCGGCCCCTTCGCGTTTTCCGGCCAGCGCTACCAGCTGCACGAATGCCCGTACGCGTAGCAGATCAACGGTCTCGACGGGCGTTGTCCACAGGCCCCGGAGTTATCCACAGGCAACCCGGTCGAGGGCGCTGAGCGGGGTCCATCGCGAGCAGGGTCGGCGGTGCACCCGATCCCGACCGCTGGAGGCCGCGATGGCACCCCGTACCTCCGTTCCGCCGATCCGACGGCTCCCACTGGTCGTCACGGCGGACGGCGACCTGCTCGATGATCTGCTCCGGCTCGCCGCCGCCGGCGGCACCGAGGTGGAGCTTGCCGCCGACCCCGCTGCGGCTCGCACCCGTTGGGGGCCAGCGCCGCTGGTGCTGCTCGGTGTCGACCAGGCCCAGGCGTGCCTGCGGGCCCGCCTGCCGAAGCGGCCCCGGCTGGTGCTGGTCGGCAGGGCCGGTCAGATCGACCCCGGCTGGCAGATCGCCGAGCTGATCGGTGCCGAACACGTCGCCGCGCTGCCCGCCGCCGAGCCGTGGCTCGTGGACCGTCTGGCCGAGCACGGCCCCGACCAGCCGGACGGGCCGGGCGCGCGGGTCGTCGCGCTGTTCGGAGGCAGGGGCGGCGGTGGGGCGAGCGTGCTCGCGGGCGGGCTCGCGGTGACCGCCGCGCGAGCCCGACTGCGCACCCTGCTCATCGACGCCGACCCGCTCGGCGGTGGCCTCGACCTCGTCCTCGGCTGGGAGCAGTTGGAAGGGCTGCGCTGGCCGTCGCTCACCAGTGCGGACGGGCGGGTGGACGCGCCCGCGCTGGTCCAGGCCCTGCCCAGCCGGGGAGACCTGGTGGTGCTCTCCTGGGATCGCGGCGAGATGCTGGCACTTCCCGCCGCCGCGATGGCGGCGACCGTCGACGCCGCCCACCGTGGGCGGGACTTCGTCGTGATCGATCTGCCCCGGCAGTTCGACGACGCCGCCGTGGTCGCGTTGCAGGCCGCCGACCAGGCGTTCGTCGTCGTACCGGCGGAGCTGCGTGCCACCGCGGCCGCCGCCCGGGTGGTGGCTGTGGCCGCACCACACTGCGACGCGCTCTCGGTGGTGGTGCGCGGGCCCGCCCCGGGCCGCCTGCGCGCGACCGAGGTGGCGCGGGCCCTCGGGCTGCCCCTCGCCGGCACGTTGCGCCCCGAGCCCGGCCTCTGCCGTGGCCTCGAACGTGGCGAGGCCCCGGCGGCGGGCGGCAAGGGCCCGCTCGCCGCCCTGTGCCAGCGGATCGTCGCGGATCTCACCGGCGCCACGACGGGTGCGGCATGAGTGGCCGGCCGGAGGACGCCACGTTCGCCGCCCGGGTACGACAGCGGATCGTCGCCGCCACCGACCCGGTCACCCCGGCGGCGATCGTGTCCGCCGTACGCGCCGAGCCGACGGCGGCGGTTCTGGGCGACACCGCCGTCCTGCGGATCGCCGATCGCGTGCACGACGACCTCGTCGGCGCGGGGCCGCTGGCCTCCCTGCTGGCCGATCCGGAGGTCACCGACGTCCTGGTCAACGGTGTCCGCGTCTGGGTCGACCGGGGTGCCGGGCTGCACCAGGTGGCGGTCCCGGTGGGATCCGTCGAGGACGTCCGTCGGCTGGCACAGCGACTGATCGCCAGCGCTGGTCGGCGGCTCGACGACGGCTCCCCGTACGCGGACGCTCGACTCCCCGACGGCACCCGTTTGCACGCCGTGCTGCCGCCGGTGGCGACGGAAGGCCCCTACCTGTCCCTGCGGACGTTCCGGCACCGCCCGTTCACCCTCGACGAGCTGGTGCGTCAGGGGACGGTGCCGCGACCGGTGGCACCACTGCTCGCCGCCGTCGTCGCGGCGCGGTTGGCGTACCTGGTCACCGGCGGCACGGGCTCGGGCAAGACCACCCTGCTCAACACGCTGCTCGGGTTGGTGCCCGCCACCGAGCGGATCGTCCTCGTCGAGGACGCGGCGGAGCTGCAACCGGGGCACCCGCACGTGGTCGGGCTCCAGGCGCGTACCGCCAACGTCGAGGGGACGGGCGTGGTCAGCCTCGGCGACCTGGTCCGGCAGGCGCTGCGGATGCGCCCGGACCGCCTGGTGGTCGGGGAGTGCCGGGGCGCGGAGGTGGTCGACCTGCTGGCCGCACTGAACACCGGCCACGACGGCGGCGCCGGCACGCTGCACGCCAACACCCCGTCCGACGTCCCGGCCCGGCTGGAGGCGCTCGGCATGCTGGGCGGGCTGCCCCGCGCCGCGCTGCACGCGCAGGTGGTCGCCGCGCTCCAGGTGCTGCTCCAGGTACGTCGCGGCGACCAGGGTCGAGTCCTCGAATCGATCTGTCTGCTGCTGCCCGAGGGGCCCGAGCGGGTGGCCAGTGTGGTGCCTGCCTGGGTACGTGGACGCGGGCTGGGCCTGGCCGCCCGTACGTTCGGTGCGCTGCTGCGGGACCGGGGTGTGGCGGTTCCGCCGATCCTCAGCGAGCCGTGGCCGGGATCGGCGGGTCCGGCATGAACGACACGACGATGCTGATGGCGGCGTTGCCGCTGGTCGCCGCGATCCTGGTGGTCTGGCCGGCGCAGCGCATCCGAGCCCGTCGCCGCCGGGTACTGGGGTCGTCGTCCCGGGGTGCCACCGGCGTCACCCCGGACGACGCCCTGGTCGAGTGGATCAAGGAACTCGCCCGCGCCCAGGACGGGCCGACGGATGAGTTCGGCGGGGTGCCGGTCTCGGTCCACCCGGACGTACTCGCACGCCCCACGGCCGCGTCGGCGATCAGCAGCGGGCGAACCGCTGTCGCCTGGTCCACTCGGGATCTCGACGACAGCCCGGGTCGTTCGCGGGCGACCGGTGGGCCGGAGGGACCCACCCGGCCGGCGGGCCCGGCACGTCCACCGGCCCGCCGGGACTCTCGTCGGCCCGCCGCCACCGTCCGACCGGAGACCCTGGCGGCCGTCGAACACCGGGACCACCTGCCGGTCCGCGAAGCCGGCGGGCTGCTCGCGGAGCGGACGGGCGAGATGCCCGGAAGACCGCTCGCGAACCTCGCCGTACGCGCCCGACGGTCGTCGCGCCGTGTGTTGTTGCTGGTTGTCCTGGTGGGGGCAGGTGTCGGTGCCGTGGTCGCCGGGCCGGTGGCCGCGGTGGCGGTGGCCGGGTACGGCACGCTCGCCACGCGTGCACTGCTGCGGTGGAGGACCAACCGGCAGGCCGAGCTGATTCGACGGCACTCCCTCGACCTGCTGTGTGGTCTGGCGGCGGACCTCCGGGCGGGCCTGCCGGTGCCGTCGACTCTTGAGATCGCGGCCGTCGAGGCATCTGCCTCGACCAACCGGCTACGCGACCTGACCTCGGCCGCCGTGCGCCTGGCGGATCGGACCGGCGCGCCACTGGCGGAGCTGATCGAGCGGATCGAGGCGGACGCCCGGGCGACCGACCGTGGGCTCGCCGCCGCATCGGCGCAGGCAGCAGGCGCACGCGCCACGGCCTGGTTGCTGGCGGCTCTGCCGGTCGGCGGGATCGGGCTCGGCTACGGGATCGGGGTCGATCCCTTGGCCGTGCTCCTGCACAGCACGGTCGGCGGGGTCTGTGCGGTCCTCGCCGTCGCCCTGCAGTCCGTCGGCCTGTTCTGGGCCGAGCGGCTGAGCACTGCGCCGGCCCGGGCCGCCTGATGTCCCCGGTGCTGCTCGCCGGCGGCGGGACGGACAAACGCCGACGACCGGATGCGATCCGGCTCGCGGCAGGTATGGCCGGGCTCGCCGTGGCCGTGGTGGTCGGAGGCTGGTTCGGGCTGCTCGGCGCGGTCCCGACCGCAGTTGTGCTGGACGTGCTGCTGCGGCGGATCGAGACTCCCGCCGTTCGTAACCGGCGGCTCCGGGAAGCCGCCGACCTGCCGCTCGCCGCTGACCTCCTGGCTGCGGCGATGCGGGCGGGTGCTCCGGTGGACCGATCGGTCCTGGCGGTGGCCGAGGCGTTGGACGGCCCGCTGGCCACCCGACTGGCCCGGGTGGGCCGCACGCTGCTTCTCGGTGGCGGCCCGACCGAGGCGTGGTCGGCGTTGGAGGGTGTGCCGGGAGCGGATCGCCTGGCCGCGGCGGCGTTCCGCTCGGCCAACAGCGGCGCGGCGCTGGCCGGTGCGCTGACCCGTCTCGCCGACGACCTACGGGCAGACCGGGCCACCGCCGCCGAGGCGTCGGCACGCCGGGCGGGCGTCCTCATCGTGCTGCCACTGGGGCTCTGTTTCCTGCCCGCGTTCATTCTCGCCGGCCTGGTGCCGGTGATCGTCGCCGTCCTCGGCGACGTGCTCTGACCCATCGAGAAAGGGAAGACCCATGCGCAAACTCATCTCCCGACTGCGCGGCGACGACGGGATGAACACCGCCGAGTACGCCGTCGGCACGCTCGCCGCGGTGGCCTTCGCCGGCATCCTGTTGAAGGTGCTGACCTCAGGCAACGTCCAGTCGGCGCTGACCGCGGTCATCGACCGGGCGCTCAAGTGACCGGGCGCCGGCAGGCCGACCGCGCACGGACGGCGGACGTTCCCGGGCGAGACCCTGACGACGGCTGGCGGTGCCACGTCGCCCATGGTGGCCGTCGAGCCGACACCGCCGATGGCGGCCGGCTGGTCCACATCACCGGCGGCGGCCGCCAGGCCGACATTGCCGGCGGCGACAGGGGATCCTTCACCGCCGAGTTGGCGGCCGGCCTGCCGGCGCTCCTCCTACTCCTGCTCGCCGGTCTCACCGCGACCAACGCCGTCAGCACCCAGGCGAGTTGCCTCCACTCGGCACGAGAAGCCGCGCTGGCCGCCGCCCGAGGCGCCGGCGGCGAGGACGAGCAGCGGGCCGCGCCGCCGGGGGCAGAGGTGACGGTGACGATCGACGGAGATCGGGTGCAGGCGACGGTGCGTGCGCCCGTCCGTGCGTTGGGCGGCCGGCTGCCACGGATCACCGTGGTCGCCACCGCCGTCGCAGCCGTGGAACCAGGCGCTGACGGGACGAGTCGGTGATGCCCCATCCGGACGTCCCGTCACCCGACATCGGCCGGGGTCGCGACAACGATCAGAGCCGCGGCATCGGCCGGGGCCGCGACAACGATCAGAGCCGCGACATCGGCCGGAGCCGCGGCATCGGCCGGGGCCGCGACAACGATCAGAGCCGCGACAACGATCAGAGCCGCAGCCACGGGGAACGCCGCAGCCTGATTGCCGAGCGACACGATGACGGCCGGGCAGACGCGGAGCGGGGTGGCGCGACCCTTCTGCTGCTCGCGTTAGGGCTCGTGTTCGTGCTGGTGGGGTCGTTCGGTGCCGCAGTCGCCGCTGCCGGGATGGCGACACAGCGGGCGGCGGTGGCCGCTGATCTCGGCGCGCTGGCCGGGGCTGCGCGAGCGCTCGACGGGGATGTGGTGGCGTGCACGTCCGCATCGGACATCGCGCAGCGCAACGCTGGTCGAATGGTCGACTGTGTCGTCAACGGACTGGACGTGCTGGTGACTGTCGAGGTGGCGTTCACGCCGGTGCCGGGTCTGACCCGGGTCGCGACATCGACCGCCCGCGCCGGCCCGGTGCGCGGCTGAACGACAGGGCACGGCCGTCCCGAGCGAAAACGCCAGGTTGAACGGCGCAGCCAGGTCGGACGGCGCAGCCAGGTCGGACGGGGCGGCCAGGTCGGACGGGGCGGCCAGGTTGAGCGGGGCGGCCAGGTCGGACGGGGCGGCCAGGTTGAGCGGGGCGGCCAGGTCGGACGGGGCGGCCAGGTCGGACGGGGCGGCCAGGTCGGACGGGGCAGGCCAGGTTGAGCGGGGCGGCCGGGCTGAACGAGGGCAGCCAGGTCGACCAGAGGCTGCCGGATCAACCGGGCGGCAGCCGGCTGACCGGGACGGGGCTCCGAGCCCTGTCCCGGCCAGCGGAGCCGAGAAACGGGTGGCGATGTGCCAGCCGGGTGCGTCAGCGGGACTGGAGCGCGTCCAGGGCGACGGCCATGGCGATGACGAGGCGGCGGTCGATCTGCGGGTTCTGCACCTCGACCACGTACTTGTCGCGCAGGCCCCACTTCTTGATCACCGAGAAGGCGGGCTGGCCGCCGGCGAGGAAGTCGAAGTGGTAAGGCAGCCAGGAGAGCGAGTCGACGAACCGGCGCAGCAGCGCCACCGGCAGGCTGCGCTCCTGACCCGTCACCTGCGGCAGGCCGGCCTGCTCGACGTGCCAGGTGGAGCGGAGCAGGGACTGGGCGAAGTCCTTGCGGAACAGGCCGATCGGGTTGCCGGCCGCGTCGGTGACGTCGTACGTGGCACCGAGGTCGAGGCGCTGGCGGGCCTTGAAGCCGAGCAGGGGCTGCTGCTTGGAGTCGTCGGTGTAGATCGTCACCTGCTCCTTGAAGGCGAGCCGCTTCTGCTGCGCGAAGGCAAGCAACTCGCCCTCGCTGCCGTCTGGCGCGACCGCCCGAACCTCGTACTGGTTGACCATCATCCGCAGCCGCTGGCGGATGTGGAACTGCTGCAGGGTCTGCAAGTTGTCGAGCTGCATCTGATCTCCTCAGGGGGTGTCGCGCCGGAGTCTCGCACAGCCGGGCAACCACCGTCGGCCCGTGCCCCGACCGACAGATCCGCCGGCCACCCCGACCCTGCCCGCGTCGCCGCGGCTTCCCAACGCTGACCGGCCCATCCCCGGCCGGCTCCACCCGACGCGATCGACCCGCCCAGTACACCCTTGATCAGCTGAGCTGACCGGTCCGCCCGGCCGGACCGGCCACACACGGCCTTAGCGGCCGTCCACCGTCGAGCGCAACGACCAGGTGTTGAGCACCTGGTGGATGCCGCGCAGCCGCTCGTTGATCTGCTCCAGCCGCTCGGCCTGGGCCAGCGCGGCCAGCGCGGACCCGAGCGCGATCTGCTGGTCGAGGGTGAGGTGTTCCTGGTCGATGGTGTAGAGCAGGTCGACGGTCTCGGCGATCGTGTCGGCCACGGCTTCTCCTCGGGCACGGGGGCGAACTACTACAACACAAGCATCGATGGAAGCGCTCCCACATCATTGTGCCCAGTGCAGCCGGGATTCATGCAAGATGCCTCAGGCGGGCAGATTTCCCAGCACCACGTCGAGGACCCGGATCGCGTCCGGCTTGGAGAGCGGGTTGTTGCCGTTGCCGCACTTCGGTGACTGCACGCAGGACGGGCAACCGGTCTCGCAGCCGCACTCCGCGATCGCGTCCCGGGTGGCCCGCAGCCACGCCGACGCCGTCCCGTAGGCCCGCTCCGCGAAGCCCGCGCCGCCCGGGTGCCCGTCGTAGACGAAGACCGTCGGCGCCTCGGTGTCCGGGTGCAGGGCGGTGGAGAGGCCGCCGATGTCCCAGCGGTCGCACGTCGCCATCAGCGGGAGCAGGCCGATCGCGGCGTGCTCGGCGGCGTGCAGCGCACCCGGTACGTCGGCTGTCTGCACCCCGGCGGACGCCAGCGACCGATCGGACAGCGTGAACCACACGGCGACCGTGCGCAGCTCCCGGGTGGGCAGGTCCAGCGGCCGGGTGTCGATCACCTCGCCGGTGGCGATCCTGCGCCGCTGGTACGACACCACCTGGCTGGTGACGTCCACCTCGCCGAGGAACATCCCGACCGGCCCGGCGTCGACGTAGGAGCGCACCGACACCACGGACAGGTCCGTGACGTCCCGGGCATGGGTGGACCAGTCCGGCTCCTCCACGTGCACCAGCGCGCAGCCGTCGGCGAGATCCAGCTCGTCGACCACGTACGAGACGCCCTGGTGCAGGTAGACCGCGCCGGGGTGGAGCAGGAAGTGGGACGAGCTGCCGTCGACCGTGCCGAGCAACCGGCCGGTGGACGACTCCACCACGCAGACCGGGGCGCCACCCTCGCCGCGCAGGTCCACCTCCGGGCGCTCGCGATGCCGCCAGTACCAGCCGGTGGGCCGCTGCCGCAGCGCACCGGCCTCGACCAACTGGTCGACGGCCTCCTTCGCCCCGTCGCCGAAGAGCACCAGGTCGGCCGGGGTGAGCGGTGCCTCGGCGGCGGCGCAGGCCAGTTGCGGGGCCAACACGTACGGGTTGGCCGGGTCGAGCACCGTCGCCTCGACGGGCGCACCGAAGATCGCCTCCGGGTGATGCACCAGGTAGGTGTCCAGTGGGTCGTCGCGGGCCACCAGCACCGCGAGGGCCTCCTGGCCGGAACGCCCGGCGCGGCCCGCCTGCTGCCACAGCGACGCCCGGGTGCCCGGGTAGCCGCAGATCAGCACCGCGTCCAGCCCCACCAGGTCCACGCCCAGTTCCAGCGCGTTGGTGGAGGCCAGGCCGAGCAGGTCGCCGTGCAGCAGCGCCCGTTCCAGCTCGCGCCGCTCCTCGCGCAGGTAGCCGCCCCGGTAGGCGGCCACCCGGTCGCCGAGCCCGGGCACGGCGTCGTCGAGTGCCCGGCGCGCGTTGGCCGCCACCACCTCGGCGCCCTTGCGGGAACGGACGAACGCGAGCGTGCGTACGCCCTCGGCGACCGTGTCGGCGAGCAGGTCCGCTGTCTCGCGCAGCGCCGAGCGGCGTACCTGGCGGAGGTCGTCGTGGTCGCCTGTCGGCTGCGGGGGGACCGGTGCTGCGGTGCCCGAATCGGGTGGCAGCAGCGGCGGCTCCCAGAGCGCGAAGGTCACGCCGCCGCGCGGTGAGGTGTCCTCGGTGACGGCGGTCACCGGCAGGCCGGTGAGTCGGCCGGCGGCGGTCGCCGGGTCGCCGGAGGTGGCCGAGGCGAGGACGAACACCGGATTGGCGCCGAAGCGGGCACACTGCCGCCGCAACCTGCGCAACACGTGCGCCACGTGCGAGCCGAACACGCCCCGGTAGGTGTGACACTCGTCGATCACCACGTACGCCAGGCGGCGCAGGAAACCGGACCACTGGGCGTGGCCGGGCAGGATGCCGTGGTGCAGCATGTCCGGGTTGGTCAGCACGAAGCGGGAGTGTCGACGGATCCACTCCCGTTCGGCGCGCGGTGTGTCCCCGTCGTAGCAGGCGGGGCGTACCCCCTCCAGCTCCAGGCCCGCGACGGCCCGCAACTGGTCGGCGGCGAGTGCCTTGGTCGGCGCCAGGTAGAGCACCGTCGCCCGGGGGTCGGCGAGCAGGGTGGCCAGCGCCGGGAGTTGGTACGCCAGGGACTTGCCGGACGCGGTGCCGGTGGCGACGATCACGTGGCCGCCCCCGTACGCCAGGGTGGCGGCCTCGGCCTGGTGCTGCCAGGGCGCGACGACGCCGCGGCGGGCGAACGCCGCCCGTAGTTCCGGCTGTGCCCAGTCCGGCCAGGCGGCGGGCACCCCGACGCGGGCCGCCACCCGCTCGACGTGGGTGACCGGGTCGCCGGCGCCCCGGGCGCGCAAGCGGCGCAGCAGGTCGACCGGCGGGGAGGAAGTCACGTCCTGCACTCTCGCACTGGTGTTCGGAGATGAAAAGTCGGGCCCGGGGGTAAGGGAAAGCCTCCGCCGGTGACCGCAGGGTGTCCCGGCGGTAGTGGTTAGATGCCCAGGAGAGTTTACGGCTCTGGCGAGGAGGACCGATGGAGCTGTCGCTGGCGACGCGCACCGTGGGCGAGCACACGGTGCTCGAGGTCGGCGGTGAGGTGGACGTCTACACCGCGCCCCGGCTCCGCGAACGTCTCCTCGAGTTGATCGACGGCGGTGCCCGGCACGTGGTCGTGGACCTCGGGCGGGTGGACTTCCTCGACTCGACCGGGCTGGGCGTGCTGGTGGGCGCGCACAAGCGGCTGCGCACGGCCGGCGGCTCGTTCGCCCTGGTCTGTGACAAGGAGCCGCTACTCAAGATCTTCCGGATCACGGCGCTGGACCAGGTGTTCCCGCTGCACGCCACGGTCGAGGCAGCGGTCGGTGCGGGCCCGAGCGGCGCCAACGCGTGATGGCGACGGTCCGGCTCTCCTTCTCTCCGGCGCCGGTGCACGTGCGCACCGCCCGACTGGTCGGCGTGGCCGTCGCGCGGCGGGCCGGTGTCCGCGAGGACCTGCTGGACGAGGTGCGCCTGGCCATCGGTGAGGCGTGCACCCGTGCGGTCGCCCTGCACCGGCAGTACGGCCTGGCCGATCCGGTGCTGGTGGAGATGTCCGACGGCGGCACGTACGCGGTGCGGGTCGTGGACCGGGCACCGATCGAGGCCGGCATCGGGCTGACGGCGCTGCCGCCGGACGAGTTGGCCGACGAGTCGCTGACTGACGAGGCGCTGACCACAGGCGTCGGGTTCGCCCTGCTCGCGGGCTTCGTCGAGGACCTTCAGGTACGTCCGGTCGACGAGGGCATCGGCACCGAGGTGCGGATGGTGTGGCCCGTCGGGCGCTGACCCTGTAACGACTGCGCACAAGGCCGTGTCCCCGTCGGGGATGCGGCCTTGTCGTCATGGATCAGGCCCTATATCAGATTTCGTTTCATAACACAGCGATGAAGATCATCACGACACGGTGCCACCTCGGTGTGACCTCGAACACTGTGGAGGGCTACAGTACCCGGGTTGTCAGCAAGTGATCCAACCCGCAGCCAGCGGGTATGGGTGGTTATCGCTGGTCCGCTGGGGTGGGTTGGCGCGCGCTTGCGAGTCCGCATCCAGGCGTCGACCGGTGCGTCTCCACCCGTCGACGCGAGTGTTCGGTAACAGGAGGACGCAGATGTCCGAGACCTTGGCCGCCGATGGCGGCGGGCTTTCCCTTACCGGAAGCAATGTCACGTACGTCGTCATCGCCGCGGTCATCGCGCTGGTGGCGCTCGTCTTCGCGGCCGCGCTGACGAAGACGGTGCTGGCAGCCGGCAAGGGCACCACCAACATGCAGGAGATCTCGGGGGCGGTCCAGGAGGGCGCCTCGGCCTACCTGCTCCGCCAGTTCCGCACCTTGGCGATCTTCGTCGTCGTCGCCGTGGTGCTGCTCTTCCTGCTGCCGGTGCACGACACCGACGGCAGCGAGATGGCCGTGAAGCTCGGCCGCTCGCTCTTCTTCGTGGTGGGCGCCGTGTTCAGCGCGTCCATCGGTGGCGCCGGCATGTGGCTGGCCACCCGCGCGAACCTGCGCGTGGCCGCCGCCGCCCGGGAGCGACAGGGTGGCCGCGAGGCGGCCATGAAGATCGCCTTCCGGACCGGTGGCGTCGTCGGCTTCCTCACCGTCGGTCTCGGCCTCTTCGGCGCCGCGCTCGTCGTCCTGGTCTACCGGGGCGACGCGCCGACGGTGCTGGAGGGCTTCGGCTTCGGCGCCGCCCTGCTGGCGATGTTCATGCGGGTCGGCGGTGGCATCTTCACCAAGGCCGCCGACGTGGGCGCCGACCTGGTCGGCAAGGTCGAGCAGGGCATCCCCGAGGACGACCCGCGTAACGCCGCCACCATCGCCGACAACGTGGGCGACAACGTCGGTGACTGTGCCGGCATGGCCGCCGACCTGTTCGAGTCGTACGCGGTGACGCTGGTGGCCGCGCTGATCCTCGGGCGGGCCGCGTTCGGCGAGGACGGTCTGGTCTTCCCGCTGATCATCTCCACCATCGGCGTGCTGGTCGCCATCGTCGGCGTGTTCATCACCCGGCTGCGCGCCTCCGACCGCAACGGTCTCACCGCGATCAACCGTGCGTTCTACATCTCCGCCCTGATCTCGGCGGTGCTGGTGGCGATCGCCGCGTACGCGTACCTGCCGGCGACCTTCGCCGACCTGGAGGGTGGCCTCACCGACGTCGACCGCAACCCGCGCCTGGTGGCCATCGGCGCGGTGGTGATCGGCATCGTGCTCGCCGCGGCGATCCAGGCGCTGACCGGGTACTTCACCGAGACCACCAAGCGGCCCGTGCAGGACATCGGCAAGAGCTCGCAGACCGGTGCGGCCACCGTCATCCTCGCCGGTATCAGCGTCGGCCTGGAGTCGGCTGTCTACTCGGCTCTGCTGATCGGCGCCGGCGTCTTCGGGGCGTTCCTGCTCGGCGGCAGCTCGATCACGCTGTCGCTGTTCGCGGTGGCGCTGGCCGGCACCGGCCTGCTCACCACCGTCGGCGTCATCGTCGCCATGGACACCTTCGGGCCGATCTCCGACAACGCCCAGGGCGTGGCGGAGATGTCCGGTGACATCGACGAGCACGGCGCACGCATCCTCACCGAGCTGGACGCGGTCGGCAACACCACCAAGGCGATCACCAAGGGCATCGCGATCGCCACGGCGGTGCTGGCGGCGACCGCGCTGTTCGGCTCGTACACGGACACCCTGCGCACCGCGTACGCGGACGCCGGTGTGGGCGACGTCGGGACCGAGATCCTCAACTCGCTCAACGTGGCCAACCCGCGCAACCTGGTCGGGTTGATCATCGGTGCGGCCGTCGTCTTCCTCTTCTCCGGGCTGGCCATCAACGCGGTGTCCCGCTCGGCGGGCGCGGTCGTGATGGAGGTTCGCCGGCAGTTCCGTGAGCTGCCCGGCATCATGGACCGCACCCAGCGCCCGGAGTACGGCAAGGTCGTCGACATCTGCACCCGGGACGCGCAGCGCGAGCTGATGACCCCCGGTCTGCTCGCCATCCTGGCGCCGATCGCGGTCGGCTTCGGGCTCGGCCCGGGCGCGCTGGCCTCCTACCTGGCCGGCGCGATCGGAGCCGGCACCCTGATGGCGGTGTTCCTGTCCAACTCCGGTGGGGCCTGGGACAACGCCAAGAAGCTGGTCGAGGACGGCGCGTACGGCGGCAAGGGCTCCGAGTCGCACGCCGCCACGGTCATCGGTGACACGGTCGGTGACCCGTTCAAGGACACCGCCGGCCCGGCCATCAACCCGCTGATCAAGGTGATGAACCTGGTCTCGCTGCTGATCGCCCCCGCCGTGGTGGCCTGGAGCGTCGGTGACGAACGCAATGTCGGCCTGCGGGTCGCTATCGCGCTGGTCGCGACGCTGATCATCGTGGCGTCGGTGGTCTTCAGCAAGCGCAAGGGCATCGCGATGGACGACTCCGACACCGGCGCGGGCAGCGCCGACCACCGGCCGGAGACGGTCAACGCCTGACACCAGCGGCACCGTGGTCCCCGCTCGACGCACCCGTCGGGCGGGGACCGTGGCCATCTGGACCGGTGCCACACCTGGCTGAAGGTCGTACGCTGCAACGCATGCGTACGTGCCGGGCGTCTGCCGCCGGAAAGCTCACGGTGGTCCTGGCCACGCTCGTCGTCGTCCTCGCCGGCTGCGGCGGTGGTCCCAGCCCACGGGCCTGGGCGGCGTCGGTCTGCGGCGCACTCACCCCGTGGCGCTCCGAGATCAGCAAGTTGACCAGCAGCACCGACCAGCAGATGACGGCGCAGACCACTCCGGCACAGGCCAAGGAGAATCTGGTGCGGCTCTTCGGTGGCGCGGAACAGGCCAGCGAGACCGCGCGTCGCAAGGTCGAGCAGGCAGGCGTCCCGGAGACCGACAACGGCGAGGCCGTCTCCGCCGGTTTCCGCCGGTCGCTGGAGAAGATGCGGGACGCCTACGGCCGGGCCCGGGACACCATCGCGGGGTTGGGCACCGGCGAACCCACCGCCTTCTACGACGGCGTGCGGACCGCCGTCGACACCTTGAACAAGGAGTACGACGCCAGCGCGCTGGACACCAGCAAGCTCAACTCCGAGGAGCTGAAGAAGGCCTTCGACGAGGTGCCCGAGTGTCGCTGAACGGGCTCGGTGACACGCCGGCCGCGCAGTCGCTGCCGGCGCTGTTCCCCGTACCCGAGCCCGACCCGTCGCGCGCCGACCCGTCGCGCGCCGACCCGTCGCGCGCCGACCCGTCGGGCGCCGACCCGTCGGGCACCCGCCCGGCGACGTCGGGCCCGAGCCGGCGGCGCGGTGATCCCGACCGGTCGGAGTCGAGCCACCCCGCGCCACCCCGGGCCGACGACGCCGGGCGGCAACTGGTCTTCTTCGGCGCGGATGCCGCCGAACCGGTGGTCGCCGACCTGGCCGGGCTGCTCGCCGGGCCTGGCGAGGTCGTCCGGATGGGCGGCACCGCCCGTCTCGCGGTACGGGTGGACGCCGCCTGGCGGGTGCACGTGCTCGTCGCCGAGTTGGCGCTGCGCGGGCTGGCGGCGACCTGGGCACCGACCGAGGACCAGCGACACGCCGTGCGTACGTCGTACACCCGGCTGTTGAAGCCGCTCGCGATCGCCTGGCTGAACGGTCCGGCGAAGCGTCCTCCGGCGGCCTTCCACCTGACCGGCCGCCGGCTGCGGCTCTGGGTCGCCGCAGCCGGGACGCCGGAGCCGCCCAGCGGCTTCCTGCTGGGGCTCGGCGCGGGGGACCAGGAGTCGTGGGACGCGATAGGTGCCGCGCTCACCTCCGCCGGCCTGGCCGGCACGCTGCTCGGCCCCGACGAGGGCGGCCCGGCGTACCGGATCACCGGTCGCCGCCGCCTGGCGCGGCTCGCCGAACTGGTCGGGGGACCGCCGACGGCGGCACCGGCGAACGCCTGGCCGTAACCGTCGCCGCGCCGGGCCCGAGGGGTGCGGGGGCGGCGTGGGGTGGGGTGTCCGGTGTTGGACAGCTGGGCTTGGACGGGCTGGTTGAGGGCCCGCCATCGTCACAGTGACCCGCTTCGAGCCCTACCCACGGTGTACGGTGGCGCCGTCTGGCAGTGTCGAGCACGGCGGACGGACTCGACCGTCGCGCCGCAGCGGATTGCCGCCCGCGAAACCCGAAGCGCGGACGGCGCGTTACGTTGGACATCCGGACCGCCGGTGCCACGGCGGGGTCGAGAGCGGTCGCTGTCGTAGGCGCCGGCAGGCCACGAGCAGGAGTGAGGTCGGGGAGAAACGTGCCGAGCAACGCTGGAACCACCCGTCTGGTCATCGTCGAGTCACCGGCGAAGGCCAAGACGATCTCGGGCTACCTCGGCCCGGGGTACGTCGTGGAGGCCAGCTTCGGTCACGTCCGCGACCTGCCGCGTAACGCCGCCGACGTCCCGGCCAAGTACAAGGGCGAGTCCTGGGCCCGCCTCGGGGTGGACGTCGACAACGGCTTCCATGCCCTCTACGTCGTCTCCGCCGACCGCCGGCAGCAGATCAGCAAGCTGGTCAAGCTCGCCAAGGAGGTCGACGAGATCTTCCTGGCCACGGATGAGGACCGCGAGGGCGAGGCCATCGCCTGGCACCTGGTCGAGACGCTCAAGCCCAAGGTGCCGGTCAAGCGGATGGTCTTCCACGAGATCACCAAGCCGGCCATCCAGGCTGCCGTGGCCAACCCTCGCGAGATCGACCGCGACCTGGTCGACGCCCAGGAGGCCCGGCGCATCCTCGACCGTCTCTACGGCTACGAGGTCTCCCCGGTGCTGTGGAAGAAGGTCATGCCGAAGCTCTCGGCGGGCCGTGTGCAGTCCGTGGCGACCCGGATCGTGGTCGAGCGGGAGCGGCAGCGGATGGCGTTCCGCACCGCCGAGTACTGGGACATCCTGGCCACGCTCGCCGTGGCGGACGCCGGCGAGGGGCCGCGAAACTTCAACGCCACCCTGATCGCGTTGAACGGCGACCGGATCGCCACCGGTAAGGACTTCGAGCCGACCACCGGCCGCGTCCGTGCCGGCGCGGGGGTCGTGCACCTCGACGAGGGCGGCGCCCGTGGGCTGGCGGCCCGACTCGAAGGTCGGCCGTTCACTGTCACGCGGGTCGAGGAGAAGCCCTACCGGCGCCGCCCGTACGCGCCGTTCATCACCTCGACCCTCCAGCAGGAGGCGGCCCGCAAGCTGCGCCTGTCCTCGCAGCAGACGATGCGCACCGCGCAGCGGCTCTACGAGAACGGCTACATCACCTATATGCGTACCGACTCGGTCAACCTGTCGGAGACCGCCATCTCGGCGGCCCGCCGGCAGATCGTCGAGCTGTACGGCGAGCGCAGCGTCCCGCCGGAGCCCCGCCGCTACACCGGCAAGGTGAAGAACGCGCAGGAGGCGCACGAGGCGATCCGCCCGGCGGGAGACAACTTCCGCACGCCGGGCGAGGTGGCCAAGGAGCTGTCCGCCGAGGAGTTCAAGCTCTACGAGCTGATCTGGCGGCGCACGATCGCCTCGCAGATGACCGACGCGGTCGGCTCCAGCGTGTCGGTGCGCATCCGGGCGGTCTCCACCTCCCAGGAGGAGGCCGACTTCGGCGCGACCGGCAAGACCATCACCGACCCGGGCTTCCTGCGCGCGTACGTCGAGTCCAGCGACGACGAGAACGCCGAGGCCGAGGACGCCGAGCGCCGGCTGCCGACCCTGGTCAAGGACCAGCCGCTGACCGCGGACGAGCTGGCCGCGCAGGGCCACCACACCCAGCCGCCGTCGCGCTACACCGAGGCGTCGCTGGTCAAGGCCCTGGAGGAGCTGGGCATCGGCCGCCCGTCCACCTACGCGTCGATCATGCAGACGATCCAGGACCGGGGGTACGTCACCAAGCGCGGCCAGGCGATGATCCCCACGTTCCTGGCGTTCGCGGTGATCGGGCTGATGGAGCGGCACTACCCCCGCCTCATCGACTACGACTTCACCGCCAGCATGGAGAACGAGCTGGACGAGATCGCCGGTGGTGACCACGCCGCCGTCGACTTCCTCACCGCGTTCTACTTCGGCAGCTCCAACGGCGCCGGTGACCAGGACATCGCCCGTTCCGGTGGGCTCAAGAAGCTGGTCACCGAGGACCTGAGCGAGATCGACGCGCGCAGCGTCAACTCGATCCCGCTCTTCACCGACGAGGACGGCCGGGAGGTCGTCGTCCGGGTCGGCCGGTACGGGCCGTACCTCCAGCGGTCGGTTCCCGGCGAGACGCCGGCGGCTCCGGCTGAGGGCGAGGAGGCCGGCCCGCAGGGCGACAGGGCACCGATCCCCGAGGGCCTGGCCCCGGACGAGCTGACCCCGGAGAAGGTGCACGAGCTGTTCCTGGGCGGCAGCGGCGAGCGCAAGCTCGGCGACGACCCGGCGACCGGCGAGCCGATCGTGCTCAAGTCCGGCCGCTTCGGCCCGTACGTCTCCAGCGGCGAGCGCAAGTCCTCGCTGCTGCGCTCGCAGACGCCGGACTCGCTCTCCCTCGACGAGGCGCTGCGGCTGCTGAGCCTGCCCCGGTTGGTGGGCGTCGCGCCTGACGGCGTCGAGGTGTTCGCCAACAACGGTCGCTACGGCCCGTACGTGAAGCAGGGCGAGGAGTTCCGCTCGCTCGAGTCCGAAGAGCAGATGTTCACGGTCACCCTGGACGAGGCGCTGGCTCTGCTGGCCGCTCCGAAGACCCGTGGCCGGCGGGCCGCCGCGCCGCCCCTGCGCGAGATGGGCGTCGACCCGCTGACCGAGAAACCGCTGGTGATCAAGGACGGGCGTTTCGGCCCGTACGTCACCGACGGCGAGGTCAACGCGTCCCTGCGGCGTGGCCAGACTCCGGAGGCGCTGAGCATCGAGGAAGCATCCGAGATGCTGGCCGACAAGCGTGCCAAGGGTCCGGCGCCGCGCAAGAAGGCGGCGGCGAAGAAGGCGCCCGCCAAGAAGGTCACGGCCACCAAGAAGACGGCCGCCGCCAGCAAGTCCACCGTCGCGAAGAAGACCACCACCGCCAAGGCGACGGCGGCCAGGAAGGCGACCCCGGCGAAGAAGGCGGCCCCGAAGAAAGCCGCCGCCAGGCCCGCCCAGGAGTGACGATCGCCGCCCCTGTCCCATATGGATGAAATGTCCTATTTGGGACAGGGGGTTGGTGGAGGTCCCCTAACGTGAGGGCATGTTCGCCTCCACTGCCACACGTCGCCGCGTTCTCGTCGGCGCCTCGGCGGGGGCGTTGCTGCTCGCCGTGGCCGCGGTCGGCTTCTCGGCGATGGATGCCGGGAGTTCCCAGCCGGCCGGGGCCACCGCCTGGCACACTCCCCCGCAGACCGTCGCCCCCGGGCCGACCCGGGATCCCGCCGGCCGGCGGACCGTGCGACTCGTCGCCGCGGGTGACGTTCTGATCCATCCAGCGGTGACCGACCAGGCACGCCGGGACGCTGCCCGTGCCGGGGGTATGGACTTCGCCCCGATGTTCGCCGGGGTCGCCCCGGCGGTCCGCGGCGCCGACCTGGCGCTGTGCCACCTCGAGACGCCACTGGCCGATCCCGCCGGCCCGTTCGCCGGCTATCCGTCGTTCAACGTGCCTCCGCAGGTGCTCGACGGGTTGCGCACCACCGGGTTCGACGGCTGCTCGACCGCCTCCAACCACACTCTCGACCAGGGCACCGACGGGGTGGCCCGGACAATCCGCGCACTCGACGCCGCCGGGTTGGGGCACACCGGCAGCGCCCGCAGCGCCGCCGAAGCGGCCAGGCCCCGGATCTACCAGGTCGGCGACGTCCGCGTCGCCCACCTGTCGTACAGCCTGAACTTCAACGGGCTGAGCCGCCCTGCGGGCCAGCCGTGGCTGGCCAACCTGATCGATCCGCCCAAGATCCTTGCCGCCGCCCACAAGGCGCGCGCCGTCGGCGCCGACATCGTCGTGCTCAGCCTGCACTGGGGTACGGAGTATCAGCACCTGCCCGACGCCGACCAGCGGGCCTGGGCCCGGCAGTTGATCTCTTCGCCCGACGTGGACCTCATCCTGGGCCATCACGCCCACGCGGTGCAGCCGTTCCAGCGCTTCGGCGACAAGTGGGTGGTGTTCGGCATGGGCAACGAGCTGGCCCGGCACGAGGAGCCGATCGACGACAACCGCGAGGGCGTGATGGTCCGGTCGACCTTCACCGAGACCGCCTCGGGGCGCTGGGCGGTGACCCGGATGGAGGCACTGCCAACCTGGACCGACCTGGCACCGGCCCTCCGGCTGGTCGACCTGACCGCAGCGCTTGCCGACCCGGGCACCCCACCAGGTCTGCGGGACGACTATCGGGCGGCGTACCAGCGGGTGATCGGCTACGTCCGGGCCCTGGGTGCCGGCCCGGACCAGGTGGTGGCGTCGGGCGGCTGAGCGCCACCGCCGAGGACGCGGCCCCTCGGGCTCCAGCGCGCCGTCAGACCCCGAGGACGTGGGCCAGGTGCGGGCTGGTGAAGACGCGGTGGGGGTCCAGCCGGTCGCGGACGGCCTGGAAGTCGGCGAAGCGGGGGTACGCCTCGGCGAGTGACGCCGCGTCGCGGTAGTGCAGCTTGCCCCAGTGCGGGCGACCGCCCAGTGCCGCGGCGACCTTCTCGAAGGCCTGGAAGTACGGCTCGTACGGCATGCCGACGTACTGGTGCACGGCGACGTACGCGTTGTCCCGGCCGTAGCCGTGGGACAGCCAGATGTCGTCGGCGGCGGTGAACCGCACCTCGACCGGGACGAGGATCTTGAACGGCAGTCCGTCCACGATCCGCCGCAGTGCGGTCAGCGCCTCGGGCAGGGCCTCGCGGGGGAGGCCGTACTCCATCTCGACGAAGCGCACCCGGCGCGGGGTGCAGAACACCCGGTCGGAGCGTCCGGTGTACCGCCGTTCGGTGAGCGCGCGGGCGGATACGGCACTGATGCCGGGCGCGAGGGCCGGTACGGCGCGGCCGAGACGGCAGGCGCCGGCGAAGACCCTGTTGGCCAGGAAGTCGTCGTCCAGCCAGCCGCGCCAGCGGGGCAGCGGACGGTCGTTCGCGGGCGACCGGTCGTTGGCCTTGACCTGGACCCGGGAGGTGTAGGGGAACCAGTAGAACTCGACGTGGTCGTGCCGACCGACCAGCGCGGGAAGGCCGCCGAGCACATCGGTCAGGGCGGCGGGACGTTCGTGGGCGTGCAGGACGAAGGCGTCGACGCAGCGCAGGGTCACCTCGACAAGGACGCCGAGCGCGCCGAGCGAGACCCGGGCGGCGGCGAAGACGTCGGGGTTGTTGTCGGCGGAGCAGCGCAGCACCTCGCCGGTGCCGGTGACCAGGGTGAGAGCTTCGACGAAGGTGGAGAGGCAGCCGTAGCCGGGGCCGGTTCCGTGGGTGCCGGTGGAGATGGCCCCGGCGACGGTCTGCGCGTCGATGTCGCCCAGGTTGGGCAGCGCCAGACCGTGCCGGGCGAGCAGCCCGTTGAGCGTGTGCAGCGTCATTCCCGCCGGTACGGTGACCAGTCGGCGCGCGACATCGACGCTGACGCTGGTCTCCAGCTCGGACAACTCCATCCGCCGGTCGTCGGCGAGGGCGACGGCGGTGAACGAGTGGCCGCTGCCGGCGACGCGAATACGGCCTCCGCTGGCGGCGGCGTCCCGGACGGCTTTGGTGACGTCGTCCGGCGAGCCGGGGCGCAGGACGGCGGTGGCGCTGCCACTCTGGTTGCCTGCCCAGTTGGACCAGCGAGCGGTGGGCGGTGCGGTGCCGACCATCTGCTCTCCCCATTCATGAATATGAACTGACTTCATATCAGGAACGTTGTCGCTGGTAAATACCGCAATTGCAGTCCGCTCGTTGTACCGGTAGTCACGGACTCGTGACGTGGAGATATGTTCATCCGTCGAAGGGGGGTGGCACCGAGTGTCCACACCAGCCGCCACGACCGGGCCGCTGCGCCGCGTACCGGTGCAGGGTCGAAGTGTCGCGCGGGTACAGCGCATGTTGGACGCCTGCGCCGAACTCGTCGACGAGGTGGGGTACGAGGGGCTGACCACGACCCTGCTCGCGGAGCGCGCCGAAGTGGCGATCGGGTCGGTCTACCAGTTCTTCCCGGACAAGCGGGCGATCGTGCAGGCGTTGACCCTGCGCACGATGGAGTCCTACCTGCAGCGGCTCGACGAGCGATTCGCCTCCGACGAGATGACCCACTGGTGGGACGGCGTCGACGCGGGGATCGACGAGTACATCACGATGCACCGCACCGTTCCCGGCTTTCGTACCCTGCACTTCGGCGACGTGGTCGACCTGCACCTGCTCGACGAGCAGCGCGACAACAACGGCGTCATCGCCGACCAGTTGGCGCGGGTGCTCACCGAGCGGTTCGGCCTGACCGACGTGCCGAAGCTGCGCTTCGTCCTGGAGATCGCGGTGGAGGCCGCCGACGCGTTGATCAAGCTCGCGTTCCGGCGGAAGTCCGACGGCGACGAGCGGGTCCTGCTCGAGGCGAAGGCGCTGATCCGGGAGTACCTGCACCGGCAGGTCGACGGGTGCGACAGCGAGCGGTCCGCCGAGGCCGCCCAGCCCGCCTGACCAAGCGGCGGCCGGCTGGGCGGGCTGGCCCTCAGAGGAACGCGTGGCCCTCGCCCCGGTAGGTGGGCACGGTCGCCAGCACCGCGTCCCCCTCGACCAGGTGCAGCTCGTTGACCCGTTCGCACAGCTCGCCCGCCTTGGCGTGCCGGAACCACACCCGGTCGCCGACGCGCAGGGTGGCCGCCGCCGCGCCGGAGAGTGGGGTCTGCACCTCGCCGGCACCCTCGGTGCCGACGAGCTTCAGACCGGCCGGCAGCCACGGTCGGGGCAGCCGGCTGTCGGCAGCCTGGCCGGAGGCGATCCAACCGCCGCCGAGCACCGTCGCCAACTCCGGCGTCGGTCGGCGGACCACCGCGCAGGCGAAGAACGCCGCCGGGGTGGGCCGCCAGGCGCGGTACGCGTCGAACAGCGTCGGCCCGTACAGGCCCGATCCCGCGGTGACCTCGGTGACCGCGGGATCGGCGCTGGTCGCCGCGACGCTGCCGGTGCCGCCGCCGTTGACGAACTCCAGGTCGGCGTGTTCGCGTACCGCCGCCACCGCCGCACCACGACGGGCCAGCAACTCGCGGTAGGAGCCTCGCTGGGCCAGCCTGATCGCGCCGGCCAGCAGCGCCCGCCCCGGCGGCGCGTCGCCCAGGCCGGCGATCTGCGCCTCGTACGACATGAGCCCGACCAGCCGAAAGCCGGCGCGGCCGGCGACGGTGGCGGCGAGCGCGCCGGCCGCCCGGGCGCTGTGCACCGGTGAGCGGCGGACGCCGACGTGCACCCCGCGTAGCGGCCGCCAGGAGGCGTCCAGGTCCACGCAGAGTCGCAGCTCGGCGCGTTGCCCGGGGGCGCGGACGGCGTCGACGAAATCGAGCTGGCCGGTGCCGTCGATCATGAGGGTGATCGCGTCGGCGAGTGTCGGGTCGGCGGCCAGTTCGGCGAGCGCCGCCCGGTCGGCGCTCGGGTACGCCACCAGCACGTCGTCGCTGAGGCCGGCCCGGACCAGCCAGATCGCCTCGGGCAGGGTGAACGCCATGACACCGCGCCAACCCTCCCGGGTGAGTGCCCGGCCGATCAGGTCCCGGCTGCGCACCGACTTGCTGGCCAGCCGGATCGGCTTGCCGGCGGCGCGGTCGGCCAGGGCAGCCGCGTTGCTGTCGTAGGCGGTGAGATCCACCACGGCGTACGGGGGGTCGAGATGGGCGGTCGCCCGGTCCAGGCGCTCGCGCAGTTTGTCGCTTTCGATGGCCACGTGTGCACGCTAACTGTCCGACGAAGAATGCGAAATATCCTCGCATACGTCCTGGGCTGCGGTCGACGCCTTCGGCGGCCTAGGCTCAGCGAGCAGGAGAATGTCGCCGGTGGGGCGGCCCCCACCGGGTCTAGAGTGTTGCACCGGGGGTGCCCAGCGATGGGCCGGCACGTGGAGGTACGGCCATCGAAAGCCAGAACAGCGGCGAGTCGCCCGGCGTGTCGCGCGCGGGTGACCAGTCGGGCAACGCCGCCAACCAGTCCAGCTCCGGTCAGGTCGACCCGTCCGGCTACGCCGCGATCCGCTCGGTTCTGCGGATCAGGCCGTTCCGGCGGCTCTGGATCGTGCTCGGCGCGGCCTCCTTCGGTGACTGGCTCGGTCTGCTGGCCACCGCCCTGTTCGCCGCCTCCCAGGTGCAGGGCAGCACCGCCCAGGGCGCCGCGTTCGGCGGGGTGACCGCGATCCGGCTGCTGCCCGCGTTGGTGCTCGGCCCGGTGGCCGGCGTCTTCGCCGACCGGTTCGACCGACGCTGGACGATGGTCATCTGCGACCTGCTGCGCTTCGTCCTCTTCGCGTCCATTCCGCTCTACGCCCTCAGCGGCGCCGCGGGCGGCCTGGTGGTCGGCTGGGCGCTGATCGCCACCTTCCTGATCGAGTCGATCACCCTGCTCTGGATCCCTGCCAAGGAGGCCGCGGTCCCGAACCTGATCCCGCGGGCCCGGCTGGAGGCGGCCAACCAGCTCACCCTGATCACCACGTACGGCCTCACCCCGATCGCCGCCGCCGTCGGCCTGGCCGTGCTCGACCGTGGCGTCCGTGGCGCCGTCGGCGGCGACCTGCCCTCCTGGGCCGAGCCGGCCCAGCTCGCGCTCTGGATCAACTCCTTCTCCCGGCTCGCCACCGCGCTCGTTGTGGCGTTCGGGATCAAGGAGATCAGCGAGGCGCAGCGCGGTGAGGTCGAGCGTGCCGAGCAGAGCATGTTCCGGCAGTTCTCCGAGGGCTGGAAGTACATCGGCCAGACCCCGCTCGTCCGCGGCCTGGTGCTCGGCATCTTCGGCGCGTTCGCCGGTGGCGGCATCGTGGTCGGCACGGCCAAGTTCTTCGCCAACTCGCTGGGCGCTGGCGATGCCGCGTTCTCGCTGCTCTTCGGCGCCATGTTCCTCGGGCTGGCCCTCGGCATCGGTCTGGGCCCGATGATCGTCAAGGAGATGTCCCGGCGTCGGTGGTTCGGCATGAGCATCGTGCTCGCCAGCGCCGCCGTGATGACCCTCGCCTTCGCCATCCACCTGTCCATGGCGATCGTCGGCGCGGTGCTGGTCGGCGCCGGCGCCGGCATGGCCTTCCTGGCCGGCACCACGCTGCTCGGCGGCGAGGTGGCCGACGAGGTGCGTGGCCGGGTGTTCGCGGTGGTGCAGATCGGCACCCGGCTGGTGCTCATCCTGGCCATCGGGCTGAGCAGCGTGCTGGTCGGCGTCGGCGGCTCCCGCAAACTGACGATCGCCGACCTCGGTATCTCCGTCTCCTCCACCCGCCTGCTGCTGCTCGCCGCCGGTGCCGCCGGCATCTTCGCCGGGATCAGCGCGTTCGGCCAGATGGACGACAAGAAGGGCGTACCTGTCCTCGCCGACCTGTGGGGCTCGATCCGGGGTCGTCCGCTGATGCCCTCCGAGCCGTTCGTCTCCGCCGGGCTCTTCGTGGTGTTCGAGGGCGGCGAAGGCGCCGGCAAGTCCACCCAGCTCACCGCGCTCGCCGAGCGGCTGCGTACCGAGGGGCGCGACGTCCTGGTCACCCGCGAACCGGGGGCCACGGCCGTCGGCCAGCGGATCCGGTCGCTGGTGCTGGACACCTCCGGCGACGAGGCGCCCTCCCCGCGCGCCGAGGCGCTGCTCTACGCCGCCGACCGGGCGCACCACGTGGCGGCCGTCGTCCGGCCCGCGCTGATCCGTGGCGACGTGGTGATCAGTGACCGGTACGTCGACTCGTCGCTCGCGTACCAGGGCGCCGGGCGCACGCTCCCGGTCGACGAGGTCTCCTGGCTCTCCTCCTGGGCCACCGGCGGGCTCAAGCCGGATCTGGTGGTGCTGCTCGACGTCGAGCCGCGGACCGGCCTGTCCCGGGTGGCCTCGCGCAACGCGGGCACCGACCGGCTCGAGGCGGAGTCGATCGCCTTCCACGAGCGCGTCCGCTACGCGTTCCTGGACCTCGCCGCCGCCGATCCGAAGCGTTACCTGGTGCTCGACGCGTCCCAGCCGGTCGACGAGATCACTCAGCTCGTGGTCCGGCGGGTGCGGGAGATGCTCGGCAAGCCGGGCGGTATCGTGCACCCCCGGCCCGCGCAGGGCCCGGACACCTCGGTGCAACCGGAGTTATCGGACGCGGAGCTGGTGACGATGGAGCACAAGACCTGATGCCCGACGTCTTCGCCGACCTGGTCGGCCAGGACGAGGCGGTCGCCGAACTGCGCCGGGCCGCCGGCGCGGCGGCAGCCGTGCTGGCCGCCGGTGCCGCCGACCGGGCACCCGCGCTGGTCGCCGTCGGCCTTCCCGGCGAGGCTGCTTCCAAGGCCGGTGACGCCGGGCCCGGCGTGCTGGACCCGTCCACCGGGATGACGCACGCCTGGATCTTCACGGGGCCTCCGGGCTCCGGCCGTTCGGTCGCCGCCCGCGCTTTCGCCGCAGCTCTGCAATGCACGTACGGCACCGGCTGCGGCGAGTGCCCCGGCTGCCACACCACGATGGGCGGGACCAACGCCGACGTCCGGCTGGTGGTGCCGGAGGGGCTCTCCATCGGCGTCGGCGAGATGCGCGCGCTGGTGCTGCGGGCGGCCAGCACCCCGTCCGGCGGGCGCTGGCAGGTGGTGGTCATCGAGGACGCCGACCGGCTCACCGAGGCGGCCGGCAACGCGCTGCTCAAGGCCATCGAGGAGCCGCCACCACGGACAGTCTTCCTGCTCTGCGCCCCGTCCACCCACCCGGACGACATCTCGGTGACCATCCGGTCGCGCTGTCGGGTCGTACCCCTGCGGCAGCCGCCGGCTACCGCGGTGGCCGAGGTGCTGGTCCGTCGGGACGGCATCGCGCCCGACGTGGCGCAGTGGGCGGCGTCGGCCGCGCAGGGCCACGTGGGGCGGGCCCGCCGGCTCGCCCGCGACCCGGAGGCCCGCAAGCGGCGTGAGGCGGTGCTGGCCGTACCGCGCCGGCTGACCGGCGTGGGCGCGGCGTTCGACGCGGCGTCCGCGCTGATCGAGGCCGCCGAGGCGGAGGCCGAGGCGTCGGTCGCCGAGGCCGACACGGCCGAACGGGCCGCGCTGGAGACGGCGCTCGGCGCGGGCGGCACCGGGCGGGGCGCGGCCGGCGCGATCCGGGGTGCCGCCGGGCAGCTCAAGGAACTGGAGAGGCGGCAGAAGTCGCGGGCCACCCGCGCCCAACGCGACGCGCTGGACCGGGCGCTCGTCGACCTGGCCGGCTTCTACCGCGACGCGCTCACCATGGCGCTGCGCGCCCCGGTCGACGCGGTGCACACCGACACCGCCGCGCTCGCTGCCGCCGGAGCCCAGAAGTGGGACGCCGAGGGGTCGCTGCGCCGGTTGGAGGCCGTGCTCGCCTGCCGGGCGGCGATCGAGGCGAACGTCAAGCCCCGCATCGCGGTCGAGGCGATGATGCTGGCCCTCTGGAAGGACTGAGCCGCAGCTCCCGCCCGGTTGTCCACAGCCATCGACACGCGCGATTGGTGTGCGGTACGGTCCGGTGTGCCGTGGTGACGGCGACAGCACGCTCAGTGATGGCCCATCCGGGAGGAGTCGCCGATGCCGCGGGGGGAGATTGACGAGGCCTGGATCGAGGAGGCGGTGCGGCGCTACCGCCGTATCGAGTCGTTGCAGGCCGAGTTCGACCAGGCCGTGTCGACGGTCGAGGTCACCGTACGATCACCGGACGGGTTGGTCGAGGTGGTGGTCACCGCCGGCGGGCGGATCACCGACGTCCGGTTCCTGGGGCCACTGCACGCCCGCAGCCCGCGCGACGTGGCCGGCTCGGTGCAGGCCGCTGTCACCGCGGCGGCGGACGCCGCCGAGTGGGCCCGGGAGAAGCTGCACAACGAGACGTTCGCCGCCTACCGACCGCTCGCGGGGGCCTGAGATGGACACACTGCGCGCCCTCTCCGCCCGCCTGGACGAGGCGAGCGCCACGCTCACCACCCTGTCCCACACCGTCACCGCCAGCGATCCGGCCCAGACCGCGTTCGGCGCGGACGCCCCGGGTCGCCCCGGCGAGATCGGTCGCGCGCTGTACCGCCAGTGGGCCGCCGCCACCGACGACCGGGCCCGCGAGGCGCGAGCCGCCGCCGGCCGGCTCGCCGCCGCCGCGTCGGCGGTCCGCGAGGCCGCCGACCGCTACGCCGAGGTCGACCGCGCCGCACGACGCCGGATCACCGGAGAGCCGTGATGGATCCACTGGACCGGCTCGCCGAACCCGGCCTCGATCTGCTTCGCCGGGTGGACGCGTTGCTCGCGGCCGGCGTCCCCGAAGGCCACCGGCTCTGGCCGCTGCTACGCCGGATGCAGGTGCTGCCGGGCGACGCCGTCCGGGGCTTCCTCGACCTGCACCCCGCGCCGCTCGCCAGCGCCGGGCACGCCGTGCGCCGGCTGGTCCGGGGGTACGACGACGTCGGCGCCGCGCTCACCGACCCCGTGCTCTGGTCGGGGCCGGCCGCCTCGGCGTACGGGCAGGAGCGTGCCGCGCTGCTGCGCCACCTGGACGAAGGCCCGGAGAGCCTGGTCGGCCGGATGGAATCCACCGCCGGATACGCCGACGCGCTCGCCGACTGGGTGGAGGGCAGCCGCCTCGCCCTCGCCCGGACGGTGGCCGACGTGCTGCGCTCGGCCGAGGCGGTGGCTGTGGTCGCCGCCACCGCGGCGGGTCCACCGACCCGCCTGACGCCGGTCGGGCCGGGCGTCGCCGACGCGGCCGAGATCGCCGCGCGGGTGCTGGCGGTGCTCTGCGTCGCGTACGACGGTGCCGAGACCCTGCTGCGCCAGTGGACGCCGAGCCTGGCCGAGTCCACCTGGCGGCCGACGCCCCAGGGCCGCCCCCGCTACGACCAGCCCACCCGGGTCGGCTGGTAGCCAGATCCGGCCACGACGTCGTCGCGCTCCGGCCCTGGTGTGTGGCTCGGTCCGGCCATGGGGCTCGCTCGCGGACAGGCCACGGCGTCGCTCGTGGGCGCCTGAGCAGAGTCGGCGCCCACGGCGACGCCGTGGTCTTCCCCCTGCACCCCCCGCAGGTCTGCCTCCACTCAACGCCGCTCGCGAGTGTTTGTCCCCTCCTGGGGCGCGGATTCAACCGTCTGGGCGAGGGTCATCGGCACGACGGGTGGCCCGGCAATCGGTCGATTCGACGGTGATGAATGGTGGTCGAGGCATCGGCCGCTGCGTCCTTGGCGGTGATCCGTCGTAGGGTGGGGGGATGGGCATGCTCTGCGCGGTCAGCTTCAACCGGTACGGGCGCCTCTACTACCTCGACCCGGGCGAGTTGCGTCCGCAGGTGGGTGACCGGGTGCTCGTGCCGACCGACGACGGGCCCGAGGTGGCCGAGTGCGTCTGGGCCGCTCAGTGGGTGAGCGAGGAGACCGACGGCTTCCCCCGGCTCGTGGGCGTGGCCGGCGACGACGACCTACGCCGCGACGAGGCGCTGCGTCGCCGCAAGGCCGAGGCGAAGGTGGCGGCGAAACGGCTGATCCGCGCGCACGGCCTCCCGATGAAGGTGGTGGCCGTCGACCACGTGCTCGGCTCCGCCGACGGCGGTGGCGAGCGCAGCACCGTCTACTTCACCGCCCCGCACCGGGTGGACTTCCGTTCGCTGGTCCGCGACCTGGGCGCCACCCTGCACTGTCGGGTCGAGCTGCGCCAGCTCTCGGCGCGTGACTCGGCCCGTGTCCAGGGCGGCATCGGGTCGTGCGGCCGGGACCTGTGCTGCGCGACGTTCCTCACCGACTTCGAGCCGGTGACGATCCGGATGGCCAAGGATCAGGACCTGCCGCTGAACCCGCTGCGTATTTCGGGGGCATGCGGTCGGTTGATGTGCTGCCTCAAGTACGAGCACCCGTTGTACCAGCGCTTCCAGGAGACCGCGCCCGCCGTCGGCAGTCGGGTGACGACGCCCGAGGGTAGTGGTCGAGTGGTCGGCCACAGCGTCCCCCGTGATGCGGTGACCGTCCGCCTCGACGCCGACGGCTCCCGCTGCTCCTGCTCCCGAGCCTCCGTCTGCGCCCCCCGCCAAGCCCACGACCAGCACTACACCCCCTAACACCCCACCCCCACCCCCACCCCCACCCCCCACCCCCCCGTCCCCCACCCACCCCCACCCGGTTGATCATGAAGTTATTGCCACCGCTGTCGGCGTGTCGGGGCAATAACTTCATGATCAACTAGGCGGGACGGTGGAGTGGGTCAGGTGAGGACTACCGGGGGTTCCGTTAGGTGCGGGGTCAGGGGGGATTTGGGGAGCAGCCAGCTTGCCGTCGGGGACTGGTCGGGATTGACCTGCCAGTCGCGGGAGACCCGATCGACGCCGATCGCGTAGACGGTCAGCGTGCCGTCCGGGTCGATGCGTAGCCGCAGGAACGACTTGGAGTCCTCGATGCCCTGGCCGGCGAACAGTTCGTTGACGTTCACCCCGAACGCACTTGCCACCAGCAGGTACGCCGCCACCAGTTGGCTCGCCACCAGTCCGATGACCGGGCCGTACAGCACCACTGCGGCGACCGCCGGCAGCGGCCACGGCCAGTCGTAGAACGGCAGGGCCAACCAGACCCAGGCGCCGCCGGCGGCGAGGGCGACATGGGCCACACCGTGGCCGACGCCGAGAAGCCAGTGCCGCGCGTGCCGCTTGCCGCTGGCGCTGGGCGGCTTGGCGAACAGGACCGCTGCGATCACCGTCACGAGCACCATCATCACCAGCGGGACGCTGAACAGTCGCTGGTCGCTGCTGTCGGCCCAGTTCGCCGTCGCGCCCGCCATCGCGAGCATCAGCAGGGTGTGCAGGGTGCCGAGCAGCGTGGTGAAGCCGGGATTGCGGAACGGCAGTCGAGGAAAGATGCCCCAGCCGTAGCGGCGCGAGCGGGCCACGTCCGGATAGCGGGCCACCAGGTCGTACGCCTGGGTGCGGCTGGCCCGCCGGGCCAGTGTGTCGCGCGGAGGCACCTCGATGCGCTCGGGCAGCTTGTGCGTCGGGTACAGGTAGGCCCCGCCGCCACCGCAGGTGATCAGTTGCCGCTCGGGTCCGTTGTAGCGGGCGTAGTGGTGCAGGTCGCCGGAGAGCAGCAGCCGTACCTGTGCACCCGTCGGGTCGATGATCGTGCGGACGAAGTAGTCGATCGAGTCGTACGCCGTCGGACTGTCGGCGGCCTTCACCCACGTCGGCGACGGCGTCGCGATGATCACCTTCGACTCCGGGGTGAGCCGCCGGGCCACCTCGTCGAAGTAGGCCAACTGCGGGTCGTCCAGATACGAGCCGGACTGGTCGTCGACGCCGAGCAGCCACCATCCGGCCGGCAACTCGACGGCGAAGTACGACCGCGACTGCCCGGTACGCCAGCCGGCGAAGTTACGGTCCCGGGAACGGACGAACAGCCGCAGGAAGGCGGTCAGGCCGTCGTACCAGTCATGGTTGCCCGGCACCGCGAACAGCGTGGGACGGTCGGGTGGCGTCGCCGGCAGCGCGGCCTGGTAGGGGCCCTTGCAGCGGTTCTCGTACTCCGCGTAGGCCGCCGACGGGTACACCTGGTCGCCGCCCATCACCAGTGTCTGCGCGCGGGGCAGCCGGTGCCCGTCCACGGTCAACTCCGGCTGCGCCAGCAGGTACGCGACGGAGTAGGTGGCGTGGAAGCCGTCCCCGAGGTCGGCCACGTAGTCGAGCCAGAGCCCACCGTCCGGTCCGGCCTGGCGGAAGATGCCGTCGCCGAAGGCGTTCTGCAACTCGCGCTTGTCGAGGTACGCGCCGAACAGGATCGCCAGCAGCGTCCGGATGCCGGTGCTGATCAGCAGGAACGGCGCCAGCCACGGCACCGGCTTGCGCGGGGTGAAGCCCAGTTCGAGCGGATCGGTCGAGAGCGGGCGGCGAGGAGCCGGTTCCCCGTCGGGTTGTTCCTCCGCCGGTCCTGGGTGATCGTCGCGTTCGTCAGTCACCCGCCGCAGCGTAGTACCGGTCTGGATGCAGCGCTGTCCGGTAATTAGCCGGATGGGGGCGGTTGTCCGTTTGGTGCTGACCGGAGTGCCGCAGGGGTATCCCGCTCCGCCCGGGTCCTTCGGGTGCCGTATACTTGCTGATCGTTGCCGCCTTAGCTCAGTCGGCTAGAGCGACGCACTCGTAATGCGTAGGTCGACGGTTCGATTCCGTCAGGCGGCTCGGTACGGAAGCCCAGGTCATCGACCTGGGCTTCCGCCGTTTCTCGAGGTCGACAATCGCGCAGGCGGCCCCGCCCGGACTGCTGCCGAGGCGTCGATCGGGATGCCACTGACCCGCGACCCGGCAGAGGGCGACGGAGGTTGCAGGTGAGGTTCTCGCGCGCATGGGAAGCGACAGGGCGGGGGCCGGACGGGCTCGCCCACCACGTTACCCCCGCCCATGTACGGCCTTCGCCGTCCCACCTGAAATCCAATGAGGATGATGTGGCGTGGATCTCGTAGCATTGATGTCGGACGTTCGGTCGAGGAGCGGGGAGTGGTGGCATGAAGTTCGACATGGGAGCTCAGACGCTCGGCAGTCTGACCAAGCAGACGCAGGGATCATCCGATGATCTCGGTTCTCTGATCAAGCAGCTGATCGCCGCGGCCGAGCCGTTGCAGGGCAACTTCAACGGGGCCGGACGGGTGGCATTCGATTCGTTCAAGGCCAACGCCGATTCGGTCACCGCCGAACTCAACTCGGCTCTCGGCGCGATTCTGGGCGGCCAGAGTGGAATGGACTCCTCGTTCGGCCAGGGTGACACCGAAATGTCGGACAACGCCAGGTCGTCCGAGGGCACCGCGAACTTCGACGCCGCCAGGTTCTCCAGCAGCCGCTGACACGGGGAGTGACAGTCATGACAGACCGACGTAGTTTCGACACCGGCACCTCGCAGCAGGTCCAGGGTGACCTCGCCGGCATCATCGGGCGGCTCGAGTCGTTGATCTCGCAGCGCAGCTCCGACGTCGCCGCCGCGATGGCCGACTTCCAGGCCGATGGGGTGTCCGAGGAGTACCGGACCGTCGAGGACCGGTGGAACCGGGCAGCGGGCGAGGTTCGCACGATCATCGACCTGGTCAAGACCACCATGACCAAGAACGACGAGACGGCGAACACCACGCTGTCCCGGGCCCGCTCTGCGGTGCAGTCGATCGGTTGAGTCGTTATCCGACGAGTTGTTGACGAGGGAGCACGAGCGTGAGCGCGTGGGATATCTCCCCCGGTGGAGTGCGCGACGTCCTGACTCGTACACATGCCGCGGCCATGCCCTTCGAGGGGCAGATGACGAGCTTGAACTCGGCGTTGGAGGGATCCGCCACCGAGTCCAGTTCGGAGATCGTGGGCCAGGCGCTTCAGGGCTTCGTCGAGTCGATTCGGACGGATCTCGAGTTCGTGTTCACTCGCACGGGGGCGTGCATGCAGGCAGCGGCGCAGG
This sequence comes from Micromonospora sp. NPDC049102, assembly GCF_043197485.1. NCBI lineage: Bacteria > Bacillati > Actinomycetota > Actinomycetes > Micromonosporales > Micromonosporaceae > Micromonospora > Micromonospora sp. NPDC049102. The sequence continues at coordinate 18,805 of NZ_JBICTE010000017.1, read as the reverse complement.
CGACGAACGCCTACGTCGAAGGTGATCTGGAGATGGCCGCGAACGCGCAGCGCAGCGCCGCGGCGGCACCCGACCCGTCGGCCACCATGCCGGGGCCGGGCGGTGGGGCGGTGCCCCGATGATCAACCCGGGGGAGATTCCGCAGATCCCCGGCAACATGGACACGCTGGCTACCCATGCCCAGACGGTCCGGACGGCCGGCGTGGACTTCGCCAACACCGGCCAGGCGGTCGACAGCACCTGGCAGGGGCTGGCGGCGGTGTACAAGGCGCCGGAGGCAGCGCAGCTCTTCGCCGCCACCGGCCCGGTGCGTACGGTGTCGGCCTCCGTCGGCGAGGACATCCAGGCCGTCGGGGCCGCTCTGGCCACGTACGCCACTGAGGTCAAGGAGATCAAGGCTCAACTCGCCGCGCTGAAGGGTCAGGCGGAGGAGTTCGTCGGCTCGATCAAGGACGACGAGGACTGGCGCGAGGACCAGGGCAAGGTCGACAAACACAACGGCCTGATCACCGCCGTGAATACACAGGTGGCCGCGTTCTTCGAGGCGCAGCGCAAGTGCGCCAACACCATCAACGCGCTGTACGGCGGCCGTCAGTATCGGGCCGACAACGCCGACGGTCAGGCCGAGGACGGCGAGTACGGCTTCACCGCCGACACGCTGAACGCCGCCGCCGGTGAGGACGGCGCTCTGCCGTGGGGCAGCAACGAGGAGCACGACCGCGGCTTCTTGGGCGACGTGGGGGCGTACTTCGTCGGCGTGGGCATCAGTTTCGTCACCATGCTTCAAGACCTGGGCGGGCTGATCGGCCGCGATCCCACCACCGGCGACTGGAGCTGGGGCACCGCCGGTCAGTCGTGGCTGGGGCTCGGCAAGTTCGTGTGGGCGGTCTCCATCTACGTCAACCCGGTGACGATCGTGATCGACCAGACGGTCGGCATGCCGTTCATGGAGCAGCGTGAGGCGGGCAACCTCCTGCTCAACGCGGGCAAGACCATCATCGCGTACGACACGTGGGGCGAGGACAAGTCGAAGGCGGCCGGCATGGCCACCTTCAATATCGTCTCGGCGATCGTCGGTACCAAGGGTGCCGCCTCCGGGCTGCGCGGCGCGGGCGCGGCGGTCAACACCATTCGGGGCAGCGCCACCGCCGCACGGATCAGCGCCGCACTGGTGCGCACCGGAAACTGGCTCGACAAGCTGCCCACCGTCGGCGAGGTGGCCATCAACTTCGCCAGGAAGTTCGACATCAAGATCCCGCAGCTCGGGCTGGTCCCGGCGATCGCCGGCGACGTGCCGATCGGGCGTGGCTTCGACGTCGAGATGCCCACCGTCCGCGGTGGCGACGCGATGCACATGGACGGCGGCAACGGCCCGGGCGGCCACCTGCCTGGCGGGAACACGCCAGGCGGTCACGTCCCAGGTGACCTGACGCCCGGTGGGCACATCCCGGACGGCAACGCCCCCGGTGGGCACATCCCGGACGGCAACACCCCGGGCGGCAACCTGCCAGAGGGCAATGGGCCTGGTGGCAACCTGCCGGACGGCAATGGGCCTGGTGGCAACCTGCCGGACGGCAACGCCCCCGACGGGAACCCGCCGGGCGGAGGAAACCCCGATCGCGGGCGGGATCTCACACCGGATGAGCAGCAGCGGTTCCTCGACCAGGCTGGCCGGCTCGACCCTGCAGCGCGGGCTCAAGTACAGGATTTGCTCTCCCGTACCGACCTGCCGGACGGCGTGGCCAACCAGGCGGCGCGGGACTTCATGGACCTCCAGGAATCCGGGCGGCTGGCGGGGGGCGTCGACCGGCAGGGAGACATTTTCCGTGACGTGCTCAACAACCTCAGCGGGGACCGGTCTGCCTTCGAGGGGGCGGCGACGGAGCTGCGTGCCGCGAACGAGGTGCTGCAAAGCGGCGATCTAGCGCCCGGCAGCAAAATCGGTCTGAACGTCGTCGCCGGTGAACGGGTCAACCTGGGCAACGGCACGGTCGTCGACACCGGGCGCATCCCCGAAGGCGATCTCGTCTACCAGACCGCTGACGGCAACGTTCACGTGACGGAGGTCAAGGCCACCGCACAGACCGTGGCCAACAAGTTCCGATCCGATCCCGCTCAGTTGGATCGCATGCTCGACTGGCGTAACGGCGCCCCGGGACGTGAGGTGAGCGTCCGGGTCGGCACCGATGAGGGCTGGACGGGACTTTTCAGCCGCGCTGGCAGCGATCCTCCGCAAATGGCGATTGAACGGCTCGCCGATCAGAACGTACCGATTACCATCGGCGGACGTACCTTGACCCCGCAGCAGTTGACCGTGCTGCAGGAGGCGGTGGAGCGGGCCGCAGCCGACCCGGCGCATCCGATGCGCAAGCCGGGCGCCTGGTTCGGCGAGCACCTGCCGAATCTCGACGCGGCACGTGACTTCCTCAGGCCCTACGGAGTTGATTTTCTGTGACCGATCCCTGGGTTGCCCCCGAAATGCTGGCGGCCGTGCCACTCCCGTGGCGGCTGGCGGATCCCGTCGAGCGTGGAAGGGCGACGCGTGAGTTGCCGCCCGGCCCACCGCAGCGGGCCGAAGCCCTACGGGCGTTGGAGACGTGCCTCGCCTATCTGGTGGACGTCCGGGACCGTTACGGCGACGAGACCGATTGGGGACTTCCCAAGGAGTTTTTCGACGACTACTGGTTCATTCTCTACACGCGACTGAAGCAGTCGATGCCGACTCTCGCCGACGTTACGCCCGAGAAGGTTCGCGCCTGGGCCGACGCGTACCTGGACCCGGAGGACGTCTTCGGCGTGACGTGGACGACGCCACCGGACGAGGTGATCGACAGCATTGGTCGATCATGGGCCTTCTTCATCCTGCAGGGAGCGACAGAGAGCCTGGTCCGCTGGTTCCGCGGTGTGGGGCCCGACCAACTGGACGATTCGGAACGAGCCCGGGTGGTCAACCTCCTCAAGGAGGCCACACCTCGTCTGCAGTGGCGTCTGACGATCGTCACCATTCCAGCGATTCTCGATCTTGACGGCTCGGAGGAGAAGGGCTACTTCGATCGTCTGGCGAACGATCCGGGCCTCCATGAAAAGACCCGCGCCGAGGCGGAGAGTGTGAGCGCGTTCATCGGCCGCCGTGAACCGAGCTAGTGGGGGAAGATCTGGAGGTTTTCGGCGCAGCCAGTCGCCGGTCCGCCTGAGAAGTGCAGCTGGGACGCCAAGCCTGCCGCCTCGGCGGTGATCGATCGACGACCGTCTCGGCCACAGGTTGGAGAGGGCCATGAGTATCTCGAGCTACCTGGTCTGCCCGTCTCGCAAGTTGATCATGGGGCTTGGTAAGCGGCTCAGCGACGACCCGGAGTTCGACGAGATCCCTCGAGCCCTATGGAGTTGATCTTCCTGTGAGTGATGCTCTGGTAGAGCCCGAACTGTTGGCCAGCCTGCCGCCCTCGTGGCAGGCGGCGGAATCAGGTCGACGTCACCCCGTGATCAGGGACCTGTCACCCAATCCTGAGCAGCGGGCGCTGGCACTCTCGGCCCTGGAGGCGTGTCTGGCTTTCCAGGTGGACTCGGCCGTTCGTTATGGCGAGGACCCGACCTGGGGGCTGCCCGAGGCGTTCTCTGACGACGACTGGTTCCTGCTACAGGTGAGGCTCAAGCGGCGGCTGCCGACCCTCGCCGACGTGACGCGCGCGAACGTGCGTGACTGGCTGCGGGAGGGGGACGTGGCGGAGATCCTCGACGTCACGTGGACCGAGCCCTCCGATGAGTTCATCGAGGCGGTCGGGCAGATGTGGGCGACTTTCATCGTCAACGGTCTGACCGTGGATCTGCTCCGTTGGCTCGGGTGGGTCGCACGAGACCATCTGGATGTCGTAGAGCGTGCCAGGGCGCTCGACCTCCTCAAGACGGCCACCCGGCGGCTGCCGTGGCGTTACGCGATCGAGACAATTCCGGTGATTCTGAGTCTCGGCGGGTCGGATGAGCGTGACTATTTTGACCAGTTGGCGAATGATCCGGACCTGCATGAAAAGACCCGAGCCGAGGCGGCAAGCAAGCGGTGGCTCATCGACAGCGGGCGCGCGCGAACCTAGAGACGTCGTTGCTCTTGAGACTCGAGCCCTCGTCGTCTGGCCGAGAAGGACACCCTAGCGACAGCTACGTCGCGCAGGGCTGAACGAAGCAGACGGGATTGGCAGGCAACGCGCTGCTGCCGAACTACGTGGAGATCTATCCCGGCTGAGCTGGATGGGCTGGGCTACCGGCCCAGGTACCTCGTCCGGGGCCTTCAGCGGATTCTCGATTCCATCGACTGGGCTGACGGTCAGCGGGGGACGTTCAGGCCGTAGCGGCGCAGCACCGCGCCGAGCGTCTCGTACGGTGCACCCGGACCACCGTCGAGTCGATACCACCACGCGCGCCGGGCACCCCTCCCGAGGGCGCGGCCCACGACCAGTTCCTGTTCGGACTCGACGGGCCTCTCCTGATGGCCGACCAGAATGCCCCAGGGCAGTGCCGGCATGCTCGGTGTGCTGGAGCGCAGCACGCCGGACCGGCCCGGGTGCACGGTAACGATCATGCTGCGGGCGGTACCGGCCAGTTTCTCGGCGAGCCCTTCGATCGTCGTCGCGTCGACGACCGCCAGTGGTGGGCCGGCCAGTCGGAGCTGTTCGCGGACACCGACGTCCACCCGCTCGACCGTCAGAACCCCGAGCGTCGTCGATTCGCCCTCGCCGCCGACGATGGTCAGACTGGTGGGTGCCGGTGCGCGGGTACGACAGAACGCCGTCAGCTCGTTGCGTGACCACGGCTCGGTGACGGGTTCCGCGACGCCCCAGCCGGCCGGATCGCCGCCGGTGAGGGCGCGGACGGCGGCTTCCGCGCTGGCACCCAACCGGAGGGCCTCGGTGGCCGGGTGCACGGTGACGACCTGGATTTCCAGGCCGCCCGTCCACGGTTCGTCGGTGGGCAACGAATCGGCGGGCTGCGCGGCGTCTGACCTGGCGAAGCGATGGCCGTCCCACTGCAACGGCAGCCCGGTCAGCCCGTCGCGGTACTGGTCGCCCGCCCGCACGATCCACTGCCCCTGTGCCTGGGCGAGCATCGTCTCGAACGGGTACGTGATGACGCCGTCGGCCGGCGTGACGACCTGGAGCAGCAGACCGTCGCGTACCGCGTCGACGGCGGCCTGCGCGAGCCACGGCGCAAGGCCGACCACCGCGCGGTCCTGGTGCAGGACGACCGCACGATCGGTGATCGTGTCGGTCGCACCGTTCATCGGCTCTCCCATGTCAGCCCTCCCGTGCTCTCGACCAGCGCGGCGGTGAAGCGACGGGCGACCTCCGCCGCCTGCCGGTCCGCGCCCGGCGCCCGGCTCTCCACCCACCAGATCGGCTGGGGTACGTCGTCGGTGGCGGCCAGACCCAGTAGTCGCTGTGCCTCGCCGGGTACGCGCACCAGACGCGCGGCCTCGACGCTCAGCAGCAGCCGGCCGTCGACAGGGTCGAACAGTTGCACCAGTCCGGCCGCCTCGACGGTGTCCATCTTCAGCTCGGAGCCGGCCGCGAGCAGGGCGCCGAGCATCGTTGCGGCATCGGGTTCGGCGCGGCACAACGCCACCGTGTCGAATGTCATCAGTGCTCCTTGGTCTCGCCGGTGAAGGCGGTCTGCACCACGCGGGGGGTGTCGCCGGGACGGATCAGTTGCGCGCGGCCGGTCGGCAGGACCATGGGCCGCACGCCCGAGAACAGTTGGCCCTCCGTCCGGTCGCCCGACATGAGCAGGCTGAGGCAGCCGGCCTCCCGTACGGCCAGCGGGAAGGGTTCGAACAGGCCGCGTGAGGCGCCGGCCACCCGTCGGGCCATCACGACGTGCAGACCGGTGTCGCGCCCGGCCGCCACGTACGGGACCAGTGCGCCGAGCGGCTGCGTGGCCGAGGCGGCGAGGATGTCGTAGTCGTCGATGAGCAGCACGATCCGGGTACGCGCGGCCTCGGGCGACTGCCGTTTCGCCAGTTCGTCGGTGACGGCCCGGGACAGTTGCTGGGCGAGCGCCGGGTTCGTGGCGTACCCACCGCAGTAGGAGTCGGGCACCACCTCGGCGAGGGCGCGGCGGGGGTCGAACACGGCGAAGACCAGTTCCTCGGAGTCGTACTGACTCATCAGCTCCTCGGCGACGAGCCGCAGCAGGTTCGTCTTGCCCGTCCGGGGGTCCCCGAGCACGAGGAGGTGCTGGTCGCGGCCGAAGAGGTCGAGGGCTGCGGGGGAGAAGTCGTGCTCGTAGCGCCCGAGCGGGACCACTCCGTGGCCGGAGGGGGTGCCGGCCAGGTCGGCCACCGGGAGCACGGCGGGCAGGACTCGCACGGGCGGCGGTAGCGCGCCGGTCCAGGCTTCCCGCACCGATCGGGCGGCCGCGACCAGACCGGCGTTGGCCGGGTCGGCGACTCCGTCCAGGCGGGGTAGCGCGACCTGCGCGAACAGCTTCTCGCTGGTCAACGCCCGGCCGGGCTGATCCTTGGGGACGGCGCGAGCCTGCCGGCCGTCGATGCTCGACTCGGCGGGGTCCGTGAGCCGCAGCTCGACCCGGTTGGCGAAGGCGACCTGCTGCGCCGCGCGGACCTCGCTCCACCGTCGGGCCGTGCCGATCACGTGGATGCCGTAGCGGCCGCCTCTGGCGAGCAGGGCGTGCACCTTGGTCTCGAGACTCTCGAACTCCGCGTTGAGCTGGCCGTACCCGTCGATCAGCAACACCACGTCGACGCAGCCGACCTCGGTCCGCACGCTCTCGTCGGCACCGCGCAGGTCCTCGACCGTGTCGAACTGGTGCCGGTTGAAGATGCGCTGTCGCTGGGCGAGCATCGCGTGTACCTCGTCGACGACACGGCGGACGCGTTCACGGTCCTCGCGGTTGGCGACGCCGCCGACGTGGGGCAGTTCGGTGAGCCCGGACAGACCGTTCCCCAGCAGGTCGATGCCGTAGATCCCGACGTCGGTGGGGCGGTGGGTGGTGGCCAGGCCGAGCGCGAGGGTCCGCAGCGCCGTCGTCTTGCCGCTGCCGGGCCCGCCGAGGATGAGCAGGTTGCCGCCGCTCCCCGCCAGATTCAACACCCAGGGCCCCTGCCACTGGCGGGCCGGATCGTCGAGACGGCCCAGTGGAACCGGCAGGCCACCGCCGGACGCAACGGCGACTTCCAGACGTACGCCGTCCGGTGTGGTGATCACTCCACCGCCAACCTCGTCGAGGGTGAGCAGGGGTGGCAGGGGTGGGAGCCAGATCGCCGCCACGCTCTGCCCGCTCGCCGCCAACTGGCGTACCACTGTGGACAGCAGAGTCGGCCCGGTGGTACGCCGGGTGGCCTTGGGTTCGTCCGGCACGTCCTCGACGTCGGTCAACGCGGTGCCGAACATCGGCATCGGCTTCGCCAGTGGCCCGACGATCGGGGCGAGTTCGTCGTTCGCGCCGTCGTCGAGTGGCCCGGACACGTAGGCGGCCTTGAACCGCTGGTAGATCGACACGTCGACCTTCAGGTAGCCGTTACCGGGCAGCGGCGGCAGGTGGAACGCGTCGACCGTGTCGAGCACCGTGCGCGACTCGATCTCGGTGAGCGTACGCAGGCCGATCCGGTAGGCGAGGTAGTTCTCCAGGCCGCGCATCTTGCCCTGTTCGACGCGCTGGCTGGACAGCAGCAGGTGGACACCGATGGACCGACCGATCCGACCGATCCGCAGGAACAGGTCGATGAACTCCGACTTGGCGGCGAGCAACTCGCCGAACTCGTCGATGAGCACCAGCAGGTGGGGCAGTGGGGGCAGGTCGGTCTGCTCGCCCTGCGCCGCGCGGAGCATGTGGTACTCGGTGATGTCGGTGACCTTGCCCGCGTCGGCGAGCATCTGCTGGCGGCGCTGCACCTCGCCGTCGAGGCTGGTGTACATCCGTTCCACCAGGGCCGCGTCGGCGGCCAGGTTGGTGATCAGCCCGGCCAGGTGTGGCAACTCGCCGAACGGTGCGAAGGTGGCACCGCCCTTGTAGTCCACGAGGACCATCGCCATCCGCTCCGGCGGATGACTCGCCGCCAGGGCGAGCACGAGCGTACGCAGCAGTTCGCTCTTGCCCGATCCGGTCGCTCCGACGCACAGTCCGTGCGGCCCCATGCCGAGCTGCGCGGGCTCCTTGAGGTCGAGCAGCACCGGACGCCCCGCGGGATCGACCCCGATCGGGACGCGGAGGAAGTCCCGCTCGCCGCGGGGCCGCCAGAGGCTGACCAGATCCAGGTCGGCGAGGTCGGACAGGCCCAGCAGTTCCTGGAAGTCGGCCGGTGGTGTGCCGGTGCCGTCGTCGTAGGAGTCGGCGGACAACCGCAGTGGGGCGATGCTGCGGGCCAGTCCCTCCACGAGCGGACCCGGTGCCTCGTCGAGGGTGCCGCGTACGGTCACCGCCGGGGTCGCGGTCAGGTCTTCCAGGGTGACCGAGTCGCCGTCGACGGTGATCCGGCGAGAGACGTCGCCGGGTTCGTGCAGCCGGTCGGCGAGCAGGTGTACCACGGTGACACCGAGGCTGGCCAGACCGACCGTCGGGTCGGGGCTGGCCAGTACGCGGGCCAGTTCGCCGTGCGCGTCGTCGATGACCAGCAGGCGCGGCCGGGCCTTCGCCTCCGTGCGTCCGACACCGTGGCGTAACGACTTGAGGGCGTTCGTGGTCCGCTCCTCCAGGTCCTCGCGGAGCAGTTCGGCGAGCGTCTGCGCCGTGGTGACCAGCAGCGGGGTCGGGCCGGACGGGCCTATCGAGGTCCGGTCGAGCAGGTGTGGCAGCCACCGGGCCCACCGCCAGTCCCGGGCCCGCTCCGGGGTGGTGATGATCGCGAGGGTCACGTCGTCCGGCGCGTGGAACGCGGCGACCTGCACGAGGATCGCCCTGGCGAGGGCGACGGCCTCGGCGTGGTTCGGCGCGATCACGCTGACGTCCCCGGCGCAGTCGAGGTTCGCCCGCAGTGGTAGCCCCGGTGTCAGCGCGAAGCGGCGCATCAGCGAACGCGCCTCGTGGCGCATGAAGGGATCGAGCGGGTTGGTGGGCGTGCTCTGCTCGCGCAGCTCGATCGGCCGTACGGGCAGTGCGCCCATTCCCAGTCGTACGTGCAGGAAGTCGATGTCGGCGCGTCGGCGCTCCCACAGCCGGGCCGGGCTGCGGATCACGTCGAGCAGGCGGTTCACCGGCGGGTCGAGGAGATTCGCCTCCTCGCGGAGACGCTGCTCGGTCTCGCGCAACTGGTCGCGCAGTTCCTCCAGATAGTCCTGGTAGCGCTCGCGCTGCGCCCGGCGCTGTCGGCCTGCCTTGCCCAACTGGGTGAGGTACATCGCCCCGGCCGCGCCCAGCGCCGCCACCATGACCACCGCACCCAGCGCCGCGAACCCGGAGCCGCGCAGGAACATCATCATGCTCATGGCCACACCCGCACCGGCCATGGGCAGCAGCGCCTGGATCCCCATCGCGGATCTGCCGTCGGGCAGTTGCGGTGGCGGGTCCAGGACGAGCGGGTCCATCGTGGACATCGGGCGGGCCATCCGGGCGGGGCGGTGCACCATGCGCGTCGACATACAGGGGTCCTCCGGTCACATCTGCCGAGCGCGGGTCATGGCCAACGCGGCGGCGCGGGTCACCTCCACGAGCGTCGCCTCGCCGATCCGCGACGGTGTGATGAGCGAGCCGGCAGCCAGGTGACGGTCGTAGGGCAGGACCACCACCGGCACGCCGGTCTGCCCGATCAGTTCACGTGCCGCGCCGTGGATCAACGTCGAGCGGCCGTGCGGGTTGCCCGCGCCCAGTACGACGACCACCCGCTCCAACCACGTCCCGTACCCGTCGTCGACGATCCGGCGCAGCGCCTGGTAGGTGCCCCGAACCCCGTCGGGTGTCGCGGCCGCGACGAGCACCACCGCGTGCGCGTCGGCCATCACCCCCGCCGGGGTGCGGGCCTCCAGGCCGGGCGGGCAGTCGGTGACGGTGACGGCGAAGAGGCGCGACAGGGCCCGCGTGACAGCGGTGCACAGGTTGGGGTTGGTGGTGCCGCCGGGCAGCACCCACAGACCCGTACCGGTGCGTGGGAGGAGTGGTTCGAGCGCGCGAAGGTCGCTGCCCCGCGCCGCGAGCAGGCCGGGTGCCAGCCGCTGTAGCGACGGGTCGCTCGGCACCCCGAGCCGCCAGGTCAGCGAGCCCTCGTACGGGTCGGCGTCCGCGGCGAGCACCGGATCGGCGCGTCGTGCCGCGAACACCGATGCCAGCAGCGCCGCAACAGTGGACTTCCCGGCGCCACCCTGGACGGACGCCACCGCGATGCGCCGGCCGGTGTGTACGGGTGCCTGCACCTCGGCGGCGAGATCGGCGAGTTCCCGGGTCTGCTGCCCACTGGTGAACATCTGGCTGGCGCTGCGCCACGTACGCCGTAGCGCGGAGTCGCCGGAGGGGGGCCGGCGCGAGATCGGCAGGTCGTCCGGCTCCGCCGCCGAGGGACCGGTCGGCGGCGCGGTGCGCGGCACCGGTGGAGCGCTCATGCCACCGCCTCCCTCAGAAGGTGTCGAGAAGTCGCGAGTAGAGCCCGAACACCCCGACGGCGACGGGCACCAGTGCCATCACGGTCAGGGCCTCGACGCGGTCGGCGATCTGCCGGCCCCGCGCCAGGACGTGTGGCGGTGGCCGGTACGCCAGGATCGCCAGGGTCACCGCGCAGACGCCGAGGGCCGCTACGGCGGTGGCCCACCAGGTGTCGGGCCGCTGGCGTATCCAGCACAGCAGCAGGCCGCCCACGATGGCCAGCGCGCCGGTCACCAGCGCCACCACCTCGGCCGCCAGCGGGAAGGCGCGCAGTCGCAGCAGTAGGGCGGCGGCCACCAGAACCGCCAGCGCCAGCCGCCACGGGCCGGGCGTCGCCGCCAGGGCGAGCCCGGCGAGTGTTGCCGATGTCGCCGCCGTGATCGCCGCGACGGCCAGGCCTCGATGCGCGGAGTCGACGGCGGCCTGCACCGATACGCGGCTCACCGGCTCGTCGTTGCTGCGTCGGTCGTCGAGACGGGTGAGGCCCGACGCGATCATCGCGAACCGGGGTAGCAGCCCCAGCACGCCCACCGACACGATCGCCATCACCGCCGCGGCCCGCTCGACGGACATGCCGAGCAGTAGGGCGATGCTCCAGCCCGCGACCAGGACCAGTGCCGTCCCGCCCCCGAGGACGCCGGCACGTCCATTGCCCGTCGCCGTGCCCACGGCCAGGACCGTGCAGCCGAGCACCACGGCCCACAGAGCCCAGCGGGCGGTGCGGTCGTCGGTCCAGCCGGGGACGGCGGTCATCACCATCGCGGCACCGCTGAGCAGCACCGCCACCCCGACGGTCCGTCGCCCGAGCATCGAGACGAGGAGGCCGGCCAGGGCGACCACGCCGCCGACGAGGCCGACCACCGCGGGACCGAGCCGTGGGCCGGAGAGCAGTGCCGCCATCGTGGCGGCCACCATGCAGGCGGTGGTGGCCGTCCACGTTCGCGGGACGTCGCCCCACCGGCCGCGTCGACGGGTGAGGTCGTCGCCCACCTCGTCGGAGACGTCGTGGACGATCGCCGCCGGCGGCGCCTCGGAGATCGGGTCGACCCGTAACAGCGAGCCGTCGGGGACGGCCGCCTGTCGCAGGCTGCCGGCCGGGTCGAGCACCGTACCGTCGAGTGTGCTGATCTGGTAGCCGCGCGAATCGTCCGTCGGCGGGTGGCCGACGAGGACGACGACCTCGGGCAGCAGCAGGCCGAGCGGCTCGTCGGCGGGCAGTACGAGGTCGATGCGGCGGTGTGGCCCGGCGAGGGTCACCCGACTGAGGTGACCGGCGGATGCGAGGGTCTGCGGGCCGGTCATCGCTGGCCCGTCGGCTGGACCGCTGGCGGGTTGCGTGCCTTCTGCTGCTCGGCGACGACGTTCTGCAGGAAGGACCAGCCCACGCACACCGCGCAGGCCACAGCCGACAACACGAGACCGGTGCGCAGCCACCGGAAACCGTCGCCGGTGGCGCGGACCCGGCGCTGCCTGCCCCACAGCAGCAGCTCACGCATGCGGGCGCGGCGAACCGCGACCGACTCGATGAGCTGAGTGTCGAATTCCCGAGCCACGGCTCGATTCTATCCACGGACGCTAATCCGGCTGGGGACGCGATCACGAGGGTGCCGAGCCTGCGCTAGGCGACCGGAAATGACGGTGGTCAACCTGCCGGGGCGGCAGCGCCCATCGCCGAACACCTGATCACCGCAAGCCGGACCAATCCGATCGCCCACGCCGGCAGGTGTCCGTGCCGGGCGTCCCGTGCCTACGAATCGTCCGTCGTCGACAGTGCGGCGGCTACGCGCGGGGCCTCGCGCCGTCCCTGGTCACGTCCGGCGGCCACGAGCGCGGGCACGACAGATCTGTCCATCACGCTCGTGCCCTGCGCTCGCTTCGAGGCCGCGTCGCGCAACAGAAGCTCGACTCGTCGACCCGTGCCCAGCGCGGCCCGCTGCTTCTCGAGGCGGGCCCACGGCGCGATGGCGGCGGTGCTGGGCGCGAGGGCGATCACCGGGCCGCTTCCGGGTGCGAGGTCCAGATTGAGGACGGACCGCATGCCGCCGTCCATGTACCGGCGACCGTCGATCGTCACCGGAGCGGCGGACTGTGGCATGGCGCAGCTCGCGGCGACGGCGTCCACGAGGGGTACGCCGTCGTGCCGCGTGATGACGCGCAGAGCTCCCGACTCGACGTCGACGGTGGTGACGCGGAGGTCGGCATTCGTCCACTGGTGGTCCGGTAGGCGGGCCTCCGCGGTCCGGCGCTGGTGCGACGGGTCGTCGATGCGCGCCGAGAGGGCGAGTCGACCGAGGCGGCGGGCGGCCTGCTCGGGGCTGCGGGCGAACATCTGTGTCCGGGCGAGTCGCAGGAGGGCGAGCGGGCCCAACGCGGGCGCGGTCTCGTAAGACACGCCCTGACGCTGGCGCTCGTACAGCTCGGACAGGGGTGTGCCGCTGGCGATCTGGGCACCCACCACGGCACCGGCGCTCGTGCCGATGAGCACCGCGTCCGCGCCCACGATCAGCCCTTCGTCCGCGAGGCCGGCGAGGACTCCCACCTCCCAGGCGATGCCGACGACCCCGCCACCACCGAGAACCCAGATCGGTCGCGTGTCGTCCGCCATCGCTCCTCCTACCCCGTCACGTTTCTGCTAACGGTGTTCGCAATTTGAACCTAGCAGGGGAGGCGAAGGGCCGCCAACGAGTGCGTCGGCTCAGGGCTCTCGTCGTCCGAAGATGATTCCGCCGAGCTTGCTCTCGGGTGAGGTGACGGTCATCTCGGCCTCGACCGCGAACCCGTTGTCCCGTAACCAGGCCGCCAGCCGCGCCGGCCGGCGACGGTGGACGTGGACCCTCATCGGGTGACCGCCGTACCCCTCGGTCTTGAGGGTCGTCTCGTCACCCACGTGGAAGCCGACCAGCAGGGGGCCGCCGGGGCGTACCACCCGGTGGAAGTGCGCGAGAACCTGCCCGAGCCGCTGGTCGGGGACGTGGATGAGCGAGTACCAGGCGATCAGGCCGGCCACCGAACCGTCGGCCAGGTCGAGGTCGGTCATGGACCCGACCTCGAACCTCAGGTCGGGGTTGTCCCGTCGCGCCACCGCCAGCATGCCGGGGGACAGGTCGATCCCGAAGACGTCGAGCCCCAGCTCGTGCAGGTGGGCCGTGATGCGGCCCGTTCCGCAGCCCACGTCCGCGACCGGACCGCCGCCCATGGCGCGCACGAGGTCGGCGAAGAGCGTCAGCGCGGCCCGCTCGTAGGGTGCGCTCGCCAGGAAGTCGCGGACGAGGTCCGCGTAACTGACCGCTACCGTGTCGTACGACGTGCGCGTGTCAGCCAGCCAGTCGTCCGCGTCCACGAGGGAAGGTTAGACCGCGGTCCTGTCGCCACCACATCCCCAGGAGGCCTCCGCTAATGTTCTCCGCACCCCTGACCATCAGTTTGCCCATCGCCGACCACACGACGTCGTACCGGTTCTACCGCGACTTCCTCGGCCTGTAGACGGCGGGGAAGTTGGCCGACGACGGCATCCCGGAGCCGTTGCAGTTCGTGGTCAACGAAGGGCTTCACGGCACGAAGGCGCTGGCTGCGCTCCGGCCGATCTCATATGTTCAACAGGCCGCCGTTGCGCAGGGCGTCGTCCTTGATCGCGATCAGATTCGCGGACACGTACGGGATGTTGTGCGTCTGGTGCCACTCGCTCGGATAGTAGGTGACCAGCCGTGACGTCTGAAAACGGCACTTGATTTCAGGTACGAAGCGAGAATAGTTGGCATCCGTGAAATACCAGAACGAGTTCTCGTTGTAGAACGCCACGTGGGTCGGATCCTGGTAGGCACCGCGACCGTCGGTGCTGGGTGTCAGCGACAGGAGCATTCCGTTCGGCGCGAGCAGTCGGTACAACTCGTTGAACAAAGCGATCTTGTCCGGTACGTGTTCGAGGAAATCCACAGCTCTGATGACCCCTACACTGTTGTCGGGCAGGTCGACCCCCTTCGTTATGTCGCAGACAATGTCGACGCCCGACCCGTCGTGGTGATCGAGACCCAGATAGCCTTCCGGCTTGTTGTGTGCCGCACCGAGGTCGAGCGCCAGGAGCCCTTGTCGCCGTGACCAGGTGAGCGCGTTCTGTTGAATGTTGCGGTCATAGATTGCGACGGTGCGTTGCTGGATGCGGGCGTTGACTTCCGGGATGCGCTGCGTGTTCTTGGCATGCATGCGCTGTAGGTACAGGCACTTCTGAATGTGGTGAAACTCGCTGACCTGGTAGATCCGGGCCATGAGGTCGGCGTCGTCCGCCACGTCGAGCGACTCGTCGTACCCGCCAACCTTCTCGTAGATGTCGCGGCGGAAGGCGCGCACATGGTTCGGGGCGTACCAGATGTAGCTGACGTTGTGTGGGGTCGGCGGCATCGCCCGGCAGACCAGCACCTCGCGGCCGTCCACCTTCTCGTCGTAGTGTCGCCAGCCGAACGAACTCGCGAAGCGGTCTTCGCAGCGACTGCCGTCCTCCTGGATCTGCGCGGTGTCGCTGTAAACGAACCCCACCTCCGGGTGGAGGTCGAACGCATCGACGATCTCTTGCAGGCAGTCGCTGCTGAGCAGATCGTCGTCGTCCAGCTCGACCAGGATGTCCCCGGCAGCCTCGGCGCAGGCGTACCCCTTGATGGCGCCGACGCCGTTCAGATCGTCCTGGACAATCAGCCGGACCCGATCGTCGTGCCTCTCGGGCCGCCAACGGGACCCCTGGTTGAGCACGACCACCCATTCCCAGTCGGTGAAGGTCTGCGCGACCAGCGCTTGGAAACACTCGTCGATGAAACGAGTGCGGTTGCTACCTGTGAAAACCGTTACGCGCGGTGTACGCATGGGCCTCAATCACCTACCAGCCCGCGCCGAGGACGAAGCGGCCGGAACCGGTCGGTACTTCTCCGGAACTGACGACGCGAGCCGCTTGTCCAGCAGGATCGCCGCGTTGAACGCGTTGCGCGCTTCGGTGGTGTCACCAGATTGGGACAGCAGCATGCCCAGCCGAAGGTAAGCGGTCGAAGACTTGTTGTCGATCGACACGACCTTGCGGTAAATGTCCACCGACGTCGTCGGCTGCGTACTCTCCAGTGCGATGGCCTTGTTGTAAAGAGCCGGCTTGTAGCTGGCGTCCGCGGCCAGTGCCTTGTCGTAGCTGCTGATTGCCTCGTCGTTCTGGTTGCGTGACTGGGCAATGAAGCCCAGGTTGAACCAGGCGAACTTGTTGTTGGCGTCGGCGTCCAGCACCTTCTCGAACGTGGCCTTCGCCGCGTCGAGGTTTCCAGCTTGGCCCTGTTCGACACCGAGCTTCAGCAGCTCCGCTGGCGCGGTCCCGGTGTTTGTGCCGCTCTTGGCCTTGTCGCTGTTGCCGGAGTTGCTTGGCTGCGTCTTGTCAGGGGGCTCATCGCTGCATGACGCGGCCCCGGTCAGCAGAATCGCACCACAGGCAAGTGACCCGAGTATGTGACGCGTGCTCATTTATTCTCCTTCAACGGTTACGGGGCGGTCCGACTCACTGTTCGTCGTAGCGGCTCTACCACTGTTGGCCGAGCTGCTTGACGTCTTGGCACCAAGCCCAAAGGCGACCGGTGTGTCGAGTGAAATGCAGGACACCCAGATGTCCGCGCCTCCGCCAGTGAAAGTGAACTGGTAGCCACTAACCGATAGCGGCTGGATCAGCACCGGATTGACACCCGCGCCTGACAGCTGATATCCGGTTCCGACAGCAATGTCTCCGGCTTGGCATCCGAAATCAACGGGGGTATCCGCGATTACAGTCAGCGGCCCTTGAATGTAGGCAGCCTGAATCCCGTTGCCCGCCACACCCTGAGGGCCCTGCGGTCCTTGAGGGCCGGTGTCGCCTTGTGCGCCTTGGAAGCCTTGGGCTCCCTGTGCTCCCTGTGAGCCTTGTGCGCCGGAGTCGCCCTGTGTGCCTTGAGCGCCGGTCTCGCCTTGGCTGCCCTGTGGGCCCTGTGGGCCCTGTGGGCCCTGGAAACCTTGTGCCCCTTGTGCCCCTTGTGCGCCGGTCTCGCCTTGGCTGCCCTGTGCGCCCTGGAAACCTTGTGCGCCGGTGTTGCCCTGCGTGCCTTGAGCGCCGGTGTTGCCCTGCGTGCCTTGAGCGCCGGTGTTGCCCTGTGTGCCCTGTGCGCCGGTGTCGCCTTGGGTGCCTTGAGCGCCGGTCTCGCCTTGGCTGCCCTGTGGGCCCTGGAAACCTTGTGCGCCTTGGACGCCGGTGTCGCCTTGGACTCCCTGCGCCCCTTGTGCGCCGGTGTCTCCCTGCGCTCCCTGGGCGCCCTGTGCGCCGGTGTCGCCCTGCGCTCCCTGCGCTCCCTGGGCGCCCTGTGCGCCGGTGTCGCCCTGCGCTCCCTGGAGGCCTTGTGCGCCCTGGGTGCCTTGGCTTCCCGGTGCGCCTTGTGCGCCGCTGTCGCCTTGGGTGCCTTGGGTGCCTTGGCTTCCCGGTGCGCCTTGTGCGCCGCTGTCGCCTTGGGTGCCTTGGGCGCCCGTGTTTCCTTGCGCGCCTTGGCTGCCTTGTGCGCCGTTGGCACCCTGTGCACCTTGGAAGCCCTGTGCTCCCTGTGGACCGGTGTCGCCTTGGGTGCCTTGGGCGCCCTGGGCGCCGGTGTTGCCCTGTACTCCCTGCGAACCTTGGGCGCCTTGTGTTCCCTGGGCACCGCTGTTCCCCTGCGTTCCCTGGAAACCCTGAGCTCCCTGAACGCCTTGTGCACCGGTGTCGCCTTGGCTGCCTTGGAAACCTTGGGTTCCCTGCAGGCCCTGTGCGCCGGACTCGCCCTGCGCGCCTTGGGCACCGGTGGCGCCCTGGGTACCTTGGGTGCCCTGGGCGCCGGTGCTGCCCTGCGCGCCTTGGGCGCCGGCGTCGCCTTGGAAGCCTTGCGCGCCCGTGTCTCCTTGGGCACCGGTGTCGCCTTGCGGGCCCTGCGGGCCCTGGGGGCCCTTCTTGCCCTTGGGGCTATGTGGGTGGGCCCGATCCGGCTGCTTGCCGCCCTTGTCGTGCCCACTCCACGGGCCCTGCCAGCCCTGCGGGCCGCAGTCCGTTGTCGTGTCGGGGGAGGGTTTCCACGAATCGTCAGATTCGCCGTCGTCTCGGTAGGCAGTCGGCCAGTACAACGGCAGTCCGCCGAACTGGCCGACTGGACTGGGGGTGCCGACGCGTATGCCCTGGGGAGGCGATTCCGCTTCCCGAGGTTGCGCAGCGGCTGCGGGTCCACCGGTCATGCCGAAGACAAGCAGGGCGGAACTCAACCCTGAAGCGGCGCGGCCATGTTTAAGTCCTCGCCGTAGCCGTCGGTCTTTGCTCATGACCCCTCCAGAGCCACCCCAGATACACCCAGAGCTACTTACTCATAACGCACGGTTGTCGGCGAGTTGCAGAGTATGCGGCAGGCCTACGGCATGAGCGCGTTATGCCGCATTTGGGTAGGATTAGGATTAATGCGATTCTTCTTCGCTGGTAGCGCATACGCTCTGGCACCGCCGGATACGGCGGCCCCTCTGAGTCGCACCGTGGGTGAGCCTCTGCGCTACCTACCAACGGGCCGGGGCTCGATCAGCGCGCAAGCGTTCTGCCGGACGAGATTTGCACCGGCTTGGGTTGAGATGCAATCCGCCTCGTTCCCACTATGGACGTGGTCGAGGTGCGCAGGCTCCGCGAGGGTCTGGCTGATTCCCCTCAAAGGATCTGGCCGGGTCGTTGGCGCGGGTCTGATGGCAGGACCGTGCGGTGTCACACCTACCGGGCACGATGATCGACCACTGTCTTGGCGCTGGGGGCCGTGCCCATTGCTCGCGCTGGCGAACCCCAGCGCCTCCTGTCGGACGGGTCGGGCGCGCAACACGTCGGCGGCGGACACACCACCTGGCACGGCCTGGCCCGCACCGTATACGAGGAGTGCGGTCTGGACCCGAACCGCGTCCGGCCGATCACCACCGGCCCGTTCCCGCGACTGGCTCGCCGGCCGGCGTTCAGCGTGCTCACCCGCCGACGGTGGGCGGAAGCCGGCCTTGAGCTGATGGACGGCTGGCGTGCCCAGCTTCGTGCCGCCCTGCGTGGCTCCGGGCTCGCGAAGCTGGCCGGGGCTGCGAGAACGGTCCCGGCAGGTGCGGCACTAGACGAGTAGTTCCGATGTCAGGGGTCGATGTCTGGGCATGAAGGGAGGGTGCCGATGATCATGTTGTGACGCAAGACCTCGACACCCTCTTG
>NZ_JBICTE010000016.1:0-124469 GCF_043197485.1 Micromonospora sp. NPDC049102 | reverse complement strand
CACGCTCACGCAACTCATCGTTGTACTTCTTCGGTGCCGGCATCGCTGGTGTTCCTCCCAGGTTTCGATGTCTCCATCTAACCCGGGGCGGAACAAGTCGTAGGTGTACGACAGGGTCTTGCCGCGCCCGTCGGTGGACTCCTGAAGGTTGCCGTTGGCGTCGTAGCTCATGCTGCTGCTACCCGCATCCGGGTCGGACTTCGCCACGACCTGACCGAGCAGGTTGTACGTCGAGGTCCACACGTTGTTGCTGGCGTCGGTGAGCGTCGACTGGTTGCCGTGCTCGTCGTAGCCGTACTTACTGATCGTCGCCGTCCCGCCGGAGACGGCGAACGTGCCGGTGAACGTGTCCGACGGCGTCGTCACCGTCGGACGGACGCTGTACTCCCGCAACTCCTTCTTCCGACCCAGCCCGTCGGTGAGCGTGGCGGACACCACCCCGCCGGCCGGCGGCACGACCGTGGTGCGGTCACCGCCGTGCACCGTGGTCGTCGTCGAAACGGTCACGCCGTTCTTGGCCGCCGCCACGATCACCGCACGACCCAGGCCGTCGTAGGTGGTGAACGTCTGGTTCGGCACCTGCTTACCCAAGTCGGCCGCCGACACCGGCGTGCTGACCGCCGGCAACGAAGCGTCGTCCCACCAGCCGTTGTACGACGCGCGGGTCCACCCGCGCGTGTCGTAGAAGGTGTCCGTGATCATCCGGCCACCCTGCGGGGTGATCGCCTGGGTCTGGCGGGTACGCAGCAACGCGTCGTAGATGGTGACGGCCTTTTGATAGCCGCTGGAGTCGTTCAGGGTCTGCGTGGTGGTGGCGGACACCCCCGTCTTCGAGACGGTGTACCCGAACTTGTGGTTCGCGTCGGCGCTCGTCGCACGGGAATTCAGCCACACCGACGTCGCGCGGCCGAGCGCGTCGTACTGCTGCGTGGTGACGACGCCGTTGGCATCGGTGCTGACCAGCGGGATGCCGCGCTTCGTGCCGAGGGTGATGGAACCCGCGTGCCCGCGGGGTTGGTGCTGGAGGTGGCGGTGACCAGTTTGACGGCGTTCATGGTGTAGCCGCTGCTGGTCTTGTTGCCCTCGGCGTCGTACGAGTCGGTGACCCGGCCGTAGCTGTCGTAGGTCGACCGCTCGGCGGTCTGCCAGACGTACGCCCCGGAGGTGTAGTCCTTGGCGGTCTGGGTGAGGGTGACGTCGCCCTTGGAGGGGGCGTTCGTCTGCGGGAACGTGGTGGAGAAGGTCTGGTCGTCGTAGAAGGTCCGTTCGGCCCTGACGACCTGGGCGGGCCGGCTGACGCTGCCCGGGGCGGTCAGGGTGTTGACGCTGCCCGGCTCGGAGGCGGGGCTGCCCTGGGTGAACCCGCCGCAGGCCACGGAGACGGTTTCGGTCTGGCTGACCAGCCCGGCGAGGTTCTTGCCGGTGTTCACCGGCGCGTAGGTGTAGGTGGTGCACTGGTTGTACGCCGTGTCGGCCGGCACGGTGTAGGTGTAGGTGTTCTTCAGCTCGCCGAACGTGGCGCTGGTGGTGTTCGCGTCGTAGCTGTTGTCGCTGGCGGTGGTACGCCAGGTCACCGAGCCGCTGCTGGTGACTGCCTGACGGCTGTAGGTTTTGATGGGTGCGACCCACTGCGCCGTCAACGCCGACAGTCCGGTCCCGCTACGGGTGGCGGTGGCCCCGGACACCCAGTAGGAGGTGATGGTGGAGGAGTCGACACGGCCGTTCTCGCCGAGGTACCGGGTGCTCTCCAACTCCTTGCCGGCGAGCTCGTCGATGTCCTCGTGGTCGCCGCCGACGGAGTCGGTCAGGTTCAGCACGATGCTGTTGTTGTTCTTCGACATGCCGCGGTAGTAGGCGGTCTCGGATTGGGTGCGGCGGTCGTTGACACCGTCGCCGGTGAACGTCTGCACCTTGGCATAGCCGCGGAACTGGCCGTAGCTGCGGTACTTGGTCTTGACGACCTCGTTCTCGTCGTAGTGCCAGGCCGCGCCGCCGAGGTACTTGTAGCTGGTCGACAGGGCCGCCGCGCCGCCGGTCGGGTCCGTGGACGTCACGCGGGTGACGGCGTACTTGTTGAACCAGTCCTTGAACGGGTTCACGTAGCCGTCCGGGGTCCAGTAGACCGGGTAGCAGGACTTCGTGTTGACCGCCGGGTCGGTGCTGACCGGGGCGGTGCACGGCACCGGCAACTCGTAGGACGGCGAGATCACCGAACCGGTCTCGGTGGTGATCGTGGCGATACGCTGGCGGTAGAACGACGGCAGGCCGCCGGTGATGTCGACCCGGTTGGGCAGCTTGACGCCGGTGAACGACACCGACGGCAACGTGATCGCCGCCGTGGACCCACCCGCGCTGGTGTCGTGACCGGTACGCGCGATATCGCTGAGCCACAACGTCGGCGAGGTGCCGTCACCGGTGGCCGGCATGCTGTGCGACAGGGCGTACGAGTCGACCTTCTCGTACTGGCTGGTGGCCGTGTTGTACTGCTGGGCCTCGATCGAGGTCAGCCGCACAGTAGAGAAGAAGGACGGGCTCCAGTCGTCACAGTCGGTGCCCGAGGCGCAGATCAGGTCGAACGGCACGTCGGGCCAGTTCGCCTTGTTCGTCGAGTTCAGCGGCTGGCACGTCCCCGACAGGCAGCGGTCACCGGTGTTGAAGACCACCCGGTTCGCCACGGTGCCGTACGCGCCACCGTCGGTGAAGCCGTAGTCGATCCGCGCCAGGTTGCTGTCCCGGATGTAGGACACGTCCGAGGCGCCCTTGTTCCGGCCGTAGAAGTTCGTGGCCTGGTTGTAGTAGTAGGCCATCGCGTTGCCGTGGGTGTCGGTGACGTAGTCCAGGTTCCACCGGTACGCCATCGTGCACACCGACGAGGAGAACCCCGCCGCGTTGTAGCACGGGTCGCCGGAGTGCGGGGAGTACACCGGCGAATGGTCCACCGACTTCGTCTCCGCCTTACCCGACGCCCATCCCGGCAGCCGGTTACGGCCGAACTCGTAGCTGGGGTGCCATCGCGCAGCGTCACCCGCCAGTAGTCGGTGTTTTACGTTCCCGAACCGTTGTTGGCGTTCTCGACGTGGGTGACGACCTCGCCGTTGTCGGACTCCGGCTTCCACACGTTCTTGGACGCGTCCCATACCAGAGCCGTCGACGAGCCATTCAACGACAGCGTCAGCATCGGACCGTCGTAGCAACGGTCCGGCGTCTTCACCGGAGACGCGCTGCCACCCGGATCGTCCATGCACGACGCGAACGTCTGCTCCACGAACGAGCGCGGCGTGGACCAGCCGTCGCCCACCCACGATGCCTGCGCGTTCGTTGACGCCGTCTGCCCGTCCACGCTGCCCGAGTCGTACGACAACGCCACCGTCGGCACCAGGTCCGACGCCGCCGGCGGCATGGTCACCGGATAGGAGTACGTGAACGAACCCGTGCTACCACCGCCGGTCCAGGAACCCGATGGCTTCAGATCCGTGGCCGCGTACGTGCCGCCCTTGCCGCCCTCATCGCCGGCTGCTGCGACCGCCGCCAACACGGTCATGCCACCCGCCGCCCGGGCCTGCGCGTCCGCCGTCAACGGCACCTCCGCCGACACCGACTTCGCCGCCGCGTCGTTCGTCGACGTCAACGGCGTCGCCGTCCGACACTCACTGCGCGTCGGCGTCGTCACCGCACACGACGGCAGACGCACCAGCCGCAGCCGCGACCCGTAGTTGCCACCGAACGCCTCGGCGAACCCTGCGTAATCCACGCCAACCCGAACCGAACCGGCGCTGGCATCCGGTTCGACAGACAGCAACACGCCATCCACCCCGGCGGCCTCCGCGGCCTTACGACCGGCGACCGTCACCTTCAGGCTGCGCGGGCCAACCTTTTCCTCGACCGGCTGAAACCACACCGGCGTATCCGCCACGCGCGCCTCCGCCGCAGCCGCGCCTCGGGCACCAGCCTCCGACACGGCCGGCAGGTCGACCTTCGCCGACGCGGCCTTCGGCCACGCCGTACGCCTCGGCCGGTACGTCGACTTCGCGTCATCAGGCGGCGTGACGAACTTCGTCGGCAACGGCTTCACACCCTTGACCGACTCCCCCGGCGATGTCGCCGGCGCCTTCGCCACCTCCGGCACCTTCGGCTTCGCCACCGCCGGCGCACCCGACAACAAGCCCGCCGCCACAGACATGGCCACGACAGTCGCGGCCAGACGTCTAGGACGTGTGAGCAGCCGTAATCCCCCGTAGATGGTCATGCAGACCTCACCTCTGCTCGCTGAAATAGAAACCACGCAGGGTGATGGGTCACACACCCCGTGGCGCGAACAATGTTTCACGTCCGACCATCCACAAGGTCACGACACGGTAACGATGATCACTCGTCAAAGCCATCAAATACGTTCCAGTGAACGCCAAAGGGACAGCGTCGAGGACCCTCCGGCGTTTCGCGCAGCCGGTCACGCCTGCTTCACTGTGGCCGCTCGATCGGGCGCACCCGCGCTCACGGCACTCACGGGGAGTACTTGACATGATCAGGAGACGACTGCGCCTACGCGCCGTCGCATCGGGCGCGGTTGCCGCCGTCGCCATCGCCACGGCCACGGTTCCGCTCACCGCACCAGCAGCCGCGGCACCGGCAGCGCCAAAGCCCGCCGTCGAACCGAAGAAGGCACTCGGCGTCGACGCCGCCCTGGCGCAGGCCAAGCGGACCGGTAAGCAGGTCGAGGCGACCGCCGCCGGCACCTCGACGGAGACCCTGTCCGCTCTTCCGAACGGCCAACTCCTGCTCAGTCAGAGCGCGGTGCCGACGCGCAAGCGCGTGGGCGCGGACTGGAAGCCGCTGGATCCCACCCTGTACCGCCGGGCCAACGGCGCCGTCGCCGCGACCACCACCACACACGACATCACCCTGTCGGGCGGCGGCAGCGGGCCGATGGCACACCTGGTCAGTGGGGACCGGGCACTGACCCTGACCGCCCCCGTCGCGCTGCCAGCTCCCACGCTCGCCGGGCCGACGGCGACGTACCCCAACGTCCTGGCCGGTGTGGACCTGACCGTGACGGTCAACGCCCAGGGCGGGTTCTCCCACGTCTTCGTGGTCAAGAACGCGACGGCGGCGAAGAATCCGAAGCTGGCCACGCTCGAGTTGGCCACCACCGCCAAGGGGTTCACCCTCGACGCCGACGCGGTCGGCAACATCAGCGGTCGGGACCGCACCGGCGATGCGGTCATCACCGCGCCGGCCCCGACCATGTGGGACTCCTCGGCGGGTGCCACCGCCGCCCCGACCGGGCGCAGTGGCGCCGCGTCGACGACTGCGGCCCCGGGCCGGGCGGCTCGCACCGCCGCCATCGGGGTCGCCGTCTCCCCCGGCAGGCTCGGTCTCAAGCCGGACCGCAAGCTGCTCACCGATGCCGCGACCGTCTACCCGGTCTACATCGACCCCAGCTTCAACTGGAGCGTCACCGGACCGAGGATGTCCGGCTGGTCCAGCATCTCGTACCAGCACCAGTCGACGAACTACTGGAACAACACGCCCGACCCGCAGGGTCGGATGCAGGTGGGCAACTCCGGCGAGCAGCGGTCGAACACGCTCATCAACTTCCCGGTGCCGTACGGCACCCTCTCGGGCGCGACGATCAACGACGCTACGTTCAAGATCACCAATACCTGGTCGTGGAGCTGCACCAAAAAGACGGTAAATGTCTACGCCCCCTCGACGACGTTGTCGAAGTCGAACGCCAGCTGGGATGACTGGGAGGGCCAGAGCAAGGGCCCTCTCGCCGCGTCCGGGAGCTTCGCCTACGGCTACAGCGGCTGTAGCGCCCAAGGCGTGTCCTTCGACATCACCGACCAGATCAAGACCGACGTCGCCAACAAGAAGGCCACCCGGACCCTGTGGATGATCGGCGGCAACGAGGCCAGCGACGATGAGAGCTGGAAGGAATTCCTGGAGACCAGCCCCACGCTGGAAATCCGTTACAACCACAAGCCCAACAAGCCGACCGGCATGACCACCTCACCGCGCACCGCCTGCGCCGGTGGGTCGATGGTCGGCGACAACCCGGTCTACCTGTACGCCCCGGTCTCCGACCCCGACGGCGGCACCCTCGGCGTGAGCTTCAAGCTCTGGAAGACGTCCGACTCCGCGCAGACCGCCCTGGCGTCCTCCAACCCGAACCTGCTCACGTACTCCTCCGGCAGCACGGGTGTGCTGATCGTGCCGGTCGCCACGTTGCGCTCCGCCGCCGGCGGTGCCATCACCAGCTTCTCCTGGAAGGTCCAGGCGACCGATTTCGGGGCGTCCAGCGACTGGTCGGCGACCTGCAGCTTCACCTATGACCCCACCCGGACCGGCGCTCCCGACATCAGCCAGCCGCAGGGACAGTCGAAGATCGGCGAAGAGGTCAGCTTCGCCATCACGCCGCCGAGCTCCGGCACCCAGCCGGCCAGCTACAGCTACCAGCTCAACGGCCTGCCCCCGGTCAGCATCTCCGCCTCCGCCGGCACCGCCCCGGTGGTCGTGACGCCGACCCGTTTCACCAACACTCTCGCCGTGACGAGCCTGTCGACCGGTGGGAACTTTGGCGAGACCGCCACCATCACCTTCAACGCGGATCCCGCCGACACGGCTGCCGACGCGGACCTCACCAGTGACGGCGTCGCCGACCTGCTGACCATCGGCGCCCGCAACGGGCTGCCCGCCGGCCTCTGGCTGGGCACGGGCATGAACAGCGGCGCGGTACGCACCACGGTCAACGACCTCGGCGCCCGGGGCAACGGGGTCACCGGCAACGAGGACCCGTCTGACTTCAACAATGGCCAGGCGATCTCCGGCCACTTCTTCGGCTCCGGTCTGCAGGACGTCCTCGTCTACTACACCGGGGGCGTCAACGCGGGCAACGGCATCGTCCTGCGGGGCAGCGGCGACGGCTCGGTCATCCAGCCGTACAACAACCAGGTGAGCGTCTCCGGCGAACTGCTTGTCGACAGCAACGGCAACGCTCCGCTGCAGTTGGCCAACGCCGGCGACTCCCGAGCGACCGGGAGCACCATACCGGACCTGATCGGCACCAGCGGCGACGCGACGAACGGGTACTTCCTCAACTACTACCCGATGGCCTTCGCGGCCGGCCTCTACTACTACGCGGGCAGCACCACGACGCTCACCCCGGCCGGTGGCGTGGACTGGAACAACTGGACGATCGCCACCGCCCAGGTCAGCGGCGGCACCGCACTGTTCCTCTGGAACAGCAGCACCGGCGCCCTGCACCTGTGGACGAACCTGGCGTACAACCAGGACACCAACCAGCTGACCTACACGCCGTACACCCTCTCGACCAACTGGAACCGGGGTGCGGCGCTGAGCCTGCGAGCCGCCGACGCCAACTCGGACGGCACCCCCGACCTCTGGACCGTCGGTGGCAACGGTCTGACCACGGCGTACCTGGTGAGCGGTCTGAGCACCACCCCCACCATCGCCACCCAGCAGGCCCAGGGTCTGGTCACCGCGAAGCACACCTGGCCGCTCAACGACGGCGAGGCGGGAGTCACGGCGGTGACCGCTGCCGACACCTCCGGCGGCATCACCCTCACCGGCACCGGCAACGCGAAATGGCACGAGGGTGACCTGTTCAGCCCGGACCTGCGGCTCAACAGCGACGCCACCGGCACGGGCGTGGACGCCAACGGCACCGGCAGCCTGGTCGGCGCCGCCAGTCCGGTGCTGATCGACACCACGAAGTCGTTCAGCGTCGCTGCCTGGGTGAAGCCCACCACCGCAGGCAAGATCATCCTTTCCGAGGAGGGATCGCGCTCCGCCCGGTTCATCCTCTGGCAGGAGCAGAGCGACAACACCTGGCGGTTCGGGATGGCCCGCTCCGACAGTGACGGCTGGTCGTACGACCAGGCCGTCAGCGCCCCCAACGCTCAGCTCGGCGTGTGGACGCACCTGGTCGCGACCTACAACGCGACCACGAGCACGATGGCCCTGTACGTCAACAACAACCTCGCGGGTACGGCACAGCACCCCGCCGCGGTGTCCTGGCCGAGCACCGGGCGCTTCGTGATCGGTCACTACCGCTACAACGGCTCCCCGAGCTCGTACTACTCGGGCCAGATCAGCAACGTGCAGCACTGGGACCGCGCCCTCAACCCGGCCGAGGCCAGCGCCCCCGGCAACTACGCCCAGCAGGTCATCGCGCCGAACATCCGTGACGTCACGGGTGACGGCCGGACCGACATGCTGATCAAGCAGGGCAACGGCGACGTGCTCCTGCGTCGCGGTACGAACCTGGACGGCAACCTGACGTTCGACGCCGGCATCGTCGTGTGCGGCAGGTGCGGCGGCTACGACTCGTTCAACATCGGCGACGCCAACAACGACGGCAAGTTGGACCTTTTCATGCGCCAGATGAGCACCGGCGACATGTACGTCTATCCGAATACGGTCGCCACCGGAGACCCGGTCTGGGGCGCGCGGCAGTCGGTCTGTGGCGGCTGCTTCAACTTCGGCACGTCCGACCTGGCCGACGTGAACCGCGACGGCAAGACCGACCTGTTCGTTCGGGAGAACAGCACCGGGAACATGTACTACTACCCGGGCAACGGCACCGCCGGCGGTGCGGTCACCTGGGGTACCCGGATCCTGCTCTGCTCTTCCTGCGGTGGCTACGACCACGTGAACATCGAGGACGCCAACAACGACGGCAAGCCGGACCTGGTCATGCGCAACGCGGGCTCCGGTGACATGTGGGTCTATCCCAACACGGCCGCCAGCGGAACCCCGGTATGGGGAACCCGCGTCCTGGTCTGCGGTCTGTGCCGTGACTTCGACATCAGTGGCCTCGGCGACGTCACCAGCGACGGAAAGGTCGACCTGGTGGTCCGTCGCAGAAGCAACGGCACCATGACCCTCTACCCGGGCAACGGCGCCACCGGCACCGTCACCTGGGGCGCACCCTCGCTGATGTAGTACACGGAAAGAACCCCCGGGCGCGGCAGGAGTCGCGGCGCCCGGGGGTTCTCGCGTTTCCGGTCGAGGGGTCAGACCAGGCCGGCGTCGCGGAGTAGCTGCCACAGGCCGGCGCCGTCGGGCGCGGACAGCCACTTCTGCCCCACCGGCCCCGAGGACGGCCGTCCGGCCGGGGCGGGCAGGCTACCGGCCAGCACCGACTGGGTCGGGGACAGCCGGCGGATGGCCACCCCAGCGACGTTCTCCGGGTGGGCGGCGGCGAACTCGCGGTAGATCTCCTGGTCGTGCTGGCCGTCGTCGCCGACGAGGAGCCAGCGTACGTCGGGGAACTCCTTGGCCAGCCGCGCGAGGGTGGAGCGCTTGTGTTCCATGCCGCTGCGGAACCAGCGGTCGGCGGTCGGACCCCAGTCGGTGAGCAGCAGCGGCCCGGCCGGGTAGAGGTGCCGGGACAGGAACCGCGTCAACGTGGGCGCGACGTTCCACGCGCCGGTGGACAGGTAGAAGACCGGGGCGCCCGGGTGTGCGGTGACGAGCCGCTCGTAGAGCACCGCCATCCCGGGTACGGCCGCACGGGCGTGCTCGTCGAGGACGAAGGTGTTCCACGCGGCGAGCAGCGGCCGGGGCAGCGCCGTGACCATCACCGTGTCGTCGATGTCGGAGAGGATGCCGAACTTGACCTCTGGGTCGAGGATGCGCACGGGCGCGTCGACCGGCTCGGCGTCGGCCACGCTGAGGCGTACGGTGCCCCAACCGGGAGGCAGGTCGGCCTCGACGAGCGTGTCGACGAAACCGCTGCGGTCGGCGCGGGCCTC
This sequence comes from Micromonospora sp. NPDC049102, assembly GCF_043197485.1. Taxonomy (NCBI): domain Bacteria; kingdom Bacillati; phylum Actinomycetota; class Actinomycetes; order Micromonosporales; family Micromonosporaceae; genus Micromonospora; species Micromonospora sp. NPDC049102. Next base: position 114,693 of record NZ_JBICTE010000016.1, on the reverse strand, counting down.
GTGTCGTACGCCACCGGCCTCGATCTGCACGGTGACGTGCTTGGCGGGCAGGGTCGTGAAACTGCGCCAGCCACGCACCTTGTCCAGCCGGCCCCGCTGACGGTTGTCGGGACGGCCCAGCAGCACCCGGCACATGACGCGTACCCAACCGGGACGGCCGTAGCCCGCGTAGGCGACGATGTTCATCCGCCAGCCGGTGCGGCGCAGCCGACGCTCCACGAGCTGGTGCACGGCGTCTTCGATCCGCGCGGCCCGGTGCAGATTCGGCACGGCCAGTTCGCCGGCGGGAGTGGGTGGCACCCGCCAACCCTGCCACAGGTCGACGCCGACGGCCACGCGAGCGGGTCCGAACCGCAGCCCGCCAGCCAGGCCGGACTGGGCCGAAGCGGCCCGACCGGCCCACGGTCCGTGAAACACTCCGGTCGGGACGACGACGGGGGCGTGGTCGTGTCGCATCCAGAGCAGCACCGCGGGCGGTGGCGTCCGCGACTCGACCGGCCGGCGCTCGTCGCGCTGGTGTTCGGGCTGGTCGGTGTCGGGTACCGGCTGGTCCTGACGCTGTACACCGTGCCGGTGTCGAACAGCGACGAGGCGACCTTCGGGCTGGCCGCCCTGCACATCGGGCAGGGCCGCGAGCGTCCGGTCTTCCTCTACGGCCAGCACTACATGGGGATGCTGGAGTCGTACCTGGCCGCGCCTCTGCTCGCGCTGGCGGGGCCGAGCTGGCCGGTGCTGCGGCTACCGGTGCTCGCCCTGTACGCGGTCTTCCTCTACCTCGTCTACCGGCTCACCCGTCGGCTCTACACGCCGTGGTTCGCCGTCCTCGTGGTCGGTCTGCTGGCGCTGGGCCCGGAGCGGGTGGTGCGCGACCAGCTCACCGTGGTCGGGGGTCGGCCGGAGGTCAAGCCGGCGGTGCTGTTGATGCTGCTGATCACCGTGGGGCTGGCCGCCGGGTCGGTGCGCCACCGTCGACCGGCATTCGCGCTGTTCGGGCTGCTGGCCGGGCTGGCCGCCTGGTCGGACTGGCTGATCCTGCCGTACCTCGCGGTCGCCGCGTTGGCCCTGGTCTGGGCGGTGCGGCGGGAGCTGTTCGGCTGGGCCGGGCTGCTGCTGGTGGCGGGTTTCGTGGTCGGGGTCGCGCCGATGATCATCGACAACCTGCGCGCCGGCCCGGGTGAGGACTCGCTGACGGTGTTCCGGGAGGTCAGCACCAAGGCCGGCCCGCTGCCGCCGTGGTCCGACCGGATTCGGGGCGGCCTGCTGGACGGGGTGCCGCTGGCGCACGGGCTCTGCCCGGTCGACGGCTGCGGCCGGGGGCAGCAGTGGTTCGGACTGCTCTACCCGGCGCTGCTGGTGGCCGCCGCGGCGCTGGCGCTCGTCGCGTACCGTCGGGCCGCCGGCACGCCACCCGCCGAGAGCACGCCACGGGCCGCGCGGGTCGGGCCGGTCGTGCAGCTCGCGCTCGTCGTCGGCGCGGCGTTGACCCTCCTGTCGTACGTGCGCAGCCCGCTCGCCGCGACCAGCCCACTGGACAACGCCCGGTACCTGTCGGTGCTGCAACTGTCGCTGCCGGCGGTGCTCTGGCCGCTCTGGGCGGTGGCCGTGGCCTGCTGGCGGGGCACGGTGGGCGCCCTCGGCCGGCTGACCGGCGCGCTGGCCACCGCCGTGCTGGCGGCGCTGGCCACGACGACGCTGGTGGTCACCGTGCTCTTCGCGACCAGCGGCACGGCCGCGTCGCGGACCGAGGAGCGCCAGGCCCGGGAACTGGCCTCCGCGCTGCGCGCCGACGGACCCCACGAGGTGTACGGGGACTACTGGACCTGCAACCGGCTCATCTTCAACACGGACGAGACGGTGGTCTGCGGAGTGCTCGACGGCAATCTGTCCCCCGGGCAGAACCGCTACCGGCCGTACTGGCGGCAGGTCGGGCGGGCCGCGCGGCCGGGTTACGTGGTGGAGATCGACTCGCCGATGGACCGGCGGCTGCGCCGGCTGCTCGCCGACCGGCCCGACGCCGCCCCGGTACGTGAAGTGGGCGGCTATCGCGTGTACCACCCCGACACCCCGGTGCGGCCGTGGCGCTGACGACGGGCCGTACGCTGGCCAGGCCGCCTCCGTACCCGTTCGAGGAGACCCGATGCTCATCCTGCTGCCGCCCTCGGAGGGCAAGGCCGACGCCGGCACCGGGCGGCGATGGACGCCGGACAAGCTTTCGCTGCCGGAGCTGAACCCGGCCCGCGAGCGGGTTCTCGACGCGCTCGTGGCGCTCAGCGCGGGGCCCGACGAGGAGGCCGCGCTGACCGCGCTCGGGCTCAGCGACGGTCAGCGCGGCGAGTTGCGGCGCAACGCCCGGCTGCGGGAGGCGGCCACCGCGCCGGCCGAGCGGCTCTACACGGGCGTGGTCTACGAGGCGCTGGAGCTGGCCACGCTCCCGTCGACGGCGCTGCGGGCGGCCCGCCGGTCGATCCTCATCAGTTCCGGGCTGTGGGGCGCGGTACGTCTCGCCGACCGGATTCCGCCCTACCGCTGCCCGATCGGGGCCCGCCTACCGGGCGTCGGGGCGCTGTCGACGTACTGGCGTCGGGAGCTGCCGTCGGTCCTCGCCGGCGCGGCCGGTCGGGGCCCGGTGCTGGACCTGCGCTCCGGCGCGTACGCCGCCACCTGGACTCCGCGCGGTGAGCTGGCCGAGCGGACGGTCACCGTGCGGGTGCTGCACGAGCGGGAGGTCGACGGTGTGCCCGTCCGCTCGGTCGTGAGCCACTTCAACAAGGCGACCAAGGGGCGTCTGGTGCGTGACCTGCTCCTGGCCGGCGTCAAGCCGCGTACCGCCCGGGAGCTGATCGGCACCCTGCGCGAGCTGAAGCACACCGTGGTGGAGGAACCGGCCGCCGCCGGCCGGGTACGGCAGGTGGATCTCGTGGTCACCGACCTGTAGCGGCGCGCAAGCCGCAAGATTTGCTCAAGGCTGGGCGGGACACGTTCCGTAACGGCTGCGCAGGGGCCACGGTAGGGGAACCCAGACTCCGGCAAAGGAGCCTTAAGTTGGCCCGAGATCCCGCCCTGCTCGACAGGCCCCGCCCACCGGCGACGCCCCCTCCGCTGGACTGGCTGACCCTGGGCGACGCGTTCGAGGCGGCCTGCCTGCTGCGTTGCACAGCGCCTCCGGCGGGCGCCCGACCGATCGCCGCGCTGCCGTCACACGCGCCGGGGGTCGAGTTCAACCGGGAGGACGCCGCGCAGCGGATGCGACAGCTGCTCGCGCGCCTCGACATCCCGGTCACCCAGGAGGTCACGGTCGGCGGGCTGCGCCGCCGATACGAGGTGCACCGGCTCTGGGTGCCGCCGGAGCACCGGGGCGCGTACGCCCGGCTGGTGGACGCGGGCTGGTGGCAGGGGCGTCGGGAGCTGCTGGGCGGTCCGGTGCCGGGCGCGTCGCCGGCCCGCCGCCGGTGGACGTCCCGCCTCGCGGCGGCGGCGTGGCGGTCGGCGCTGCTGGCCGGCGGACGACACGTGCGGCGGCACATCCTCGGCGTCCGGCTCACCGACCGGGAGTTGGCCGCCGTGCTGATCCGCGGCGCGGCAGTGCTCGACGTGCCGGCCGTACTCCGCCCGGGCACCGGCTGTTTCCTGGTCAGCGTCGCCGACGGGCCGGACCGTGAGCGCATCCTGCGCAGCGCGTCGACGGAGCCGGCGCGCGGCGCGGTATCGGAGCCGGGCCGCCGACCGGCCTGCTGAGCGACGCTCGGCCCCACCTGCCCCGAGGTACTGACGGGTACGGGCTTGCGCCCGCCCGCCGGAGCGCGCACAGTGCAGCGCGTGAGTCGTACCTCGTCGGATCGGGCCGGTCGGCGCCGCGCGGGGGCGGCGGCGCTGGCGCTGGTCGTGGCTCTGACCACCGCTGGCTGCCGTGACGACCCGGGCGAGCCGGTGGAGGTCCGGATCGCCACCGGCAGCCCCACCGCCGTCTACTACGCGTTCGGACAGTCCCTCGCGACCATCCTCAACCGCGAACTGCCCGGGGTACGGGCCAGCGTGGTGATCACCGCGGCCTCGGCCGAGAACGTCCGCCTGGTCGGCTCGGGGGCGGCCGAGCTGGGTTTCACCCAGGCCGACGTGCTGCCCACCAGCCCGACGCAGAGCCTGCCGGTGGACGCAGTGGCCCGGGTGTACGACGACCAACTGCATCTGGTCACGACCGACGGCGGCCCGGTCCGTACGGTCGGCGACCTGCGCGGCCGACGGGTGTCGGTGGGGGCGGCCGGCTCCGGCACGGAGATCACCGCCACCCGACTGCTGGAGGTGGCCCGGCTCGGCGGTGACGCGGTACGCCGGGAACGCCTCAACCTGGACGACTCGGTGGCCGCCCTGCGCTCGGGACGCATCGACGCGTTCTTCTTCTCCGGCGGTCTGCCGGTACGCGGCATCGAGGAGCTGGCCGGACGCAGCGCCACCCGGATCGTCGACCTCGGCGAGTGGACGGAACCGCTGCGCGCCCGCTACGGGCAGGTCTACGTCTCCCGGGACATCCCCCGCTCGGTGTACGGCATGAACCCGGTCACGACGGTCGCCGACCCGAACTACCTGATCGTGCGCGCCGACCTGCCGGAGCCGCTGGTCCGGGATGTGACCCGGCTGTTGATGGAACGTCGGGCGGAGCTGGGCGCGGCGCATCCGGCGGCGGGACGGATGAGTCCCCGCTCGGCGATCGCCACCGCACCGCTGCCGCTGCACCCGGGGGCCGCCGCCTGGTACCGCGCCGCCAAGCCCTGAGCCGCCGGATGACGACCGCCGCGGCCCGCTCCGCCGGGGCCGTCAACGCGCCGGGGCGGGCCGCCGTTCCGTGCTTGGCTCCTCGTCGGCCGACTCCACGTCGGCCGACTCCGTGGCCGGTTCCGGCGCGGGGAACCACAGGCCGGCGACCAGCCCACGCGGTGTGCCCGCACGCATCGTGAGCCGGCCGTCGGAGGCGTCCACCAGCACGGCGGCGATGGTCAGGCCGAGCCCGGCGCCGTCGACGTTCTGCGCGTCCGGGGCCCGCCAGAACCGCTCGGTGGCCTGGCCGAGCTGACTCTCGGTCATGCCCGGGCCGGTGTCGCGTACCTCCAGCACCACCCCGTCGTCGCGCCGGGCCACGGTCACCGTCACCGCGCCGCCGGCCCCGCTGAACTTCACCGCGTTGTCGATCAGGGCGTCCAGCGCCTGGTCGACGGCTGTCGGTACGGTCCACGCGTACGCCGGGGCGTCACTCGTGGCGAGGCGCAGCGCGACCGACCGGTGCCGGGCCAGCGGCGCCCACGCCGCCACCCGGGAGGCCGCCACGGCGGCGGCGTCCACGGTGACCCGCTCGTTCTCCTCACGCTCGGCGCGGGCCAGGGTGAGCAGCGCGTCGAGCACCAGCGCCAGCCGGTCGGTCTCCTCCAACGCCAACCGGTGCTCGGAGCGCCCGTCCGCGTCGGTCAGGCTGGGACCCAGTTCCTCGACCCGCAGCCGCAACGCCGTGAGCGGATTGCGCAGCTGGTGGCTGGCGTGCGCGACGAACGCGCGCTGCCGGTCCATCACGTCGGAGACCACGTCGGCCATGTGGTTGAAGCTGGCTGCGAGACGGCGCAGCTCCGGCGGCCCGAGTCGGTGCTGCACTCGGGCGCTCCGGTCGCCCTCGGCGATCTCGTGGGTGACCGCGTCCAGCTCGGTGACCGGCCGCAGCACCCAGCCGGCCAGTCCGAACGCGGTGAGCACACAAGCCAGCACGACGAGCAGGCCGGCCAGGGTGAGCAGCAGCCACCAGGTGGTCACGGCCCGGCGTATCTCGTCGGCCGGCGTCACGATCACCACCGCGCCGAGGACCTCACCGCCGTCGTTGATGGGCACCGCCACCACCACCGGGCCGGCGGACCACGGCCAGATCGATTCCGGCGCGCTGCTCTGCTGACCGGACAGCGCGACGTCCAGCACCGTGGCGGTCCCCGAGGACTGCCAGCTCGCCGAGTCCACGACGATGCCCCGGTCCCGGTCGACGACCGCCGCGCCGATCCCGTACAGCTCGTCGTAGCTGCGCAGCTCCGCCCCGATCGGCCCGGGTTCGCCGCCGCGCAGCGCCGGCCCGGCCAGCGAGGCGAACCGGGTGGCGTCCGCGAGCCGGTCGGCGCGTACGCGCTCGGTCTCCCAGCTGGCCAGGGTGACGGCGAGAGGGCTCTCCAACGCGACGAGGACGAGCACCATCAGCAGCAGGTAACTGATCACCAGTCGGCGGCGCACGGCGACCCCTCACGCATCGCGCAGCCGGTAGCCGACACCACGGACGGTCTCCACCAGGCGCGCGTCACCCAGCTTGCCGCGCAACGACCCGACGTGCACCTCGACCGTGTGCGGGTCGGCCCAGGTGGTGCCCCAGGCGTCGAGCAGGATGCGGTCGCGGGGCACCGCCACTCCCGGCTGGCGGGCCAGCGACAGCAGGACGTCGAACTCCTTGCGGGTCAGCGTCACCGCGCGCCCCGCCACCGTCACCGTGCGGGCGGGCACGTCGATGCGCACCGTCCCCGCCTCGATCAGGTGCCGCTCGGGGGCGGCGTTCGCGGCGCGCCGCAGCACCGCCTCGATCCGGGCCTGCAACTCCACCATCGAGAACGGTTTGACCACGTAGTCGTCCGCGCCCAGGCGCAGCCCGAGCACCCGGTCGCGCTCCTCACCCCGCGCGGTCACCGCGATGATGCCGAGCTGGCTGCTGCGTCGGCGCAGTTCCCGACACACCTCGGTGCCGTCGCCGTCGGGCAGGGTCAGGTCGAGCAGCACCAGGTCGCAGGGGGCGGCGGAGAGCGCGGCGGCGACGGTGGCCGCGTGCTCGACCTGGTAGCCGCGGCGGGTCAGGGCGGAGGAGAGCGCAGCGGCCACCCGGCGGTCGTCCTCCACCAGCAGGATCCGCACCGTGCCCCCATCCGTCGCAGCCGTCCTGCGAATGGTGGCAGAAGGGTGCCGCGAGCGGGAGGGCCGGTCTGCTACAGACCAAAGACGTCGTCGGCGACCGCGTCGCGGACGCCGTCGGTGAAGCCCCGGAAACCGGGGTCGTCGTGCCGGGCGGGCACGCTCGTGACGTTGACACCGCTGGCCTGCGTGACGGCGTCGACCAGCGGCGGGAAGTCGATCTCAGCGTCGTCGAAGGCGTCGTCGTCCGCCTCGGCCAGGTTGATCACGTGCTGCACGTCGTCGGACGGGGTGTCCGGGTCCTCGGCCCACTCGCCGCCGGCCCGGTAACACTCGTCGTACAGCCCGCGCTGGGTGTCGGTCCAGTCGTCGTCGTAGCTCGCCATCGTCCATCCCCTCCCGGCCGCTCCACCTGAGCATGCCGGGCGGTGGCCGGCGTCGGCGGCGGTACGGCCGAAACGCAGGCGACGTAGTCTGCGAAGGTGATCTACAAGCTGTTGCCGACCGTCGAGTGGGACGACGCCCGGGCCGCCGGAGTCGTCGCCGGCTCGGCCGTGGACCGCCAGGACGGTTTCATCCACCTGTCCGCCGTCGACCAGGTGGTGGAGACGGCCCGCCGGCACTTCTCCGGCGCCACCGGCCTGACCCTGCTCGGGGTGGACGAGGAGCGGCTGGCCGACGCCCTGCGCTGGGAACCCTCACGCGGGGGGCAGCTCTTTCCACACCTGTACGGGCCACTGCCGCTGAGCGCCGTGGTGACCGCACGGGCGTTGCCGGCGGACACTCCGGTCGCCGACGCGGTCGCCGCCCTGCTCGACTGAGCCGCACCGACGGCCCCGACACGACCGCGCCCGGTCCGACGGGTGTCGGGCCGGGCGCGGGACGTGGTGCGCGGGTCAGCGGCAGAGCCGGGTGATCTCCTCGGCGAACCGGTCCATCGGGTTGGTCTCCGCCGGCCCCAGCAGGTACGTCTTCAGGTCGCGGCGCGCCTCGATCATCGGGTCGTCGCCGACCCGGGTCACCGCCACGATCTTCTCCAGCTCACCGCAGTCGGCCGAGAGCAGGTACGCGGCCCGCGCGGTCGGGTACTCCCGGCGGAACTCGTCCTCCGGCAGGCCGGACGGGTTCGCCACCACGTACGGCCGCTGGCTCTGCACGAAGTCCGAGACCACACTGGACACGTCGCTGATCAGCAGGTCGGTCTGGTTGAAGCAGTCGAACAGCGCGGGCGTGCGGCCGGTCACCACCAGGTGGTCCGTACCGTCCAGGGACGCCGCGTTGGGGTCGCCGCCGGCGGCCCGGATCGCCTCGACGATGCGCTCGTGCACGGCCCGGGCGGCCTTCGACCGTGAGCCGGTGAGCGGGTGCGGCTTGTAGACCAGACGCACCCGGGGACTGGTGGCCAGCAGACCCTTGACGATCCGCTCACCCATCAGCACCAGCGAGGTGTGGTACGGGTCGTCGTCGAGCCAGCCCTCCCAGGTGGGCGCGTAGAGCACGGTGAACGGACGGTCCACCGACTCGGCTCCGAAGGTGTGCACGCCGGCCAACTGCGGCCGGCCGATCTCCACAATGTCCTGGTCGAGCACACCCACCGCGGCGCGGGCGTACCGCTCCCGCCCGGCCAGGCCGGCGACCCAGACCTCGTCGTACACCTTGCTGTAGGGGTTGACGCTTGCCTGCTTGTCGCTGTCGCCGTGCCCCACGAAGACGTGCTTCATGCCGGGCTCGCGCAGCATGTGGATGTTCGCGCCGACGTTCGCGGCGTAGAGGGCCGCGCGGACGCTGCCGAGTTCGAGGTTCATGAAGTCCACCCCGGCCGGTACGCAGATCACCGGCAGACGGGTGTCGGCCAGCTCGGCGAACGCCTCCCGGCTGCGCATCAGCACCACCGCACGCTGGTTCAGCGCCTCGGTCGGAGCGAGCCACATGTTGGCCTGGTAGACGTCCTTGGCCGGGCCGGCGAAGTAGAGCGCCACCTCGGGCCGGTACGTGTCGAGCCAGCGCTGCACGGCCGGCATCAGCGGACCCTGGCCGGAGCCACGACCACGCAGCCAGGTCACGGCGATGATCGCGCCCACCACCGCCGTCGCCGCCACCGTCACCGCGGCGGCGACGAAGTACGGCGTCGGCTCGTGCCGCACCGCGGCGACCATCGCGGCCGGGACCAGCAAAAGGTTGAGCAGCGGCATCCGCTCACCCGCGACCGCCGCCGCCCAGGCCGGCGGGCGGGGGGCCGAGCGCAGGGGGCCCAGCTCGATGTTGCGCACCAGGGCGGACTGCGGGTTACGACGGTCGATCATGGTGGAGAGCGCGCCGGCGAAGACGGAGACGACCCACACCGCCGCCGGCAGGATCAGCAGCAGGCTCAGCTCGGTGCCGTCGAGGGCGACCTCCGCGGCGACCAGCAGCACGGCCGCCAGGTCCCGGGTCAACTGCCGGTACGCCCAGTGCAGACCGACCTTTTCCAGCAGCACCTGCGACGGCGGGGACCAGCGGGCCACGGTGAACTCGCCCACCACCGCCGCCAGCCCGGCAACGGCGAACAACGCGACCCAGCCGAAGGCGCCTGCGACGAGCATGACCAGGTAGGCCAGCACCAGCAGCGCGCTGCGGGCGGCCACTCCGATGCGTCCTGTCAACGTGCCGAACAACGAGTTCGCTCCCTACGATTTGCGTGTTGGACGCATGCCCGCGGTGCGTCGATGACACTCCCCGTCGCGCATGACCTACCGCGCGCCCGGAGCGGCAGGTCACGACTGTGGTGATCCAGACCCCGTGCGGCGGGCGGTAGTGGTGACTGCGACCTTAACGCGAAGGCGCCCAGCGGTGTCGCTCGGGTATCGGGCGTACATTTCGGTCACCGTGCGGTCCGGCCGGGCACCCCAGGGTTGGGGAACCCGGCCGATCCAGGGGCGCTCAGCCGACCCGCCGGAAACAGGTCATCGCTCCGGGCGCGCGGCGCTTGGCGAACTCCTGGTAGCCGAGCTGCGGTGCCAGGTCACGGGCGTACTGGTTCCCGTTGTAGACACAGATCGTGCCCACGTCCAGCCGGTCGAGCGCCGGTGCCAACTCGGCCGGCGTCGCGGTGGTGGCGCCGTCCGCGAAGCCGGCGAGCAGCAGCCGGTCCTTGGCGAACTGGGAGTTGAGGTCGTACTCGACGAGGTAGAAGTCGCGCGGTAGGACGACCCGGACCTGGCTGGTGACGACCAGGGAGGTACGCATGATGGTCTTCGGCGCGAGCAGCAGACCCGAGGGCCGGTCCAATCCCTTGATCCAGAAGGCGATCGACTGGCGTTGCTGCGGCAGCTTCCAGGTGGGCCGCTCGTGCACGTCGACCCAGCTCTTGCCGGACCACATCGGCGTGGCGAAGAGGGCGAAGGAGGCCACCAGCAGCACCGCGATCCCGCCAGACGCGGCGCGACGCAGCACCGGCGTGGGCGCCGGCACGCGAACCGTGCAGAGCAGCCCGATAAGCGTCGGCAGGGCGAGCAGCCACGGCACCCGCCACAGCACCACCGAGATTCCACTGAGCGCGCTCAACGTCTCCAGCACACCGGGGACGAACAGAACGCTCAGCGCCAGGGTCGCACCGGCGGTGAGCAGCGCGGGCGTACGCCGGCGGGCCAGCAACGGGCCGCACCAGAGCGCCAGCCCGGAGATCACGCCGACCACGCCGAACAGCAGGGTCCGCTTGTAGGTGTACGCCGCGTCGAAGAAGGCGTCGTCCGCGCCGTCGGCGGCCAGCGCGCCGAGCAGGAGGCGGGACACCACCAGGGAGCCGATCGGGTACGTGAGGGCCGCCACCGCCGCCACCAGGGCGGGCTTCCAGCGCCCGACCAGCACCATGGCGAAGCCGGCGGCGCCGACCAGCATCGGCAGGATGATCGCGGCGGTGGTGGTGAGGCCGATGGCGGTGATCGAGAGCGCCACGATGAGCAGCAGGCTGCGCCGGGTACGCCTGTCGAACCACTCGGTCAGGTAGAGCCACATCAGCGGGATGACAGCCGAGACGAACATGCCCTTGCCCTCGTAGAGCCGGGGCAGGTGGAACGTGCCGAGCGCGGCGTCCCCGCCGGCGACCAGGTACAGGTAGGCGACGGCGACCGTGAAGGCGAGCATCGGCCGTCGCGGGGCCCAACGGTGGGTCAGTCGCCAGAGGGCGAGCACCGCCACCACAGCCATGATCGGCAGCATCACGTACCAGGTTGCCGAGGCGCCGTGGATCCCGAGCACGTTGGCGAGCGCGCCGTCGAACACCTCGATCGAGGGGATCGGGGGTTGCGAACCCATCGCCGGCAGGACGTTCTCGGAGAACAGGAAGTCGTTGAGCGGGATGAGATCCCGCTCGGCGATCCACACCGACTTGCCGACGTAGTAGACGTCGTCCGGGGTGTTGCGGGCGAGGAAGAACGAGGAGATTCCGACCAGTACCGAGATGACCAGCGCGTACGCCGACTGCGGCGCCGTGGGCATGGGCGCCATCGACGTGGGCGTGGGGCCGTTCAGCCAGACGCGACGCAGCAGCAGGATCCCGCCGGTCGCCGCGAGAAGGCCCGCCACCGCCGGAATCCACCACGAGAGAGCGGCGCCGGTGCCGACCACTCCGGCGCTGACCGCAGCCACCGCGGCGGCGACCAGCACGCCGATCAGCAGCCGACGGTCCAGGGCCGGCGGCTTGTGGGTCGCCTCGGTCGGCTCGGAACGCGCACCCTCGTCCGGGGCACTGTCGTCGGAGCGCCGACGGACACGCCTCACCACGGCCAGGGCGGCGAGCAGCACGCAGGCGACCAGCCAGATCCGGAAGGTCACCGACGGACGCAGATCCGCCAGGAAGGCCGCGTGGTAGAGGACGGTGAAGAGCGCGAACGCGACCACGGCGCCGTCGGTGAGCAACGCCGGGGCGGCGGCCACCAGCGCGCGTACCCGGGCGGTGGGGCTACGGTCGGGGCCCTGGCCCGACCGGGACACCGGCGTGGGGCGCGGTGTCGGGTCCGGGTCGGTGGGCGCGACGGCGATGCTGTCGACGTTGGCCACGGGCGTCCTTCTCGTCAGGCGGATGGGAGGGCGAAAGACGGATGTCGGCTCGGTGACGGCCGCATGTCAAGGGGGCAGCCTAGCGGAGGCGAGCGGCCCGCCAGGTCCCCGCTGCGGGTGGTGTCGCGGGCCGGTCAGCCGGAGACCGGGGTCGCCCGTGGCAGCGGTACGACGCCGGTCGCGCCGAGTCCGGCGGCCACCGATTCGACCAGGTTGTCCAGGTAGTTGTCGGTGAACGGCAACCGGGCGATGGCGAGTCGCCAGTAGAGCGGCCCGACGATGAGGTCGACAGCGGCGTCCGGGTCCGTGTCGGCGGGTAGCTCACCGCGCTGCACGGCACGGGTGACCAGGCGACCGCCGATCTCCTGCTGGCGGGAGTGCAGCACCTGCCGCAGGGTCGCGTCGATGGCCGGGTTGCGGGCGGCCTCGGCCAGCAGGTCCGGGATGATCTGCGACGCCAGGGGGTGGCGCAGCGCGTGCGTCACGGCCTGGAACAGCAGCGCCAGATCGCCGCGCAGGCTGCCGGTGTCCAGCACCGGCAGCTTGCCGTGGGCCGCCGCGGCGACGATCTCCACCACCAGGTCGAGCTTCGAACTCCACCGTCGGTAGACCGCCGTCTTGCTGACGCCGGCCCGACGGGCCACCGCCTCGATGGAAAGCCGGCCGTAGCCGACCGCGGCGAGCTCCTGCATGAGCGCGCGCCGGATGGCCGAGGTGATCTCGTCGCGCAGCACCGCCGCGCCGGCCGGTACGCGCCTCTTCTCGGTCGTCACCGAGGACTCTTCTCGCAGGTCACGCCCGCTAGAGTAGCGCAACGACGGTACGGTTGCGTCCCGACGTGTTTCGGACTACTGTCCACGCAGCGACGAGGCGACGTCCCGCGCACGCTTCCCACTAGGATTCCATCGTCGCGAGCAACCCGTCTGCACGAAAGATCGGAGCGCCATTTCCATGGCCACCACCGCGCTGGTCGACCCCGACACGGGCCTGACCCAGGCGCAGCTGGCCGCTCGGCACGGTCTACGGGTCGCTGGTGAGCGACCCACCCTCGCCGAGTACAGCCGCCGACTCTGGGCCTACCGGCACTTCATCGCCGCGTACGCCAACGCCAAGCTTGTCGCCTCGTACAGCAACGCCAAGCTGGGCCAGCTCTGGCAGGTGCTCACCCCACTGACCAACGCCGCGGTCTACTACCTGATCTTCGGGGTGGTGCTGGCACAGAACAGCATCCCGAACTTCATCGCGTACCTGACGACGGGGTTGTTCATCTTCAACTTCACCCAGAGCGCGGTCCTGGCCGGCACCCAGTCGATCAGCAGCAACCTCGGGCTGATCCGGGCGCTGCACTTCCCCCGGGCCAGCCTGCCGCTGTCCACCACCATGACCCAGTTCCAGCAGCTGCTGGCCTCGATGGTCGTGCTGGTCGGCATCGTGCTGGTCACCGGTGAGCCGATCACCTGGGACTGGCTGCTGCTGGTGCCGGCCCTGCTGCTGCAGGCGGTCTTCAACGCCGGCGTGGTGCTGCTGGTCGCCCGACTGGGTTCCAAGGCCAGCGACCTCAAGCAGGTCATGCCGTTCGTCATGCGCACCTGGATGTACGGCTCCGGCGTCCTCTACAGCGTCAGCCTCTTCGAGCGGCTGCCCGGCTGGGCGACGACGGTGGTCCAGTTCAACCCGCTGCTGGTCTACATCGAGCTGGCCCGGTACGCGCTGCTCGATCGGGCGCCACTGCTCAACGAGTCGCTGACCCAGCTCTGGCTGGTCGCCGCCGGTTGGGCGCTGGTGGCCGGCATCGGCGGCTACATCTACTTCTGGCGCGGCGAACAGGAGTACGGCCGTGGTTGATTCCCTGCCGGCCGCCGACGAGGCGACCGTCTCCCTGCCCGTGCTGACGTCGGAGCGGATCCCCACCGTGGTGGTGGACGACGCGCACATCATCTACCGGGTCCACCAGGGCGCGACAGGTGGCACCACCCCGGTCGCCGCGCTGCGGCGGCTGGTCAAGCGCACCAACGCGCCGAACGTGCGGGAGGTGCACGCGGTCAAGGGCGTGTCGTTCACCGCGTACCGGGGCGAGGCGATCGGGCTGATCGGCAGCAACGGCTCCGGCAAGTCCACGATCCTGCGGGCCATCGCCGGCCTGCTGCCGGTCAACCGGGGCGCGATCCACACCCAGGGGCAGCCGTCGCTGCTCGGCGTGAACGCGGCGCTACTCAACGACCTCTCCGGTGAGCGCAACGTCGTCCTGGGGTGTCTGGCGATGGGCATGCACCCCGACGAGGTCGCCAAGCAGGCCGCGGGGATCATCGACTTCTCCGGCATCAACGAGCGGGGTGACTTCGCCAGCCTGCCGATGCGCACGTACTCGTCGGGCATGGCGGCTCGCCTGCGGTTCTCCATCGCCGCCGCGAAGAGGCACGACGTGCTGCTCATCGACGAGGCGCTCGCCACCGGCGACAAGGGTTTCCGCAAGCGCAGTGAGCAGCGCGTACGTGAGCTGCGCGAGGGCGCCGGCACGGTGTTCCTGGTCAGCCACCAGCTCTCCTCCGTGCGCGACACCTGCGAACGGACGATCTGGCTGGAATCGGGCCTCATCCGGATGGACGGCCCCACCGACGAGGTCATCCGCGCATACGAGGCGTACGCGAACAGCAAGTAGAGTGCCGGCCAACTCCGGCATCGACACGGCTACCAGGACCGCGTCGCCCGCGTTGGGGCGGCGCGGTCCGCGCGTTAAGGTTCATTCCGTCGCCGCTCGGGCGGAACCTTCCGTTAACGCAATCCATGAGAGTGAGGATCCGGCAATGACGCAGGACCAGACCACTGGCCCGGACGCCGCAACGGAGACCCCCGCACCGTGGCGGCCCTCGCGGACAGTGGCCGTGGTGCTGGCCGGCGGCACCGGAACCCGGCTGGGTCTCGGCATCCCCAAGCAGCTACTGAAGATCGCCGGTAAGCCGATCATCGAGCACACGCTGGCGGTCTTCGAGGCCGCTCCGGAGATCGACGAGATCATCGTGCTGATGGCGAGCGGTCACCTCGAGGATGCCCAGCGGATCGTCGAGAAGGCCGGCCTACGCAAGGTCACCAAGGTGATCGAGGGCGGCGACACCCGCAACGCGACCACCCGGATCGCGCTCGACGCCGTCGGTCCGGCCGACTGCAACATCCTCTTCCACGACGCCGTCCGCCCACTGCTCAGCGGCCGGATCGTCCGCGAGTGCGTGAACGCGCTGTGGACCTACTCCGCCGTCGACGTCGCCATCCCCTCCGCCGACACGATCGTCCAGGTGGACGAGAACGACTGCATCACCGACATCCCGGTGCGCTCCCGGCTGCGTCGGGGCCAGACCCCGCAGGCGTTCCGCTCCCCCACGATCCGCGAGGCGTACCGGCTCGCCGAGGACGACCCCGACTTCGCCGCCACCGACGACTGTGGCGTGGTGCTGCGGTACCTGCCGGGTACCCCCATCAAGGTGATCGACGGCTCGGACGAGAACATCAAGGTCACCCACCCGGTCGACGTCCACCTGGCGGACAAGCTCTTCCAGCTCGCGGCGGCGCAGGCGCCCCGGCTCACCGACCACCGCAGCTACACCGAGGAGCTGACCGGCCGGACGATCGTGGTGTTCGGCGGCAGCTACGGGATCGGCCACGAGCTGACCGAACTGGCGCGGCGCTACGGCGCGCAGGTCTTCCCGTTCAGCCGGTCCACCACCGGCACGCACGTCGAGCGCGCCGAGGACGTCGAGGCCGCGCTGACGACCGCCTTCGAGGCGACCGGCCGCATCGACCACGTGGTGGTCACCGCCGGAATCCTGGAGAAGGGCGCCCTCGCCGAGATGGACGAGGAGACGATGGACCGGGTGTTGCAGGTCAACTTCGTCGGTCCGGTGACCATCGCCCGGCAGGCCCTTCCGTACCTGCAGCAGACCAAGGGTCAGCTGCTGCTCTACACCTCCAGCTCGTACACCCGGGGTCGGGCCCGCTACGCCCTCTACTCGTCCACCAAGGCCGCCCTGGTCAACCTGACGCAGGCGCTCGCCGACGAGTGGGCCGACGTCGGCGTACGGGTCAACTGCATCAACCCGGAGCGCACCGCCACCCCGATGCGCACGCGGGCGTTCGGCGAGGAGCCGGAGCACACCCTGCTGGCCGCGGAGGCCGTCGCCCAGTCCTCGCTTGACGTGTTGATCTCCGACCTGACCGGTCAGGTCATCGACGTACGCCGGGCACCCGGTGACGGGCCGTCCGTGCCGGCGCAGTCCGGCCCGGACCGGTCCGAGACGCCGGCCGCGGCGTCCGCGAACTGACGCCGACGGCACCGCGACACCGACGGCGGCGAACGGAGCAACATGCGTGGTGACCTGGTCCGCAAGCTGGCCGCCCGGTGCCTCAGCACCGGGCTCGCGGTGCTGGCATTCGTCGTGCTGGCCCTCACCGGCGTCACCGGATGGGGGCTCGCGCTGGCCGTCGCCGCGCTGGCGGCGGCGGCCGTCGAGCAGCGGGTCCGGCCCGGCGCGGACCTGGTCGCCGAGACCGCGCTGATCGCCGCGGCGGTCCTCGTCGGCTACGCCCGTCGGCTCGACGACGGGTTCGATCCGGCGCTGGCCGCCACGGCCCTGGTCCTGCTGGGGCTGGTGCTGCTGGTGGGGCCGCTGCGCACCGCGGGCAACCTGGAGATCCGGGCGGCGAACCTGCCGGTACGCGCCTGGACTCCCCTGATCGCCGACCGGCTCGGCGTCGCCCTGCTGGGGCTGCTGGCGGCGGTGGCGGTCGCCGCCGCGCTGGCCCTGCCGGCCGCCGTGGCGCTCGCCGCGAGCCTGCTGGTGGCCGCCGGCGCCGGGGCCGTCGCGCTGGACCTGGCCCGACGACGCTTCCGGCCGACCGCCGGCGGTGGGCAGGTGGCCCGCGCGCTGCGTCGGCACGAGCCGGAGTTCCTGCTCTACTTCTCCGCGCCACCCGGTTCGGAATACCAGGTCACCATGTGGCTGCCGTACCTCGAACGGATCGACCGGCCCTTTTTGGTGTTGGTCCGCGAGCCGGAGTTCCTCGCGCCGCTCGCTGCGGCCACCGACGCGCCGGTGGTCTACTGCCCCACCCTGCGGGCGATGGACGAGGCGCTGGTGCCGAGCCTGCGGGTGGCCTTCTACGTCAACCACGGGGCGAAGAACAGCCACTGCATCCGGTTCACCCAGCTCACCCACGTGCAACTGCACCACGGCGACAGCGACAAGGCGCCCAGCGCCAACCCGGTGTCGGGGATCTTCGACCGGATCTTCGTGGCCGGTCCGGCGGCGATCGACAGGTACGCCCGGGCCGGGGTGCAGATCCCGGCGGAGAAGTTCGTGGTGGTGGGCCGTCCCCAGGTGGAGTCGATCGAGGTACGTCAGGAGCCGACACGAGGGCTCGCCCACCCGACGGTGCTCTACACCCCGACCTGGACCGGGCACCACGCCGACGCCGACTACTGCTCGCTGCCGGTGGCCGAGGCGCTGCTGCGGAGGCTGGTGGAGCGCGGCGCGACGGTGATCCTGCGGGCGCACCCGTACACCGCGCAGAACCCGACGTCGGCCCGGCACCTGAGCCGGCTCACCGAGCTGCTGGCCGCCGACCGGGCGCGCAGCGGGCGGCAGCACGTCACCGGGGCGGCCGCCCGGGAGCTCAGCCTGACCGAGTGCGTCAACCGCTCGGACGCGCTGATCTCCGACGTCTCCGGGGTGATCTCGGACTACCTCTACTCCGGCAAGCCGTACGCGGTCACCGACATGGGCGACGAGGGTGACCGGTTCACCGAGCGCTTTCCACTGGCCGGGTCGGGCTACGTGCTGCGGCGCGACATGTCCAACGTGGACGCCGTACTCACGGCCCTGCTGGACACCGACCCGCTGGCCGACGCACGCTGGGTCACCCGCCGCCGCTACCTGGGCGACTTCCCGGCCGAGTCGTACGCCGAGGGTTTCCTGACCGCGGCTCGCCGGGAGCTGACGTCGGCGCGGGAACTGCCCGCGCCCGCACCCGCACCCGCCTAGCGGTACGGCTCCAGCAGCTCCAGCACCGCCGCCGGGTCCTCCAGATGGGCGTTGTGCCCGAGGCCGGGCAGCGTGACGACCGGCACCGCGTACTCCTTGAGCTGCGCGTCGGTGACCATCGGGTCGTGCTCCCCGCGCGCCAGCACCACCGGCACGTCGGTGGCGGCCAACAGCGCGGCCAGGTCGGGCTCGCCGACGGCGAACGCGCTCGTGTCCATCGCGAGCCGCCAGCGGCCGTCGACCTGACGCAGGCCGGCGTCCACCATCGGGTGGTCCGGTGCGACGAGACCGGCGAGGCCGGCGACCCGCAGGTAGCGGCGGGCGGCCTCGGTGCGGGTCGCGTACCAGCCCACCGGACGGGCCGCCAGCTCCGCCGCACGGGTCAGCTCCGTGGGTGACCAGACCGCCTTGATACCCAGCCCCACCACCGCGTCCACCGGCAGTCCGGCGGCGCGGGCCGCCAGCGCCACGCCGACCACACCACCGAGCGAGTGCCCGAGGACGACGATGCGGTCGTCGGGGGTCAGGCCCTGCGCGACCCGCTGGGCGAAACCCTCGAAGGAGTACGACGGCAGTGGCGCCGACCAGCCGTGGCCGGCGAGGTCGGGTGCCGACCATCGCCCGGGCCAGTGCTGTTCCAGAAGTGGTGCCCAGGGCAGCCACACGTCACCTGTCGCCCCCATGCCGTGCAGCAGCAACAGGATCGGCTCACGGCCGGCTTGACCACCCGGTTCTTCCGCCACGGCCGCAGTCTCCCACGGTTCGCCGCCCGGTACGAGAGCCGTTCAGCGGCGGTCGCCGCCCGGCAACGCAGACGCCGCGGGCGCCGGCCCCTCGTGGGGACGCGGCGCCCGCGGCGTCGTGGGGTGTCCGCCTGGATCAGGCGGAGTAGCCCCGGCTGGTGATCCAGTTGGCCAGGTCGATCGTGGTGACCCAGTACGCCGGGTCGGCCGGGTTCGCCGAGTCGGCGATCCGCACGGTCCGGCCGTTGTCCTTGTAGCCCACGACGGCGATGTAGTGCCCGCCGCCGTAGGAGTGCCAACCGCCGTCGGTGTCGGTGGCGTCGCCGACGACGTTGGCCACCACGCCCCGGCCGTCGGTGATGGCCCTGACGACGTCGGCCGCAAGGCGATCGATCTGTGCCGGGCTGGGCGCGCTCTCGAACATGCGGGTGCGGTACGGGGAGCCCTTCACCTCGGCGTTGAGCACCCGGGTGGTGTCCTCAGCCGAGTTGGTGCCCATCTCGGTGGTGCCCAGTTCGGCACCCAACTCCTCCTGCGTACGGTCGATGCCGCTGGAGCTCAGGGCGTTGCGGGTGGCCGCCGGGCCGCAGTTGTAGTACGTGTTCTGCGCCTCGTAGTCGTAGTCGAGCACCTTGGTCGCGGGCGGCTTCGGCGGCGTCGGCTTACGGGTGAGGTCCGGGTTGCTCGTGGCCTTCGCGGCGGGCGACGCGGCACTGGTGGCCGGGGCGGCGGTGCTCGGCGACGGGGCCACGGACCGAACCTCGCCACGGGAGGCGACGGTGTCATTGCGCATCTCGGCGACCGTGGTCGGCGTGTGCCGGCCGGCCGGGGCGTCGGCGGCACCGGCGACCAGGGCGCCGGTGGTGGTGGCGAGCGCGAGGGCCGCGGCGGAGGCGGCGACGATCTGGTACGGGCGCTCGGTCGCGAGACGACGGAGCTGGCGCTTCAGGGTGTGCTTCACGAGGTCCTCCACGGTTCGGGGGGTGAGCGGCACACCGGGGCTCGGCCGGTATCCGGGCAGGCGCCAGCGCGCGGGCCGTGGCCCGCGGATGGTGGACCGCTCAGGGGAGCGCCCGGCACGGCCGGGCGGGAAAGGCGGTGACCCGGGGGGTCAGCTCACCGTCACGAGGCGGATGAGCGGGGACACCGCGACGCCGTGGAGGCGGGGGAACAACTGTGGGGTCGAGGGGTGCTGCACGAGGATGGAACTCCTTCCGTCACCGCCTACCGGGTTAGCTGACGGATTCGGGCGGGAAGATCGCCCTACCGCGGGCCGTGGCTCGCGGATTCACCCCGGACTTACTGTGGGTCCCCGGTTCGTTGATCACGATTGAGCGGGTCGGCGCGGCGTCGCCTCCTGCGATCGGTTACCGCACCGGACGCGACGACAGTACTGGCCAGTTGACACTCCGCCAAGCCGCGCCCACCTGCGTAAACATCGATTATCCCCGCAATTTCTGCGCGTTTTGCCGCTGACGTGACTCGATGGGACAACCGGTTCCGCCGGGACCTGTGGGCGACAACCGGACAGGCCGCCGACAACGCCGCCGTTATGCCCGGAACAATGGCCCCCGATGATGCCGGTCGCCCGATTCCGCCGCCGGTGGCGCGCCTCACATAACGGATCGGGCTCAACCCGCCCGAGCCGGACGCCAGCGCGCCACGACTGCCGTACGGGACGCCCGCGCCGCCGTGCGCCGTGAGCGCGCCGGGCCCGGCCGCGACCGCACCGCCGCCGCGTACGCCTCCTCGGCGAGGATGCGCGCCGACTCTGCGGCCACCTCCGCGTCCCGCCAGGCTGACCGCTCCCGCTCCACGGCCCCCCGGTGCTCCGCCAGCCTCGCGTCACGGATCGCCCGGACGAGCAGCACCTCCTGCTCCACCGGGTGTCGGCGGGGATCCCAGCCACGCCGGTGCCCGAACACGTCACCGAGTTGCGCCATGGTCAGCTCCCCGCGCCAGTACGCCGCCATCGCGGCTCGGTGCAGATAGCGCTCCCGGGCCGCGTACTCGCCGGGGGTGTGCGGGGTCCGGGGAGTCGGCAACGCCCCTGCGGTGGCCACCCGGCGGGCCGCGGTGTCCGCCTCGTCGTACGCCGTCCACGCCTGCTGCGCCTCGTCCTGAGCGACCAGCCAGTCTGCGCGACGGCGTCGGGCGGTCCGCGCCGCTCGGGCGGCGGCAACGGCCACCTCCTCGGCGTACCGGCGCAGGTCGGCGATCTCCGCGGCGGCCAGCTCGCGGGCGGTGGGTGTCGGTGGCGTCGGGTCGGCCGCCGGCGACTCCCGTTCCGGGCGGGCCACCAGTACGGCGAGGACCGTCAGCGCCAGCAGGAACAGGGCCGACCAGATGGCGGCGGCCTGTGGCACCTCGGTCAGGAACTGGTAGAAGACGACGGTTTCCATGGTCGGCTCCTCGGCATGCGCACGTCAGCGATGGGATGCCGCACGGCGAGGGTGCGGGCGGTGTGTCGTCAGGTGCGGTGGTGGGGCGCTCACGTCGTCGGCAGGCCTGTGGGCCCAATGGTCGGCGTGGGGGTCCGGTGGCCGGTTAGGGACCGGCGTCTGGCATACGACTCGGCGCTCGCCGGACGGGGTGACGCCCCGCCTGTGACCCGCTAGGCCGGCGGCGCTCGGGAGGCTCGGCTGGCCGGGCCGGCGGCTCGGAGCGAGGGCTCAGCGTCCGTGCGGGCCTGGTTGCCGGCCACCGGTGGGCCTGGCAGGACGGCCAAGGCATCCTTCAGCGCAGGCTGCGGGTCGACGGACCGCGCCGGCCCGGCGTCGGCCGGTGCCCCAGCGACCGGGTCCCCGCCGGCGTGCTGGGCAGCGGCCCGGCCGGAGAGAGCCGGGCGGGCGGCCCAGCCGGCGACGGCACGGTCGGCGACGGCACGGTCGGTGAGGATCGTGGAGAGGGCCGCGGTCGACGGTCCGAGCGGCTCCGCGAGGGCGAGCGACCAGAGGGTGGGCGGCGGGGCCGCTGCGGTCGATGCCGGTAGCAGCGCCGGGGCCGCACCCAGGGCGAGCGACAGCACGGCAAGGCTGGTCAGCACCCGCGCCGTCCAGCACGCCACCCACCACAGGGGACAGGTGAGCGCGACCGGGAGCACGTCCTCACGCTACCGTCGGGGACCGCCCGGGCGCATCGGCGACGGGCGTGTCGGCCCGCGCCGCGCCGACCCCTCCGACCAGCGTGGACATGGTGGCGAGAGAGCAGGCTCTGGTGGGTGCCACCGCGCCCGGACAAGATCGTGCTCGATCGTTGATGTAGTGGCCTCAGTCGGCTGACGAGCCCACTACGACCGGGATCGAAGGCGATCTTGCGCGGGCGCGCGGGCGGATTCGCCGGGGACGTCGGGGTCGACGCCTCCGGTCTCCGGGGCGCGCTGGTGGGGGACGATCGGCGCTCGACGAGTACGACGCGGCGCGAGCCGGCGCATCATCGGCGTCTCGACGTAGCGGTGCAACAACCCGGCGAGCACCAGGTTCACGAGCAGGAACCCGAGCACCACCGCGGGCCCCTGCCAGCCCCGGAAGCCGGTTCCCCAGTCGCCGCTGAGCCGGAGCACGCTGGTCATCACCAGCACGTGCACCAGATAGAACGCGAAGGAGACCTCGCCGAGCCAGACCAGCGGACGCGAGCGCCACGGCGAGCGCCGGTTCCGCACGTCGGCGTCGGCGGCGGCGGTGATCACCAGCAGGTACGCGACGGCGAGCAGGGTCGTCCACAACTCGGCGCGGATCCACTGCCCGGCGGCCACCCAGGTGCCCACGAAGATCGCGGTGGCGGTCGTCAGGCCGGGTCCGCGCCACAGACCCCGGAGCATCAGCTCGGCCGCCACCGCGCCCAGCCAGAACTCCAGGGACCGCACCGGCGGGAAGATCTGGGTGAACCACCAGCGGCTCGCCTCGGGCACCAGGTGCTGCGCCGGCCAGAGCGCGAGGATCAGCAGGGGCAGCGCGACGACGAGCGTCCAGAGCACCGCGGGTCGCGCCCGGCGCAGCAGGGGCAGTGCCAGCGGCAGGCAGAGGTAGAAGAAGAACTCACAGGACAGCGACCAGCTCACCGTGTTGACGCTGTAGAACCAGCCCAGCCTGGGGTCCCAGGCCTGCAACAGCAGCAAGTTCTCCACGGCGACGGCCGGCAGGACGGGATCGGCGAACCACCAGGCGACAAGCAGCGCGGCGGCCCACAGCACCAGGTGGTTCGGGTAGATCTTCGCGACCCGGCGACGCCAGAAGGTCAGCCGCGAGCCGCCCGGGCGGGCCGACCAGACCAGCACGAAGCCGCTGAGGATGAAGAAGAACTGCACCCCGGACAGGCCGAGGGTGAAGAGGGCGTCGACGACGGCCTTGTAGTCCGGCTCGGCGATGATCCGCATCGTCCCGGCGTGGAACCCGAAGACCAGCAGAGCGGCGATCCACCGCAGCCCGGTCAGTGAGGGCAACCGGGCGGGGGCGGGCGGCGCGGCCGGCGCGCCGGCGGTGCTCGTCATGCCGGGGTCCCGACGCTCCGCAGGGTCACCAGCACGTACGTCTCCTCCTGGGCCCGCAGCGTCGGACGACGCGACGGCGACGCCCGCGACGGCCCGGCAGGACCGCACCGAGGCACCCTACCGGGTCACTCCCGGGTGAACCGGGCGGCCGTTGTTAACCTTCCGCTTCGCGGGTGTTCAGGGACTCCACCATCGTCGGCCACGTGTGGTTCCGGGGCCGGCCACCCACGTCGTCAAAGGTGGCGAGGTGGTCAATGAGCCGACGCACGCGCCGCTGCTGAGCATCGTCGTGCCTGTCTACGGCGTCGAGGCGTACCTGTACCAGTGCCTCGAGTCGATTCGGGCGGACATCCCGGCGGGCGAGTCGGAGGCGGTCGAGCTGATCGCCGTGGACGACGCCTCCCCGGACGGCTGCGGCGCGATGCTGCGGTCCTACGCCGTCGGGCGCGACACCGTCCGCGTCGTACACCTGGAAGAGAACGTCGGTCTGGGGTTGGCCCGCAACGCGGGCCTCGACGTGGCCACCGGCGAGTACGTCTGGTTCGTCGACAGCGACGACTGGTTGCCACCGGGCACGATCGCGGCGGTGCTGGACCGGCTGCGCGAACACCAGCCCGACGTGCTGATGCTGGACCACCTGCGGGTGCACGAGGACGGCCGGCGGGAGGTCGACGCGAGCAGCCACCTGCTGCGCGGGGTGCCGGGCGTAGCCCGGCTGGCCGACCAGCCGCACCTGCTGCGGGTGCAGCACACGGCGTGGAACAAGGTGGTACGCCGGGCCTTCCTCGACGAGTTGGAGCTGCGCTTCTTCCCCGGCTGGTACGAGGACATCCCCTTCAGCCACCCCCTGCTGATCGGCGCGGAGAAGATCTCGGTGCTGGACCGGGTCTGCTACCTGTACCGGCAGGGCCGCCAGGGCGCGATCACCTCCACCCGCAGCAGCCGGCACTTCGACGCGTTCGGCCAGTACGAGCGGCTGATGGAGTGGGTCGCCCGCCGGCACCCGGACGAGGGCCTGCGAGCCGAGCTGTTCCAATTGATGATCAGCCACTACCTGGTGGTGGTCGGCAACGACGACCGGCTGCACCCGCACCTGCGGCGCGCCTTCTTCCACCGGGTGGCCGAGCACTACCGCCGATACCTGCCCACGAGGGGCTATCCGATGCCGTCGGGCGTCACCGGGCTGAAGCACCGCCTGGTCGGGCGCGGTAACTGGCTGGCGTACTCGGCGCTGCGGCAGGTGCACCGGGTCACCGGCCGGTGGCGACGGCCCAGCCCGGCCGGTGGCGCCGACTCGTCGACGGCCGACGAACCCTCCCGAGCGGCGACGCCGGTGAGCAGGTCGAACGCCGGGCACACCGGCGGCACGGCGGACCGGTCGGACGCGCTGGCCGGCGGCCGCCTGCCGTGACCGGCCACGCACGGCACGCCGGCAGGGCCGAACCCGAGTTTTTCAGGTCGTCCGCCCGTCGGGGGACGACGACAGCACCACCGCACGTCGGTGCGGGCGTAGGGGAACAGAGGTCGGAATGACGTCGACAATCAAGATCGGACCGCACGTGGTCGGTGCCGGTGAGCGACCGTTCGTGGTCGCCGAGATGTCCGGTAACCACAACGGTGACCTGGACCGGGCGCTGTCCATCGTGGACGCGGTCGCCGAGAGCGGCGCGCAGGCGCTCAAGCTGCAGACGTACCGGCCGGACACGATCACGATCGACGTCGACACCCCGACCTTTCGCATCTCCGGTGGGCACGAGCTGTGGGGTGGGGAGAACCTGTACCGCCTCTACGAGCGGGCGCACACCCCGTACGAGTGGCACGCCCCGATCTTCGCGCGGGCCCGCGAGCGCGGGCTGACGGTCTTCTCGTCACCGTTCGACGCGACCGCCGTGGAGCTGCTGGAGTCGCTGGACGCTCCGGCCTACAAGATCGCGTCGTCGGAGCTGGTGGACCTGCCGCTGATCCGGCTGGTGGCCAGCACCGGCAAGCCGATGGTGATCTCGACCGGGATGGCGACGATGGCCGAGATCGACGCCGCCGTACGGACCGCCCGCGACGGCGGCGCGGCGGGCATCGTCCTTTTGGCCTGCACCGCGTCCTATCCAGCGCCGCCCGCCGACAGCAACCTACGTCGACTGCCGGTGCTCGCCGGGGCGTTCGACGTGCCGGTCGGACTGTCCGACCACACGCCCGGCATAGGCGTGGCGGTCGCCTCGGTGGCGCTGGGCGCCTGCTTCATCGAGAAGCACGTGACCCTCGACCGGGCCGACGGCGGCGTGGACTCGGACTTCTCGCTGAACCCGGCGGAGTTGACCGCACTGGTCGACGAGTCGGGCCGGGCGTACGCGGCGCTGGGCGGCACCGCCGTCGGCCCGACGCCGGCCGAGCGGGAAGGGCTGCGGTTCCGTCGTTCGCTGTTCGTGGTCGAGGACGTCCGGGCCGGCGAGACGGTGACGGCGCAGAACGTCCGATCGATCCGGCCGGCCGGTGGACTGGCTCCGGTCGAGATCGACAAGGTGCTGGGTCGCACCTTCACCACCGACGTTCCGCGCGGCACCCCGCTGAGCTGGGACGTGATCTGACCGACGCAGCCCAGCCCGGGTCAGCTCACCCTCGTGGCGGGGCTGGGCCGGGCTGATGCCGGTGAGCTGCCGGGCGCGAGGCCGATGGTGACCACCAGGTCGGCGACGCGCAGGGTGCGCCAGAGGATGGTGCCGTCCACCGGAGTGCCCAGTCCGTGCCGGCGCCACCAGGTCGCGATCGGCACGTCGGCCAACTTGCAGCAGCACTCGGCCCGGGTCCACCGGGCCCAGAAGTCACCCGCGCCGAACCGCCGGGCAAGCGCCGGGGGTACCGGGGCATCGGCGCGCTCCGCGTCGACGGCCACTCGCCAGCCCGGCACCGGCGGGCCGTACCAGCCGACGCAGCGTCCGTCGTCGAGATGACTGCGGGTCGACGCGTCGGCCAGCTCGGCGGGCGTACCGATTCGTAGATGCCGTTCGGCGCTGGCGAGCAGTCCCGGCACCGGGCGTGCCGACGGCGGCGCGGCCGAGCCGGCGTCGACCAGGCGGTGCGCGGCCGGCAGCATCGGCCGCAGGTCAGATGGAGGCGGCACCGTCCACCACGATGACCTGGCCGTTGATGTTGGTGTGTTCGCGCAGCAGCATCCGTACCACGGGTACGACCTCCTCAGGCTCGGTCAGGTGGCCGGTCGGGGTGCGGCGCACGATCTGGTCGAGCTGGGTCGGGCCGAGAACGGCGGACATCTCCGAGGCGAAGAAGCCGGGTGCGACCGCGTTGACGAGCATCCGACCGCCGAGCTCCCGGGCGAGCGAGCGGGTGGCGGCGTCCATGCCTCCCTTGGTGGCCGAGTACGCGACCAGGCCCGGGAAACCGCGCTGCGCGCAGATCGAGGTGACGT
Organism: Micromonospora sp. NPDC049102; assembly: GCF_043197485.1. Lineage (NCBI taxonomy): Bacteria > Bacillati > Actinomycetota > Actinomycetes > Micromonosporales > Micromonosporaceae > Micromonospora > Micromonospora sp. NPDC049102. Next base: position 88,053 of record NZ_JBICTE010000016.1, on the reverse strand, counting down.
TGACGATCCGGCCCCGCAGCCCCTTGCCGAGCATCCGACGGATGACCAGCCGGGTCAGTTGCAGCGGCGCGGTCAGGTTGGTCTCGATGATCCGGGCGATGTCGTCGGTGGCGGTGTGCACGTGCAGGGAGTCCTGCCCGATTGCGGCGTTGTTGACGAGGCCGTCGATCGGGCCGAGACGTTGCTCCACCTCGCGGACGAAGCTCTGCGCGGCGCGCAGGTCGGTGACGTCGACCGAACCGACGTGCACCCGGTCGGGGTGCTCGGCGGCGAGCTTCTCCAACTCGGGGGTGACGGTACGGGCGAACGCGGCCACCCGTACGCCCGCGTCGAGCAGGTCGGTGACGATGGCCAGGCCGAGCCCCCGGGAACCGCCGGAGACGAGGACCACGGAGCTGGGTGGGACGAGCTGGGTGTCGGCGGGGTCAGACATCGCTCTTCAGGGTCTCCTTGACGGGAATCTCGGTCAGCACGCGGATCCGGCGGGGCACGGCGTGCTCGGGCAGCCGATCGGCACACCAGCGGACCAGCGCGGCCTCGTCGGGCAGCGGAGCGTCGGTGTGTTCGGCGGAACCGCCACCCCGGGCCGGGGCCGCGTCGGCAGAGTCTCCGGTGGGCGCGAGGACCACGTCGGCGACGACCATCCGGCCGAGCACCGGCGCGCGGCGGCCGGTGACCCGGGCCCAGGCCACGCCGGGGTGTCGGGTCAGCACGCCACGGACCACACCGGCGGAGACCTTGCTCCCACCGACGTTGATCTCGTCGGAGTCCAGCCGGCCGGTGATCAGCACCCGCCCGTCGACCACCTGCACCCGGTCACCGGTGCGGACCGGACCGGACATCCCGACCCCGTGGTACGGGGAGGTGACGACCAACTCGTCGTCGTGTACGGAGAGGGTGGGGCGACCCGGGGTTTCCCGGTCCAGCCACTCGACGGGGAACCCGGCGAGCCCGTCGTGCACCACGATGGACGCGCCCACCTCGGAGGACGCGTAGATCCAGGAGATCCGCGCGGCGGGCAAGACCTCGCGCAGCTGGTCGAGGATCGCCTGGTCCACCGGCTCGCCACCGAGGGTGATCTGACGCAACGGCACCCGCGCGAGCGCAGCGGCGTCCCGGTAGAGGGTGCGCCGCCAGAAGGTGGGCGTGCCGGACGCGGCGTCGACCCCGTGCGCGGCGGCGACCACGGGCCAGTCGTCCAGCTCGTCCGGGTCGACCACCACCAGGTGCTGACCGGGTTGGGTCAGCGAGAGGGTCACGACCTGCCACCAGGCGTACGTGCCGGGGGCGTAGGGGCACAGCCAGGTCCGGTCGGGCTGGTCGGCCCGCACGGTGGTCAACGTGTCGAGGGTGTGCCCGACCCGCTTGGGACGGCCCGTCGAGCCGGACGTCAGCAGCCACAGCCGGCCGGGTTCGGCGGCGCGTGGTCGGGCGGGCGCGCTGGGGTGCGCGCCGTCGTCGTCGAGAACCGTCACGGTGAACCCGGCGTCGTGCAGCTCCGCGCGCATTGTCGCGTCCACCCGGCTCGCGCTGCTGAGCAGCAGCTCGGTGCCGTGCACGGCGTGCTGCCGCGCGGCGGCGAGCGCGTGCCGGGCCGAGCGCGCCAGCACCGCGGCGGGATCGGGCAGCTCCGCCGCCGGCAGCGTCCGCCAGGTCAGCGGGGCGCCGCCCACGACGAGCCGGTTGTCGACGCCGGCCGGTTCCACGCCTGCGCCGGCCGGGCGGGGTGTCGCGACGGTCACTGCTGCTGCGCAAGCTCGACGAGGAAGTCGAGGACGTCGCCGACGGTGGCGATGCGACGCAGGCCGGGAGCGTCGAAGTTGAGCTCCTCCCCCGTCTCGTCCTCCACCCGCAGGGCGAGCTCGGAGAAGTCCAGCGAGCGGAAGCCGATGTCCCGCAGCTGCGCCGCGTCGTCGGCGGGCAGTTCCTTGTCCTGGTTCTTGAGCACCTGCGCCATGAGGTCGCGGATCTGCGCGCGACTCAATTCGTTCATGCGCCGGAGTCTACAACCCAACGAATGGATAACTGCTTTTCCGGTAGGCCCGGGTAAGGTGCCCGGACCGGATGTGAACAGACAGGAAAGCGGGAGCACGTGCTACGCGAAGCGACGGCGGACGACGTTCATCTGATGTTGTCCTGGCGTAATCAGGAAACCAACCGTCAGGTCAGCAAGACCAGCCACGAAATCACCGCCGAGGAGCACGCCCGGTGGTGGTCGGCGGTGCGCGCCGACCCGACGCGACGGGTCCTGGTGTACGTCCACGACGACGCGCCCTGTGGCGTCGTCACCTTCTTCGACCTGCGGCTGGACGGTCCACGTACGGGCGCGTGGGGCTTCTACCTGGACGCGGACGGGCTGGCCGAGCGGGGCGCGACGCTGCCAGCCTGGCTGGGGATCATGCGGGAGGCCGTGGAGTACGCGTTCGACGGACTGCACCTCGCGCGGCTCGACGGGGAGGTGCTGGCGCACAACACCGTCGTACGACAGATGAACCGGCGTTTCCGATTCGTCGAGGGCACACCGCGACAGGAAGTTTCCGACGGTCGTGAAATCACCGTCATCCCGATTTCACTGGCGCGCGACGATCGTCGCCAGCGCTGATTGGCGCACAATTTCCGCGATGGCGGAAAGAGGTTAACCGCCGGTGCGCCCGGTGGACATCCGCCGTTCATCGAAACGCGGATGCCACCGGGCGGAACGGGCGTCGGATCAGGCGCGCCGCCAGGCCGCCCAGTGCTGCTGCTCGTTGCCGCCGAGCCGGACGAAGCCGTACGTCGCGCCGTCCCAGTCGTCCGGCTGGCCGGGGGCCCAGCGGGCGAACACCACCTGCGCGGCGGCGGGTGGCTGCTCGCGGAACCACCGCACGTCGGCCCAGGTCACCTGGTGGCTCAGGTTGAACCGCAGGATGTAGTGCACGCCCGTGGAGGCCCAGACGCGCTCGCCGGGGCGTACGCCGACGTCGGCGACCCGGGGAGTCGGCGCGGTGTTGGCCGCCATCGGTCGCACCAGCCGCTGGTCGATCACCTGCATGGTGAGGAGGTTGACCACGACCAGGACACCGAGCAGCGGCAGCCGCAGCCGGGGCACGCGGACGGCGGCCACCAGCAGGACGCACGCGCCGATGCCCAGCAGTGACCCGAGCACCGGACGCATCTCCCGCCAGCCGTTGGTCAACGCCATCAGGTCCGGCGCGCCGAAGCCGCCGTAGCGCAGCGAGTGCCCTCGGCTGGCCACGTACGCGAGCCGGACGGCGACCAGCGCGCCACCGGCGACCAACAGGCCCACCGCGACCGCCGCCCGGCGCAGCACCACCCGACGCTCCTCGGTGAGCAGCACCCCGAGCCCGACCAGCAGCCAGAACGGGGCCAGCATCTGCACGTAGCGGCCGTAGATCGCGTCCAGCGGCTTGCCGGTGATGCCGGCCAGGATCACCGACGCTCCGCTGGCCACCCCGACGCTCACGACCAGAGCGACACCCATCGTCCAACGGGTGGCGTCACCGTGACGCGGACGCCACAGCTCCTTGACGGCGGCGGCCCAGGCGACGCCGGCCAGTCCGAACGTGATCACCACGAGGTACCAGAGCTGGGTGGTGACGGCCGCCGCGACGCGTACCACTCCCTGCCCGGAGGCGACCGCGGCGACGGTGCCGCCGCCGGGGGTGCTGCCCAGCAGGTAGACCTTGTCCCCGAGGAGGCGGATGCCGGCCTCGTTGACCAGCGCCAGGGCCAGCACCGGCAGCAGCGCCGCGAGCACCGCGAGAGGGGTGACCCGGCGGCGGGCGAACAGCAGCAGGACCAGGCCGGCGTGCACGGCAACGATCACCAGGCCGCGCGAGTGCAGCAGGTGGAACGCCCCCACCAGCAGGCCGACGGTGGCCGCCGCGAGCGGCCCGGGGCGCTCGATCCAGCGGTGTACGGCGAGCAGCCACGCGACGACGAGCGGCGCCATCACCGTGTCGATCATCGCCACCCCGGCGTAGAAGGCGGTGGCCGGCAGGGTGGCCGCCACGGCCGCCGCGAGCAGCGCCGACGCGCGGGGCAGTCGGAGCACCCGCCGGCCGAGGAGGTACGCCAGCGGCAGCAGCGCCGAGTTGACCATCGCGTTGATGAGCTGGACCAGCCGGTAGCTGTCGGCGAAGTCGTGGTGGCCGAGGAACGCGGGCGAGATCAGCATGGGGTAGCCGACGCGACGCAGCAGGTCGTTCTCGCTGCTGAACCCGCCCGGACCGCCGGCGAGGGCGCGGGCGGTGTTCAGATAGCTGTCCTCGTCGGTGTGGGCGATGGGCAGCGCGATGTGCCGCGACAGCCACATGCGCCAGGCGACACTCAGCACCCAACCGACGAACAGCAGCAGCGGCACCAGCCACCGGTGTGCGGGTGTCTCGGTCGACGTCTCGGCCGGTACCGCCGGCCGTGCCATCACGTCGCTGCCGGTTGCCATCAACGCCTCCTGAACTGCCGGCCGGCCGGCCGGCCGCTGGGCACGCCGGCGCGGCCGGTGACGCTCGGGGATGACCCGCTCGCACCGAGGCGGTGCGGATGTCGGGTGAACACGGCACCGCCGACGCGCAAGGGCTGCCGGGTCGCTCGCGCGGCCACTGTAGCGGCCGAATCTCCCCTGGTCAGTCCGCTTCCCGGACGGTCGGAAGTGTTCGCCTGCACGGTGCCCGCCATTCACGACCCCTGGGGAAGTGGTTAACCCGCGAGCGCCGGTGCGTTAACCCGCCGCGGTTAGCGTCTCACCCCGGTCGGCCGGCCGAGGGCCGCCGGTTCATCCACGATCACGGGAGCACCAAATTGAGTGAGTTGAATGGATCGTCCATTCTGATCACCGGGGGAACGGGTTCCTTCGGCAGGACCTTCCTCCGGCACATCCTCACCGAGGCCGACCCCGCCCGGGTGGTGGTCTTCTCCCGCGACGAACTCAAGCAGTACGAGCTGCGCCAGCAGCTCGGTGACGATCCGCGCCTGCGCTGGTTCATCGGCGACATCCGGGACCGGCACCGCCTCACCCGCGCGATGCACGGCGTGGACCACGTCGTGCACGCCGCAGCCCTCAAGCAGGTGGACACCGCGGAGTACAACCCGTCGGAGTTCATCGCCACCAACATCACCGGCTCGCAGCACGTCGTCGACGCCGCGATCGAGGCGGGCGTCAAGAAGGTCATCGCGCTCTCCACCGACAAGGCGTCCAGCCCGATCAACCTGTACGGCGCCACCAAGCTGGTCGGCGACAAGCTGTTCGTCTCGGCCAACCACTACGCCGCGCACCACCCGACCCGGTTCTCCGTGGTGCGCTACGGCAACGTGGTCGGCAGCCGTGGTTCGGTCGTCCCGCTGTTCCACCGGCTGGCCGCCGAGGGCAAGAGCCTGCCGATCACCGACAAGCGGATGACCCGCTTCTGGATCACCCTCGAGCAGGCCGTGCAGTTCGTCATGGACTCGTTCGACCAGATGCAGGGCGGCGAGCTGTTCGTGCCGCGCATTCCCAGCATGCGCATCCTCGACCTGGTCGAGGCCGTCGCCCCGGACGCCACCACCCACGAGATCGGCATCCGGCCCGGCGAGAAGCTGCACGAGGAGATGATCGCCCCGGACGACAGCCGGCGGACGCTGCGCGCCAAGGACCGCTACATCGTCCAGCCGACCATCGCCGGTTGGGGCTACCAGCCGCCGGTCGACTGCGAGCCCGTGCCGGACGGCTTCGCCTACCAGTCGGACACCAACGACGAGTGGCTCAGCGTCGAGCAGTTGCGCGAGATGCTCGGCCTGACCGCATGACGGGGATGCTCCCGTACGGCCGGCAGTCGATCTCCGAGGACGACGTCGCAGCAGTCGCCGACGTGCTGCGCGGCGACTGGCTCACCACCGGACCACAGGTCGACGCGTTCGAGGCCGACCTCGCCCGCTGGACCGGTGGGGTGGGCGTCGCAGCGGTCTCCAACGGCACGGCGGCGCTGCACGTCGCGTACGCGGCTGCCGGGGTGGGACCGGGCGACGAGGTGGTGGTGCCACCGATGACGTTCGTGGCGACCGCCAGCAGCGCCGTCGCGCTCGGCGCGAAGATCGTGTTCGCCGACGTCGAGGACGAGACGTTCTGCCTCGACCCGGCTGCCGCAGCGGCGGCGGTCAGCTCACGTACCAAGGTGGTTTCCGCTGTCGACTACGCCGGCCACCCGGCCGACTACGACGCGCTGCGCGCGTCCTTGGCGGGCAGCGACGCGCTGCTGCTCGCCGACGCGGCGCACTCGATCGGCGGGACGTACCGTGGCCGACCGGTGGGCTCGCTCGCCGACCTGACCACGTTCTCGTTCTTCCCCACGAAGAACCTGACGACCGCCGAGGGGGGCGCGGTCGCCGCGCTCGACCCGGAGGTCCTGAAGCGGGCCCGCCGATTCCGTGGCGTCGGCGTGGTCCGCGAGCGCGCCGACCTGCGCCACCCGGACGAGGGCGGCTGGCACCAGGAGGTGCACGAGTTCGGGCTGAACTACCGCCTGCCGGACGTGCTCTGCGCGCTGGGCCGCAGTCAACTGCGCCGGCTCGCCGCGTTCACGGCCCGCCGGGCCGCGCTGGTCGCCCGCTACGACGAGGCACTGGCCAACCTGGACGGGGTACGCCTGCCGGTCCGCAGGTCGTGGGCCGACCCGGCCTGGCACCTCTACCCGATCCGGGTGCTCGACGGCCGTCGCCGGGAGGTGTACGACCGGATGCGCGCCGCCGGGATCGGCGTGCAGGTCAACTACATCCCCGTGCACTGGCACCCCGTCTTCGCCGACCTGGGTTACCGGCGCGGGTCGTGTCCGGTGGCCGAGTCGTTCTACGCCCAGCAGCTGTCGCTGCCGCTGTACCCGGGACTCAGCGACGCCGACCAGGACCGCGTCATCGACGCGCTGACCGCGATCCTGCGGGGCAGCGCGGTGCGTTCCGCCGCCTGATGGGAAGCTGATGCACCACGCGAACCACTTCTACGGCCACGCCCACGTGCTGGCCCGTTACGCCGGTCTCGGCGACCGGCATCCGCCACGGATCAACGGGTACGTGCAGCACGGCTGGAACATCGGCGACGGCCTCGCGCCGGGACACCCGTACGCCGACCGCACCCCGAGCCTGCTCTGGTCCGAGCAGACCCGCCGCCGGGCCTGGTCGGTGGGGCGGCGCAACGTCGTCGTGATCGGCGCCCCATTCGTCTACCTGCTGGCCATGCGGCCCGAGGACCCGCCGGAGCAGGAGCGGGCGGGCACCATCTGGTACCCGTTCCACGGCTGGGAGGGCCAGCACGTCAAGGGTGACCACCGGGAGCTGATCGCCCGCATCCGGGACACCGAGCCCGGTCCGGTCACGGTCTGCCTCTACTGGCACGAGTACGGCATGCGCCACGTCCGACGGCTCTACGAGCGCGCCGGCTTCCGGGTGATCTGCCACGGCTACCGGGGACACTGGTGGAAGGACACCGACCCGGAGTTCCTCGACAAGCAGTTAACCGAGCTGCGCCGGCACCGGCGGGTAGCATCCAACCGGCTGACCAGCGCGATCTTCTACGGCATCGCGGCCGGTTGCGAACCGGCGGTCTACGGCGACCCGATGATCCTGTCCAACGAGGACCCGACCTTCGGTGGTACCGCCCGCATCCGGCGACAGTGGCCGGAGCTGCACGGCGCGCAGGTCGACAGGCCCACCGCCGTCTCGATCGCCCGGGCGGAGCTGGGCACCGACTACCGCTGCACCCCTGCCGAGCTGCGTGAACTGCTCGGTTGGGCGAACCTTCCGGAAGAAGAAGAGGATGACAGTGACGACTGAGACGGCACCCGCCGGCCGGATCACCCTGCCCGGCGGCGAGATGCTGGCCTGGTCCGACCTGCCGACGGAGCGGTTGGCCGACGGAGGACCCCTCGCGGCACTGGCCGCCCGCGTCGTACCGCCCGGCGCGCGTGTCCTGCTGGCCGGCCCGCACGACCCGGCGCTGCTCGACCGGCTCGCCCACGCCGAGGTGACCTGCCTGCTGCGCAGCCACCCGGACGCCGTGGCGCTGGCCCAGCGCGCCGCCCGCGTGATCGTCGGCGGCCCCGCCGGCCTGGCCGACGACGAGACGTACGACGTGGTGATCGCCGCCGCCGGCCTGGACCCGATCGAGTCGGTGGAGGGCACCCGGCTGGGCTGGGACGGCGTGCTGGCCCGGCTGGTCGCGGCGGTACGCCCCGGCGGCGCTCTGCTGCTGCGCCTGGACAACCCGCTCGGGCTGCACCGCCTGGTCGCCACCACCCCCTGGTACGCCGCCCGCGACGATTCCGCCTGGGTGATCGGCGGCGTACTCGATGCGGCCCACCCCGCCAACCGGGACCAGCTCCGCCAGCGGATCACCGACAGCGGGCTCCGCCCGAGCGCCTGCTGGGCCGCGTACCCCGAGGGCGCGACCGCGACGGCCCTGCTCGACGCCGACCAGCTCGACCACGGCGCGCACCGGGGGCTGTTCGACGCGGTGCTACACGGCGCCTGCGCCGGTGCCTTCGCCCCCGCGACGGTGCTCCAGGACCCGGCCCGACTGGCGGTGGACGCCCTGCACGCCGGGCGCGCCGCCGACCTGGCACCGGCCTGGCTGATGCTGGCTTACCGGCCCGACGGGCCCACCGACACCCCAGCCGACGGGGATGATCTGCCGGTGGCGCTGGTGCAGACGGGGTCGTCCGGGCAGCCCGGGATCGGCGTGCTGGAGGTACGCGACGGCCCGTCGGGCTGGCGGTGGGGCCACGTGGTCACCGCCGACCCGACCGCGCCGGCCGCGCCGTTCGCCAGCCGCGAGGCCGCGTACCGGAACCCGGACGCGTTGACCGGGCCGGTGCCGTCCGGGCGACTGCTGCACACCCTGCTGCTCGATGCCGCGCTGCGCCGCGACCTGGCGACGGTGCGCACGCTGTTGCACGGGTACGCGGGCTGGCTCGCCGACCAGGCCGACGCAGACGGACGCCTCGCCGGCGCCGCAGCGCTGGCCAGCGCCGACAACATCGTGGTCGACGGGGAGCGCTTCGCGGTGCTCGACCCGAGCTGGCGGGCCACCGACCGACTCCCCGGCGACGTGGTGCTGGCCCGCGGGCTGTGGCGCTTCGCGGCGGCCCTGCTCACCGGCGGGTACGCCCACCCGTGGTCGTCCACCCTCGACGTCGCCGGCCTCACCGTCGTCCTCGGCGGGCTCGCCGGCCACGACCTGGATCGAGCGACCGTGGCCGAGGCGGTACAGGCCGAGGCGGCGATCACGGCCAGCCTGCACGGCCTCGACGCCGAGCACCGGACAGCTCTCGCGACCGAACTCCAGGCGGTCGAACCGACCGATCCGCCGCTCGGCGCGCACAGCTACCAGCAGCTACGTGAGGCGTGGCTGCGTCAACGCGAGGAGATCAGTCGGCTCGCGGCCCTGACCCGGTGGACCGACGAGCTGCTCACGTCCCGGGAGCGGGCGCTGCGCCGGGCGGAGGCGAAGATCGGACTGCTCAGCGGGTCCATCAGCTACCGCGTCGGCCGGCTCGCCATCACTCCGGCCCGGCTGGCCAAGCGGGGTGCTCGTGCCGCGAAGCGACGAGCACGGGCGGCGCTCGCCCCGAAGCAACTCGTCACGGAGCAGGAGGAGCAGCAGTGAGCGGCGACGGCGACGCTACCGCGACGGCGGGCCCACCTGACCCGGGCCAGACCCCGGCGCCACGGATCGTCGGCATCGTGCAGGCCCGGATGGGCTCGTCGCGGCTGCCCGGCAAGGTGCTGCGCCCGCTCGCCGGGCGGTCCGTGCTCGGCCGTGTCGTCCGCGCCGCCCTCGACAGCGGCGTCCTCGCCGACCTGGTGGTCGCGACGAGCACCGACGCGGTCGACGACGCGGTGGTCGACGAGTGCCGGCGACTCGGCGTGCCGTGCCATCGCGGACCCGTCGACGACGTGCTGGGCCGCTTCGTGGGCGCGCTCGCCGCGCACCCGGGCGACGCGGTGATGCGGTTCACCGCCGACTGCCCGCTGCTCGACCCGGAGATCATCACGCTTGTCGCCTCGGTGTACCGGGCCGTGCCCGGCCTGGACTACGCAAGCACGTCGATCGCCCGCACCCTGCCCCGCGGGCTGGACGTGGAGATCATCCGCGCGGAGACCCTGCGTACCCTGGACCGGCTCGCCACCGGCCACCACCGCGTGCACGTCACCTCGTACGCGTACACCCATCCGGAGCTGTTCCGGGTGCTCGGGGTGACCCTCACCCCGGACCGCTCGGCGCTGCGGCTCACCCTCGACACCGAGCAGGACTGGGCGCTGGTGAGCGCCGTCGCCGACCACTTCGGCGACGTGAGTGTGCCGCTCGCCAAGCTCGCCGACTGGCTCGACGGGCAACCCCGGCTGCGCGCGCTCAACGCCGACGTACGCCAGAAGCGGCTGGAGGAGTCCTGAGCGCGCTACGGGTCGGACTCCGCTGCGACGCCGGGCCGCAGCGCGGCGTCGGGCATCTCGTCCGCTGCCTCGCCCTCGCCGAGGAGTTCCTCGCCCGGGGCGCCCACGTCGCGGTGTTCGGCACTGTCGAGCGGGTCGGCTGGGCCAGCGCCGAACTGGCCGCGCGCGGCATCGAGCTGCACCCCGGCCCGGAGTCACCGAGCGAGCTGGTCGAGACGGCCCGACGACACGACCTCGACGTGGTGGTCCTCGACTCGTACGAACTGGACCCGGCCGGCGCTGGCGCCCTGCGCGCGGCGGGTGTCGTCACCCTCGCCGTCATCGACGGGGACAGCCGGGGCCAGGACGCCGACCTCTACCTCGACCAGAACTTCGGGGCACAGCTTCCGGCGTTGCCCGGGCGGCTGCTCGCCGGCAGCGGGTACGCCCTGCTGCGCGACTCGGTCGTGACCGCCCGCCCGGCGACGCCCCGGCCCGCCACGGCGGTCGGCAGGCCCCGGGTGCTGGCGTTCTTCGGCGGCACCGACGCGGTCGGCACGGCCCCGGTGCTGACCCGGGTACTGCTGGCCACCGGCCACCCGATGGACCTCACGGTCGTCGTCGGACGACCCGAGATCGAGGCCGAACTGGAGACGATCACCCCCGGGCGGGGACAGATCGTGCGTCCCGTCCCGCCCACCGGCGCGCTGCCCGCACTGATCACCGAGGCGGACCTGGTCGTCAGCGCCGCCGGCACCTCCACCTGGGAACTGTGCTGCCTCGGCGCGCCCGCGGCACTGGTCTGCGTGGTCGACAACCAACGCGAGTCGTACACCCGGGTGGTGCGGCACGGCCTGGCCGCCGGCCTCGGCGAACTGCCGGACCTGACCGCCACCGGGATGGCCGGGCGGACCGCCCGGGCTACGGCGGCGCGAACGCTCAACGGGCTCCTCAGCTCACCGCAACGCCGCGCGGCGCTGGCCGCCCGAGCCTGGGCCGCCGTGGACGGCCGGGGCCGCTCCCGCGTCGTGGACGCGGTGCTCCAAACCGCCCCCACCCCAACCTGACCCCACCCCCACCTCCGCGATCTTGCACTTTCTGTTGCGACACAAGGGGCAAATCGCCTCATGCCGTCGACCGAAAGTGCGAGATCGACGCGGTCGGGGGTCGGGGCTTCCCGCTCGGGTCCGGCACTCGCACGGGTGTACTAACGTGCTGCTAGGGTGGCTTCATGGAGGCCGCCTACCAGCCGTCGATGCTCGACGCGACCGACGCGGAGCCGACTTTGGGGCCGCTGGGCGGTCAGATCCGGCGGCACCAGTTGAGCCGGGGCGCCTGGGTCGACCACCTTCCGGGTTGGGTGCAGGGTTCCGACGCAGTCCTGGACACCCTGCTCGCCGAGGTGCCCTGGCGTGCGGAGCGCCGCACCATGTACGACAGCGAGGTCGACGTGCCCCGCCTGCTCTGCTGGTACGACGGTGAGCGGCAACTGCCGCACCCGGTGCTCACCTCGGCGCGGGCGGCACTGACCCGGCACTACGCACCCGAGCTGGGCGAACCGTTCGTCACCGCCGGCATGTGCCTCTACCGCTCCGGCCGCGACAGCGTCGCGTGGCACGGTGACACGATCGGCCGCTCGGCCCACAACGACACGATCGTCGCGATCGTCTCCTTCGGGTCTCCCCGGCCTCTGCTGCTGCGCCCTCGCGGCGGTGGCGACAGCCTGCGCTTCCCGGTGGGGCACGGCGACCTGATCGTCATGGGCGGCTCCTGCCAGCGCACCTGGGAACACGCCATCCCCAAGACCACCCGCCCGGTAAGCCCAAGGGTAAGCGTCCAGTTCCGCCCCTTCAACGTCGCCTAACCCACCCCACCCCACCCCCACCCCCTCCCCCCTCCCCCCACCCCCACCCCCCCAGCCGGGTGATCATGAAGTTATTGCCAGGACACGCCGAAGACGGCGGCAATAACTTCATGATCGACGGGGGCCAGTGGGGCCGGAGGGGCCGTGGGGTGGGTGGGGTGGGTGGGTGGGTGGGGTGGGTGGGTGGGTGGGTGGGGGCGGTTAGTCGCGTTCGATGAGGTGGCCTACCACCGTTGGGCCGAGCATCACCGCGAAGCCGCTGCCGTCGCGGCGCGGGTCGGCTGCCGGCAGCTCCACCGGGTCGCCGGTGACTGTCGCGCCGACCGGGCGCGGCCCCACCCAGGCCACGGCGACGTCCGTCTCACCCTTGAGGAACCGGTGGGCACGCACGCCGGCGGTCGCCCGGCCCTTCGCCGGGTACGCCTGGAACGGCGTGACCTTGACCGTCGCCCCGGTGGAGGTGACCACCATCGGCTCGCCGTGACCCGGGTCGTCGGTGCGTACCGCGCCGAAGAAGACCACCCGCGCGCCGGCCGGCAGGTTGATGCCGGCCATGCCGCCGCCCTTGAGGCCCTGCGGGCGGACCAGCCCGGCAGCGAAGCGCAGCAACGACGCCTCCGAGGTGACGAAGGTCAACGTCTCGGTGCCGTCGGTCAACCAGGTCGCCCCGACCACCTCGTCACCGTCCCGCAGGCCGATCACCTCGAACTCGTCGGAGCGCACCGGCCACTCCGGCGCGCACACCTTCACGACGCCGTGCCGGGTGCCCAGCGCCAGACCGGGTGAGGTGTCGGCAGCGCCGCTGAGCGGGACCAGACCGACAACGGTCTCCCCCGCCTCCAGCGGCGCCAGCTCCGCGGCGGACATGCCGCCGCGCAGCGACACCGTGCCGGCCTGCTCGGGGAGCACCGGCAGCGGCAGTACGTCGACCTTGAAGGCGCGACCCGCGCTCGTGATCAGCAGCACCCGGCCACGGGCGGTGGAGTGCACGATGGCGCGTACCGTGTCGTGCTTGACCCGACCGTTGCGTCGGCGCCCCTCGGCGCTCTCCTCCGACTCGGCCGCGGTCCGGGCGACCAGCCCGGTCGCCGAGAGGATCACCTGGCACGGGTCGTCGGCGACCTCCAGCGGGCCGGCCGGCGCGGACGCCGCCAGCACCTCCTTCAGGTCACCGTCGACGAGGGTCGTCCGACGTTCGGTGCCGAACTGCTTGACCACGGCCGCCAACTCGTCGGAGACCAGCTTCTTGAGCACCCGCTCGTCGTCGAGGATCGTGGACAGCTCGGCGATCTCGGCACGCAGCCGCTCCTGCTCGGCCTCCAGCTCGATCCGGTCGAATTTCGTGAGCCGGCGCAGCGGCGTGTCCAGGATGTACGTGGCCTGGATCTCGGAGAGGCCGAACTGGCTCATCAGCCCGTCCTTGGCCGCCTGCGCGTCGTCGCTGCCACGGATCAGACGGACCACCCGGTCGATGTCGAGCAGCGCGATCAGCAGACCGTCGACCAGGTGCAGCCGCTCCTCGCGCTTGCGCCGACGGTAGGAGCTGCGCCGGGTGACCACCTCGTACCGGTGGGCCAGGAAGACCTCCAGCAGGGCCTTCAACCCGAGGGTACGGGGCTGACCGTCGACCAGCACGAGGTTGTTGACGCCGAAGGACTGCTCCAACGGGGTCAACCGGTACAGGTCGGCGAGCAGGGCCTGCGGGTTGACCCCGACCTTGCACTCGACCACGAGGCGGGTGCCGCTCTCCCGGTCGGTCAGGTCCTTGACGTCCGCGATGCCGGTCAGCCGCTTGGTCTTGGTGACCTCGTTGGTGATCGCCGCGATGACCTTCTCCGCGCCGACGCCGTAGGGCAGCTCGACCACGGTGATCGCCTGGCGACCCCGACTGCCCTCGATGGGACCGATCTCCACCTTGCCGCGCATCCGCACCACGCCGCGCCCGGTCTCGTACGCCCGGCGCACCTCGTCGAGGCCGAGCAGCACCCCGCCGGTGGGCAGGTCGGGGCCGGGGACGAACTCCATGAGCCGGTCCAGGGTGGCGTCCGGGTGGTTGATCAGCCAACGGGCCGCGGAGACCACCTCGGCGAGGTTGTGCGGGATCATGTTGGTGGCCATGCCGACCGCGATCCCGGACGCGCCGTTGACCAGCAGGTTGGGGAAGGCCGCCGGCAGTACGGTCGGCTGCGTCAACGAACCGTCGTAGTTGGGCTCGACGTCGACCGTGTCTTCGCCCAGCTCACCGACGAGCAGCATCGCCTCACGGGACATCCGGGCCTCGGTGTACCGCGAGGCGGCCGGGCCGTCGTCGGGAGATCCGAAGTTGCCGTGCCCGTCGATCAGCGGCACGTTGAGCGAGAAGTCCTGCGCGAGGCGGACCATCGCGTCGTAGATCGCCGTGTCGCCGTGCGGATGGTATTTACCCATGCAGTTGTGCACCACGTAGCCCTCGGCGATAAAGGCGTGGTCATCACTGCCCACCTGGATGTCGTACGTGACGTCGGACGACACCGCCTCGACCGAGGTGACCCGCAGGAACGCGCTACCGATCAGCGCCTCCAACCTAGCGGCGAGCGGCGACCCAATCCGGCGGAGTTTGTGGATCCAGCCGTCCCGTACTGCTCGCTCCAACTGGAACGACCGGTCTGTCAGCGAGACGCGATTGCGGTCCTTGCCGTACCGCACCTTCGGTCCACCGCTGGCCGAGAGCGAAGCACGGAACGCCTGCCCGTCCTGGCCCCGGAACCACCCGCCGCCCTGATGCGCTGCGGTGAACTCTGCGATGACCGGACCGTACGGCAGCCGGTCGTTGCCCTGCTTGCCGCTGTACTGGTAGTCGATGTCGATGACCCGCTGCAAGCCGTCCTGCTTGTAGCCGATTCGGACCCATGGCAGCAGCATTCGAGCGAGGACGGCGGCGTCTCGCCCGCTGATCGAGAGACCGAACAGCGGGTTTCCCGTGGAGGCGCGACCGCCGCTCCAGTGGTGCCCATGCAGCCCCAGGTCGGCGAGCATGGCGTAGATCTGCCGCACCAGCAGCTCGCTCGTGCTGACGAAGACGATCTCTCTAAAGCGCTTACGGACGTAACCGTCGCCGTCGAAGAAGCCAGCGAGGAACGGCGCCCACGCCGACCGGTTCTCGACGATGTCGCGGGGTATGTACTTGTCCCGGCTGAGCGGCTCGGTCGCCTCCAGCAGCCCTTCGTGCCGGCTGAAGGTCAAGATGTGCTGGTCGCGATGGAGAGGGTTGCGCGCCTCGCGCTTACCTCGCGAGACATTCAATCCACTGGCGATGGCCCAGCCGTGAGCGACATCCAGCGGCTCGACGTCACACATGTGGATTCGGACCCGACCGTCCGCCTCGCGAGACCGATGGACAGGAAAGCCTTCGGCCACCAGCAGCCCGCGCACATAGTCATAGACGTCGCCAGCGGGAGTCGGCAGCGCGTTGCGACGACTGCCGTAGGCCAATGTCAGTCGCCCCGAGAGATCCCGAGCCTCCGCCCATTCAACCGAAAGGTCATCGGCGACCACGCGGAAGCGCTGGCCCGGCGTGACGAGCATCGTGTGCCCGTTACTCCAGGTCACGCGCACGAGTTCGGAGGTCGGATTCCGATAAACAGCAGTCACCGGCACGGAGGCTCCATCGCCGTCGAGCACGAGGTCCCCGACTTCGATCTCGTCAATGGCCCGCAGACCGACCGGCGTCGAGACGAGTGTGCCGGCGACGAAGCAGTCGCCCACGATGCGCGCGGACTTCACGTGCCCACGATCGGGGCGGTAGCCCTGCTCGTACATCGACCAGAGGATCCGTCGGTGCACGGGCTTGAGGCCGTCGCGGGCATCCGGCAGGGCGCGGGAGTGGATGACCGAGAAGGCGTACTCCAGGTAGGAGTCCGAGACCTCGGTGACCAGCGGGTTGTCGAAGACCCGTGCGCCGGCCTGGTCGAACGAGGAGAGATCGACCTTGTTGTCCTTACGGCGTGCCATGACTCAGCTCTCCACTCGAACGAGACAGGTGCTCATGCGTCGATCGCCTCGCGGTCGACCCGGTCGGCGGAGTCGATGAGCCAGTTGCGGCGCGGCTCGACCTTCTCGCCCATCAGCAGTTCGAGGATGCGCTCGGCGGCGTCCACGTCGTCGAGGGTGATCCGGCGGACGGCCCGGGTGGCCGGGTTCATCGTGGTGTCCCACAGCTCGTCGGCGTCCATCTCACCGAGGCCCTTGAAGCGCGGGATGGGCGTGACGATCTGCTTGCCGGCCTTTTCCAGCTTGCGGACCGTCGTCTCCATCTCGGCCTGGGTGTAGGTGTAGACGGTCTGCGGGTTCCGCCCCTTGGTCGTGATCTTGTGTAGGGGCGGCATCGCCGCGTAGAGACGACCGGCCTCGATCAACGGCCGCATGTAGCGGGCGAAGAGGGTGATCAGCAGCGTACGGATGTGCGCGCCGTCCACGTCGGCGTCGGCCATGATCAGCACGCGGCCGTAGCGCAGCGCGGAGAGGTCGAACGTCCGCCCCGAACCCGCCCCCAGCACCTGGACGATGGCCGCGCACTCGGCATTGTCCAGAACCTGCTGGAGGTTGGCCTTCTGCACGTTGAGGATCTTGCCCCGGATGGGCAGCAGCGCCTGGTATTCCGACGAGCGCGCCATCCGGCTCGTCCCCAGCGCGCTGTCGCCCTCCACGATGAACAGCTCACTGCGGTCGATGCCCGTCGCGCGGCAGTCGACCAGCTTCGGCGGCATGGACGCGCCCTCCAGGGCGGTCTTACGCCGGGCGGCGTCCTTCTGCTGCTTCTGGGTGAGTCGCACCCGCGCCGCGTCGACGATCTTCTGCAGGACGACGCGCGCCTCGGCCTTGGTGCGCCGGTCCTCCAGCCAGGCCTTGACGTGCGCGTCGACGAGGCTCTGCAGAACCTTGGTGATGCCGGTGGTGGACAGCTCGTCCTTGGTCTGGGAGGTGAACTGCGGCTCGGGAATCCGCACGTGCACCACGGCCGTCATGCCCTCCAGGACGTCGTCCAGGGTCGGCGGCTCCTCCTTGGCCTTGAGCAGGCCGCGGGTGTTGCGGACGGCGTCGGCGAGGGTGCGCACGAGGGCCCGTTCGAAGCCCTTGCGGTGGGTGCCACCGTGGGCGTTGCGGATCGTGTTGGTGAAGCACTCGACGGTGCGCTCGTAGCCGGTGCCCCAGCGGAACGCCACTTCCACCTCGGCGCGGCGCTGCACGTTGGACTGCATGACACCGTTGGCGTCGGCGGCGTTCTCCCGGTAGGTCCCCTCGCCGTTGACCAGCAGGATGCCGGAGACCGGCCGGTCACCGGCCGGCGCGAGGAACTCGACCATGTCGCTGAGCCCGTTGGGGTAGTGGAACCGCTCCTCGGCGGGCGCCTCGCCGGTCAGGTCACGCAGCAGGTACGTCACGCCAGGGACCAGGAACGCGGTGTTGCGAAGCTTCATCCGGACGGCGTCGACGTCGAGCGCCGCGCCGGTCTCGAAGTAGCGGGCGTCGTGCCACCAGCGGATGGACGTGCCGGTGCGCTGGCCGCGCTTCATCGCCCCGGTCACCTGGAGGCCGGGGCCGGCGGTGAAGGACGCGTCCGGCCCGTCGCCGTCGAAGATCCCCGGCACCCCGTGCCGGAACGACATCGAGTGGACCTTGCCGGCGCGGCGGACGGTGACGTCGAAACGACGGGACAGCGCGTTGACGGCGGAGGCGCCGACGCCGTGCAGACCGCCGGAGGTCTTGTAGCCGGAGCCGCCGAACTTGCCGCCCGCGTGCAGGCGGGTCAGCACCAGCTCGACGCCGGAGATGCCGGACTTGGCGTGCACGTCGGTGGGGATGCCGCGACCGTCGTCGTCGACCTGCACCGAACCGTCGGCGTGCAGGATCACCTCGACGTTGCTCGCGTGACCGGCGACACCCTCGTCGGTGGAGTTGTCGAGGATCTCGTTGACGAGGTGACCCACGCCACGGCTGTCGGTGGAACCGATGTACATGCCGGGCCGCTTGCGGACAGCGTCCAGCCCCTCAAGGTGGGTGAGGTCATCGGCCCCGTACAGGGTGTCAGGCTCTGCGGTCAACTGGTCGTACTCCCCGGTCTCGGCGGTGTGGTGCCGCGTCCGAACTGATCGGTCGGCCGGCGCGCCGCAGCGAGCCTAGCCGGCAGATGTGACACGACGACGGCACCCCGCAGTCGAGGCCCGCATCCCCGTTGCGAATGCGAGCCTCGACATCGTGTGCTGTTGTCCGGTTTCGACGCGTCAGCCGCGCCGTGACCGGTTGGTGGTCGGCCGCCCTACGGGGCCGGCACCTGGATAACAAGCGAGCTGTAGCCGACGTTCCCGACGCTGTCCACGGCGGCCACGTACAGCGTGTTCGTGCCATAGGCGGGCGTCGCCAGGGTCACCGAAACGGTCGTGCCGGTCCAGCCGAGGCTCGTGCCGGCCTCCGCTTCCTCGGTGGGAGGGTTGCTCCAGCCGTAGCGGAAACTGACCACGTCCAGGTCCGGCGAGCGCAGCTTGTAGGTGTAGAGCTGGCCGGGCGGGGCGGGACTGGTGACCGCGTCCACGCTCACCGTGGGCGGCTGGTCGTCGATCGTGAACTCGCACCACCCCGACCAGGGGCTGGCCACGTAGCCGTCGTCGCTGCGGGTCCGGAAGGCGTACGACGACTTCCCGTCGGCCGTGCCGGTCACCGCTGCCGTGGTGGAGCGGGCGCCGGCCAGGACGGTGGAGCCCGTGGGCGCGGTCATGCGCGGCGTGGCGCTGTCGTAGACGCCCGAGGCGGGAATCTCCAGCAGCTCGTACGCCGTCTGGAGGACCTGGCCGGCATCCGCGTCGGGGAAGACGGCGGAGAGCGTCGGCGCGGTGGCCAGGGTGACCCGTTCGCCCGTGACACAGGCCGCGCCACCGACCTGGAGAGCGGTGGGCTGGGTGGGCGGCGTGTCGTAGTCGACCAGCAGGCGGGCGGTGGTCGGGTCGAACTTCTTCCACCGGTTCGCCGTGCTCTCGCCGGTCCCCGACGAGTCGCTGCACGCGCAGAGACCGTAGGTGATCGTGCTCAGGTGGGCGGACGCCGCGCTGCTGAGGCCGGCGGCGACGTTGCCGGTGAACCGCACGGTCATCGGCGGCTGCGGGGAGTCGGCGCAGCCCGACCCTCCGTTGGCGTGTGAGTTCGCGGAGGCGCGGGGCGTGGTCAGCGCGGGCGCCCAGGCGGTGCGCGGGATGCTCGTGATCACGCCCGACTGGTAGAGGTAGGTCGGGGTGTCGAAGCAGGACCAGGTGTGGGTCGCCACCACCTGCACGGACGCGGACCTGATGATCTTGCCGCTGAGGTTTCCGATCGGGAACTCGAAGTAGGAGCGGTAGACGACCCCGTTGTCCGGGTTCGATCCGACCCGGGCAGCCGAGGTGTCGCTGTTGGTGGAGTTGTTGTTCGTGGCGTACGCCCAGCGGGAGGGGAGGGCTGACCAGGCCGGGTCGATGTAGACCGGGAAGGTCGCCTTCGCCGGGTCGAGCAGGCCCGCTGACGGGCGCAGCACGAGGTCGCCCGCCGCGTCGACGGCGGTCGCCACGGGGGCGGTACGCGCGGCCAGGCCAGGACCGGACGGCGAGGAGGCCGCCGCACGAGGCGCACCGGCAGGGCCGGAGGAGTCCCACATCTCGGCGGTGGCGGCGCGTGCCACCTCCGCCCCGCCGGCGAGCGCCCGCAGCGAGCCGTCGGCCTCCCGCCGGACCCGTGCGTCGCCCCCGAGGTCGAAGCGGATCTCCCGCAGCGCCGGGTTCGCCGCCGCCTGCGGGGTCTTCACCACCAGGACGTGGGTGAAGCCGGTGTGGGTGGCCGTCAGCACCAGGTCCACACCGGGCAGGACCCCGGGGTAGGTGGCGGCCTCCCCGGACACGCTCGGCGCGGGCAGCGCCCCGGGCCAGCCCAGCGTCATCGACGTGGCGCCGTTGGTCAGGGTGGCGGCGGGACCGTGCCCGCCGGCCGAGAACAGCACGGTGGCCGGGGTGACCGCCGGTCGCCAGCCGGTCGCCGCGCGGTGCAACGACAGGTCGACCTCGGACCAGGAGCCGTCGGCCTGGCGGACCCGCTGTGGAACGGCTGCGGTCTCGGCGACGAAGCCGCCGCCGGGCTTGGCGAAGACCTGGGTCAGCTCGCTACGTGCCGATTCGACCTCGACGCGCTGACCGGTACGCGTGGCCGTGGCGGTCGCCTGGGCGGCGTCCCGCGCGGTCGTACCGCTGGACGTGGTGCCGCCCGTCGACGTCGGCGCGGCCGACGCGGGTGCGGCGAGGAGGGCGACGCCGATGGACGCCGAGATTCCGGCGGCGAGCAGGCGACGGCTTGATGATTTCGGAATGTGGACAGCATGCATGGAGCGGCCAATGGCCACCGCAACCCCCGTGTATGTGAGACGGCCAGACGGGGGAACTGTAGAGACAGAGATTTAGCACTGTCCACGTCTGTCACATCCCGTGAGCACAAAGGAGACGAGGTGCCGCATACCGCTGGGCGCGGCTGCCGAGCGGCACGATCGGTGACGACCCGAGAGATGCACGGTGATCACGGGACCACGCGTCGACAGTCGTCGCCGGTACGGTTCCTGTTGCATGCACGGCGGAGGCCGGGAGGTTGCCGAGGTGGACGAGACGACAGGCGACGCCCTACGGCGCTCCCTCGGTACGCGTACCCGCCGCTGGCTGCTCGCCGGCACCCTTCTGGCGGGGCTGCTCACCGCCGTGGCGCTCGTCGCGGCGGCGGCACCCACCGACCGGACGTTCGTCGACCTGTCGGGCGCGGTCCAGAGCCTAATGTCGGTGGCGACGCCACTGTTCGGCATCCTGCTCGTACGTGATCCACGCCGGGCTCGCGCCGACGCCGCCCCGACCGTGTTCGGGGTGCTGCTGCCGACGGTCGTGATCGGCGTGGGTGGTGTGGCGATCTGCGCCGCGACACTGGCCGTGACCCCGGCTGTGGGGGTGGACGATCGGTGGCGGCATGTCGGCACGGTGGCGGTGGGCAGCGTGCTGGTGCAGATCGTCGCCGGTCTGGTGGGCACCGGACTGGGCCTGCTGCTGCGCTCGCGGGTGGTCGCGTTCCTCGCCACGATCGTCCTCCCGCTGGGCCTGTTCGGGCTGCTGGGGGCGGTGGACGCGCTGCGTCCGGCACAGCCGTGGCTCACACCGCTCGGCAGCGTCCGCAATCTGCTGTCCGGGGAGATGAGCGCGCTGCGGTGGGCGCAGTGGTTCTGCGTACTCCTGATCTGGGGTGTCGGTCTGAACGCGCTCGGCGCGGCCGTGCGCGCCCGCTCCGAGGGTGACGCCGGCGGGGGCGCGTGACGCCGGAGTCACCCTCGCGCTAGGCCGGCGCGCGCACCGGCGTTCGACGCCATCCACAGTGCCGGGTGACCCGTGCTGGGCGCACACCGTTGCGCCCGGAGCCGTCGTGTCTTTCGTCGAACGATTCTGTTACGGGCCATTGACGCCCGTTGCACAGGGGTGATCTGATCGCGCTCTCAGAGAATCTTTCATCTTTCGATGGATGGGGGCCCCATGCCCAGGTTCCGCCGTACCACGCTCGCCGCGGCACTCACGATCGTCACAGCCGCGTTGTCGACCGCCGTCGCGCTGCCCGCCCCCGCTACCGCCGCGCTGCCCACCGCCGCCGTGGCGCTCGGCGACAGCTTCATCAGCGGGGAGGGCGCTGGGGCGTACACCCCGGTGGTCGACGCCAACGGGGTCACCCAGGGATTTCCCGGCTGGACGGCCCCGAACAACAACGCCTTCTTCTGCCACCGGTCGGCGAACGCCTCGCTGAACCAGGCCAACCTGCCCGGCATCCAGAACCGGTTCAACCTGGCCTGCTCCGGCGGCCAGCCGCACGACATCGCCACCGCCTCGCAGGCGCGGCCCAAGGGACGCACGGTGGCCGCGCAGCTCGACCAGCTGCGTGCCGTCGCGCAGACCCAGGACATCGACCTGGTGCTGATCGGCCTCGGTTCCAACAACAGCTCGTTCACCTTCGGCAGCGTCGCGGAGACGTGTGCCAACCGGTTCATCGCCGACGCCTGGACCGGCTGGTGGGAGTTCTGGGCGTACCTGAACGGGCCGGTGGAGCAGAAGCCGTGCAGCGACGCGGACCTGGCCACGGCCGCGCAGCTCAGCGCCGCGACCGCGGAGACCACCGCCGCCGTACGCCAGATCCTGACCACCCTCGACCAGGTGGACGCGGACGGGCAGCACCGAATCGTGTTCCAGGACTACACCAACCCGCTGCCGCTGGACCTGAACCCGGCGTTCTACGAGGAGGACGGCCGGGACGACACCCGGGACAAGTTCCGTGACCTCGGCGCCGAGCGGTACGCGGCCGGATGCCCGATCCACCTGGCCAGCCTCGCCCCGGGACACCGCTTCTCGCAGGGTCTCGGTGGCATCGTCAAGTCCACCCGGGACACCCTGGCCGCCGAATTCCCCAACGACGACCTGGTCTACCTGAACGTGCAGCGGGCCTTCGACGGCGCGCGGCTGTGCGAGTCGACGTCCAGCCCGACCGGTGCGCTGGCCACCCCCATCCGGCTCCAGGACGGCGCGACGGGCACCTTCGTGACCAGCCTCGCCGGCAAGGACAAGATCGCCATCCAGCGGATCGCCAACACCTGCGTCAGCTACTTCCAGACCTGCCAGGAGTCGTGGCACCCGAACGCCACCGGGCACCAGGTGCTGGGCCAGTGCCTCGCCGGCGCGGCGGTCACCGCCGCCCGCGCGGTGTCGTGTGTCCGTGCCAGCAACGGGACGATCTCCGTCTCCTGATCGGTTCCGCCACCGGAGGCCCCGTCACCCGACGGGGCCTCCGTCGTGTCGGCTCAGTCCTCCTGCTCCAACGGCGACCGGTCGCCGTCGCGCTCCACCTCGATCGGCGCGTGGTCCTTGCGCGGCGCGACCTCGGCGGTGTTGCGGTGCGGATCGTTGTCCGGGTGCATGAGCACCGCGTCGGTCTTGGGGGTCTTCTCGCGGACCTCGTCCGGCTGCGACATGCCGTTCCCCTCTCCGTCAGCGTCGACGGGATCTACCCGCCGCCGCGCCGACGACTCCTCCCGGTGACGATCTGCGACCACGACGCCCGTATGTCCCTGTCGCGCCTACGCTGGCGGGGATCGACCGGCGGACGACGGGGTTAGCCGCCCGGGCGACGGGTAAGCCGCGTCGCCCGACACGGCGGAAGGGGATCACATGTCCGAACGACACACCGCACTGCGCTCCATGCACGATCTGGGTCTGGCGGCCTGGTTCGGTGGCTCCCTCATGGGTGCCTTCGGCGTCAATGGCGCAGCGGCGAAAATCAACGACTCGACCCAGCGGCTCCCGGTCGCCTCGGCCGGATGGTCGAAGTGGACGCCGGTCAACGCGGCCGCGATCGGCGCGCACCTCGCCGGAGCGGTCGGCGAACTGGTCACGGAGAGCCCACGGGTGGCGGCCCAGCGCGGGGTCGGCCGGGCCAGCGCCATCAAGACGGCCCTGACGATCGGCGCGCTCGCCGTCACCGGCTACAGCCGGTTGGTCGGCATGCGGTTGGAGAAGGCGGGCGGTCCGCCGGTGAGCGGCGCCACCGAGCCCAATCACCAGACACCGGCCAGCGTCGCCTCCTCGCAGCGACAGATGAAGCTGCTCCAGTGGGCGATCCCGGCGCTGACCGGATCGCTGGTCGTGGTCACCGCGTACATGGGTGAGCAGCAGAAGCCCGGCCAGGTGCTGCGGGGGATCCTGAGCCGCACCGGCGGGATGCGCGGCGCCCCGACGGGCCTGGCCAAGATGGGCATGGGCGTCGGCAAACGGCAGATGGCGATGGCCGGACGCTGAGCGTCGGGTCGGCCGGTGTCCCGCCGGACCGTCGACGACGGGGCACCGGCCGACCCCGCGCACCCGCGCGGCACGCCTGAGGGGCAGGGACCACGCCGGAGGATCGGCCGGCCCCGCGCCCGGCGGCATCGAGTGACAGGACCGGGTCCGGCATCCGGGCAATCCGTCCGTCGACAGCGGCGGACCAACCGAGCGAGGTGGCCATGACGGCACACGAGGGACGCGGCGGTGACCGGCTCGAACCGGAGGCGACCAACCCGTGGGGTACGGGCGACGACTTCGACGCCGACGCGCCCTGGGGTGCGGGCGACGACTCGCCGATGGACGAGGGCAGCGAGGAGACGGCGGTGCCCGAGGGGCGGCGCGGTGAACGGCGCGCGGGCGCCCCGGCCGGGCAGAGCGGTCCGGCGGGCCGGCACGGCTTCGGCTCGGTCGAGCCCACCCGCACCACGGTGGCCGGGCCGGGCGCGCCGCCGGACCCGGCGCCCAGCGGCCGGAGCTTTCCCGACGAAGCGGACGTCACCGAGCGTTCCCAGGACGCGCTACGCACCCGGGGTCGACGCTCCTGATCGCCCGCGTGCCCCGCTCGGAACGGGGTGCACGCGGGCAGCGTGTCAGCCGGTCGAGGCCGCGACGGTCTGACCGTCGGACGGCCGACGCGGCCCGACCGGTACCCGCGCGTCGGCGAGCATGGTCTCGGCGAGCAGTTGCGCCAACCGGGTCGCGTCGCGCTGGGCCTGCCCGGCACAGCAGTTGTTGAACAGCACGTGCAGGTCGTCGACGTCCGCGGCCAGCCCGGCCAGTCGTTCCGCCCAGTCGCGCAGTTCCTGCTCGGCGTACGCGTAGCGGAACTTGTCCTGCTTGTCGCCGTCGCGCCACGCGTCGCTGTGGCCGTGGAAGCGGACGATCGCCGGCTCCGCCGTCCGCGTCAGGATCGGTGGCACCGACGACGGATGCCCCTGCGGCATGTCCACGCAGACCAGTGAGAGGTCGTGCGCGCGCAGCAGGTCCAGAGTCGCGGTCGTGGCGGCGCCGTCGAACCAGGACCCGTGCCGCAGCTCCACCGCCACGCGCCACGGCTGGCACCGCTGGGCCAGCTCCACGATGCGCCGCTCGGCGGCGTCGCCGCGCGCCAGCCAGGGCGGGAACTGCAGAAGCACGGTGCCCAACTTGCCGGCGGCCGCGACCGGGGCCAGCGCCGCCCGGAAGCGGACCCACAACTCGTCGTACGTCTGCTCGGGCAGGTCACGCCGGCGGACCCGGCTGGGGCCGGCGGCCGGCCGCAGGTCGCGAGGCAGCACGGCGACCGGCGTGGGGTGCCCGGTGAAGAGGCTGAACGCCTTGACGTTGAAGGTGAAGTCGTCGGGCGTCGCCTCGACCCAGCCCTGCGTCGTCTCCGGCACCGGAACGGCGTAGTAGGACGTGTCCACCTCGACCAGCGGGAACCGGCTGGCGTAGAAGGCCAGCCGGCGCGTCGGCGTGTTGGCCGAGCGGGGATACCAGCCGGACCGCAGCAACGTCTGGTCGGCCCAGGACGACGTGCCCACCTTGATGACACCCATGTCGTTCAGTGGACAGTCCCGCACCCCGATCGGCAACCGCTGGCGGCCGGTGCCTCGTCGTGTCTCGACCTCGAAGTGTCGGTGCCCGGTCCTAGGCTGACCGCCGACGGACTCCGAGGAAAGGGCGACACCATGACCAGCACCGCGCAGCTCACCGGGGAACGAGCCGACCTGCTGCAGACGCTGCGCCGGCACCGGGGCTTCCTCCTGCAGACCGTCGACGGGCTGACCGACGAGCAGGCGGCCACCCGTAGCACCGTGAGCGAGCTCTGCCTCGGCGGGCTCGTCAAGCACGTCGCCGGCACCGAGGAGCGGTGGATGCTGTTCGCCGTGGGTGGCGCGGAGGCGATGCAGCGGTCCGAGATCGACTGGGTCGGCCAGTTCCGGATGGCACCGGGCGAGACCCTGGCCGGGCTGGTCGAGCGGTTCCGATCGGTGGCCGCCCACACCGACGAGCTGATCGCCGCCCTCGACCTGGACGCGGCCCACCCGCTGCCGCAGGCCCCGTGGTTCGAGCCGGGCGCGAGTTGGACGGTGCGTCGGGTGCTGCTGCACCTGATCGCCGAGACGTCCCAGCACGCCGGGCACGCCGACATCCTGCGGGAGGCGATCGACGGGGCGAAGATCATGGGCTGAGCCCGGTCCGGCGGTCGCCGGTCCACGTTCACCTCGTGTCCCGCTCCCCCCGACCGGGGGCGGATGTGACATCGCCCGACGGGGCGGCGCTGAGGGACACGAGATGAGCGCGGACCGGATAGACCAGGAGACCGCCGAGCGGTTGCTCGGTGGCCTCGCCGCCATGCCGTCGGCTGCCGCGTATCCGGTCGTGCTGCTGCTGACGGCGGTTCGCACCGCGGCCCGCCCCGGGGAGCTGGCCGGTCTGGGTCACGCCGTGCAGGGCTTCCGCCGCGCCCAGGCGCAACACCGTCGCCCTCCCCCGGCCCGGCGGCCCGGGCGCTCCCCCGTCGTCGAGAGGAGCACGGGCGGCACGACGGCCGCCGACCTCAGGACCGGGGAAGGGACGTCGGAGGTCTGACCGGCTGGGTGGAGCGCTCGCCGGCGTACGCGTCGGTGTGGCCCCAGCGTCCGGGCACGCCGAGCAGGTCGACGCGGCCGAAACCCGCGGGCAGGGCGGGCCTGACCAGCAGGTCCTCGCCGGTGGGCCGCAGACCCAGCAGGGTGCCCAGCAACATCAGCAGGGCTCCCGACGACCACGACTTCGGGCGTCCGGCCGAGGGCAACTGGACCGGATACTTCGTCAGGCTCCGCTCGTAGCCGGCGATCTGCTCCGGCACCGCCCCGCCGAGCGTCTGCGCCATGTCGAAGATGCCGGCCGCGATCCGGGCCGCGTGCGCGTCGAAGCGGTAGTGCCGCAGCCCGGCGGCGATCAGGGCGTTGTCCGACGGCCACACCGCCCCCAGGTGGGACCCCACCGGGTTGTACGGGCGCTGGCCGGCGGCGAAGGTCCGTACGCCCCAGCCGTTGAACAGCCGGGGCCCGACCAGGTGCTCGGCGACCGCCTCGGCCCGATCGTCCGAGACGATCCCGCTCCACAGCAGCTGCCCGATGTTGGACGACAGGGCGTCGACCGGCTCGCCGTACGGGTCGAGCGCCAGGGCGTAGTACTCCCGGTGCGGCAGCCAGAAGTCCCTGTTGAACCGCTCCTTGAGCGCGGTCGCCTCCGCGTCGAGGCGGTCGGCGTACGCCGGGTCGCCCCAGAACTCGCGGGCCAGCCGGGCGCCGCGCCTCTTCGCGTCGTACGCGTAGCCCTGCAACTCGCAGGTGGCGAGGGGGAGCTCGGGCGTCCGGCCGTGCGCGTCGACTATCGCGTCCGGGGAGTCCTTCCAGGACTGGTTGACCGTGCCGACGCGCTCGTTGCGGCGTTGGTAGCGCACGTAACCGTCGCCGGTCATGTCGCCGTACTCGTCGATCCAGTCCAGCGCCATCCGGGCCGGTTGACGCAGCTCGCGGACCAGTTGGGCGTCACCGGACCAGCGCTCGTACTCGTCGAGCAGCACGACGAACAGCGGGGTCATGTCGGCGCCGGCGTAGTACACCGCGCCCGGTCGCACGCCGAAGACGCTCGACTCGCCGTAGCGGAGCTCAGAAATGATCTTGCCGGGCTCCTCCTCGCGTTCGTCGTCGAGGTGCCCGCCCTGCACCAGGGCCAGCATCCGCAGCGTGGCGGGCGTCAACTCCGGGGTGAACGCCAGCGTCTCCAGGCAGGTGATGATGCTGTCCCGACCCAGGAAGGCCATCGCCCACGGCAGGCCGGCGACCGGCACGCGCTCGGCGGTCGACAGTGGCCGGTAGCGCAGCGCGGCCAGGTCGGCGAGGCTCCCCCGATACATCATCTCCAGGCCGTCGCGCTCGGCCACCAGCTGCGGCGCCCGGTCGAGCCAGTCCTGGAGATCCTCCCGCATCCCGGTGCGGACCGACCGCTGGTGCGCCTGCAGGCTGGCCCGCATGTCCTGACCGCCCTCCCCGACGACGGCCAGGACGACGTGCAGGTCGGTCTCCCACCGCCCGTGCGGGGAGACGCGGAGGCGGAACGTCATCCCGCCTTCGTCGACATCGACAGCGGCGGTGCTGCTGATCGTCGTCTCGCGGACGAAGCGCTGCCGCTCGTAGCGCAGGGTGAGCCGCTGGCGCGCCGAGTCGACGTCGACCCGTACGTTCCGCCGCCGCACGTCCCCGATCTCGTTGATGTCGGCGAAGTCGCTGCCCATCTCCATGCGTACGGTCAGCTCGGCGGGCTGCGGCGAATGGTTGAGCACAATGATCTTCTCGTGGAAGCACTCGTGGATCGAGCGGTGCCGGATGATCGACACGTCCGCGTCGACGTAGTGGCTCTCCGCGCCGGGCACCAGGAAGAACCGGGTCTCGAAGTACGTCATGTCGTCGCGGGAGAGAGCGTTGATCGGCTCCCCGTCGATCGTGAGCACCCAGTGCGAGAGGAAGCGCGTGTCGAACGCGAAGAGCCCGACGGGCTCCTGCGGATCCATCTCGATGTCACCCTGGGCATCGCTGATGGCGAACACGTTTCCGGCGAGGACGTGCACGAGTTCCTGCCTCATGGCCGGTCGTCCCGCCCGCCGGACGCCGCCCGCCCGGCGGACGCGTGTCGGCGGGCCAGCGCGGCCCGTCCCAGCTCACGTGGGTGTCGAGCACCCTTCGGCCCCGGCAGGACGCGCCGCAGCACCAGCAGCAGCCGCATGTCGCCCCGCAGGGTCAGCTCGTTGCGCAGCATGGCCGTGCCCGGGGGCAGGTCACCGTTGACCAACTCGTCGAAGACGCTACGGGCGGCGCGGACGATCAGGTCCGCGTCCTCGGCCGAGCGGGTGACCGCGAGGTGCTGGCCCGCCACGGTCAGGTACCAGTGCTCGGTGTGCCCGTCGTCGCGCAGATCCAGCCGGAGCGTCCCGGTGGTCGTCTCCGGCAGGTCGAAAGACCGGCTCGTGTCCAACTGCTCCAGGTAGCTCGACGCCGTCGTGGCCATCACATCCCCTCCCGCATCCCCGCAGGATCACCCGGAAAAGGGTGAGCGGGCCTCACCCGAACCAGGTGAGCCCCACTCCCCCGCGATCTTGCACTTTCTGTGGCGACACATCGCCCAGAAGACCCCACATCAACAACCCAAAGTGCAAGATCGCGGGGTCGGGTGGGGGCGGGGGCGGGGGGGTCAGGCTTGCTTTATGAGGCCGCGGACGTAGGCGGCCTGGCCGGCGTGTTGCGCGTCGTCGTCGGCGATGCTGACCAGCCGCACGCCGAGGGTGACCGGCGGGTCCCACGACTCGTCGACGATGCGGTCCAGGTCCGCCGGACGCAGCCCGGTGAGAAACGATCCGGTACGCGCCGAGACCGCGCCGTAGTAGTCGATCAGCGCCTGCGCGCTCTCCGGCCGTACTCCCGCGACCTGCTCGGGCGTGTGACCGTAGCCGGTGTCGTGCGGGTCGGCGATGAGCCCGAACCGGCCCGCCCAGTCGCCACTCATCCAGATCTGCTCGGCGTCGAGCAGGTCGGCGACGTGGTGGTCCTGAACGCGGGTCAGGTGCCAGACGAGCCAGCCGACCGGGTTGGCGCCCTCGGCTGGCGCCCAGCGCAACTGCTCGGGCGTGAGGCCGTCGACCGCCGCGCGGACGAGGTCGGGCAGCCGGTCGTACGTCTCGGTCAGCAGGTCACTCACGTCCACGGGTACGCCTCCTGGTCGGTATTGGATCACCGTACCGCCGGGCACCGACGACCCGATCCTGCCCGCTACGGTGATCACGTGGTCGCGGCGCTGGAGTTGTATCTGGACCCGGACGCCACCCGGCGCATCCGGGTGCTGTGGGACGCCCTGGAGGCCGAGGGTGTGCAGAGCATGCGCTCGCTGTTGGAGCAGCGGCACCGCCCGCACGTGTCGCTCGCGGTGGCGCCCCGCTTCGACCCCGACCAGGTCGCCGAGGCGCTGCGCGGCACGGTCGTGGCAGCCCCGCTGCGACTCGACTTCCAGCACGCCGGGCAGTTCGTCGGGCGGGTGCTGTGGCTCGGCCCGACGCCGACGGCGGAGCTGCTGGCACATCACCGGCTGGTGCACGGCCGACTCGCCGCCGCCGGTGTCGGGCTGGTCGAGCACTACCAGCCGGGGCGCTGGGTGCCGCACTGCACACTGTCGATGCGCGTACCGAACACGCTGATGGCCGCCGCGATCCGCCGCTGCCTGGAGGTGCTGCCGGTGGCGGCGACAGTGGTCGGCGCGGCGCTCACGGACCACGCCCGCGGCATCGCCCACCCGCTGCCCTAGGGCCTGTTTCACAAGGACGGTCGAGCCGAGGTGGAGTCCGGGCGGCGATCCGGCAAAGCGCGCGCGGAGGCCGTCGCCGCCACCGCTGACGCCCCGGCGACGAGCAGCAGCCGCGGTCCCAGTGGGACGAGCGCCCCGGCCAGCCCGGTGCCCAGCGAGCCGGCGGCGCCCCGCAGGGCCGCCGTCGAGACGAACACCTGCGCCCGTACGGCGTCCGGCGCGTACGTCGAGCGGGCGGCCAGGGTGGCGGCGAAGAGTGGCGCGGTCGCCGCTCCGGCGAGGGCGAACGCGACGACGGCGACACCGAAGGTGGGCTCGGCGGCGCAGAGGGCGATTCCCACCGCGGCGAGCGCGACCCACCGGACGGTGAGTCGTTCCGGCTCGCCGGTCAGCGGAAACGCGGTGACCAGGAGCGCGGCGGCAAGGTTTCCGCCACCGTAGGCGGCGGCCAGCAGCGCGCCGGAGACCGCCGGCCGGTCGAGATCCGTCGCCAGCGCGATGGCGAGTCCCGACAGCGTCCCGCCGGTTAGCGCGGAGAGGGTGGTGACGGCGGTGACCCGCCGCAGCGGGCCCGGCCCGAGCAACGCCCGCAGCACACCGTGTGCGGACGTGGTCCGCGCCGGCCGGCGGCCGGTGGGCACGCGTGCCGGCAGCGTGCCCACGAGGGCGGCCGCGAGCAGGGTGGCGACGCTCAGACCGAGCACCGAATTCCGGGGTCCGACAAGCGCGGCGAGGGCCGCCACGGCCCCCGGGCCGGCGCTGCTGCCCAGGCCGTACGTCACCGCGTCCCAGCCCTGGCCCCGACGTTGCGACCGTTCGTCGGGGGCGAGCAGCCCGGCGAGCCGGCTGCTCAGTCCGCCGGTGAGCAGCGGCCCGCAGGCCCCGGCCAGGACGAGCAGCGCGGCGGGCACGCCGACCGGCGTCCGGCCGAGCAGCAGAGCGGCCGTGCGGAGCGCCGCGGCGTACGTCACGAAGCCGGCCGTCAGCGGGCCCCGCCCGTCCGGTGCCCGGTCCAACCAGCGCGCCACCAGTGGTCCGAGCAGATGTGGCGCGGTCAGGCAGGTGGCCAGCAGACCGCCGAGCAGGGCCGGTCGAGCAGCCCCGACCTCCGGCACGGTGGCCAGCAACACCACGCGCACTGTCGCGCCGGTGTCCGCGCCCCGGGCGAGCGTCGCCGCGGCCACGTAGCGGGGTAGGGCGCCACGTCCGACCGCCACCGGTGTGACCCGGTCGAGAGGTTCGCTCACCCGTGCGTCGCTACCCACTCGACCGATCACCGGAACGTCCGGGCGACTTGTCCGGTTTGGCGGGCGTGAGTCGGGAAACCGAAAACAAGGGGTGCGAACGCGGTGTGACGTGGGATGGTTCGACGTGGATGCCGTACCGGTGGCGACCCGTGAGCGGGCCGCCCGGCCGGGGGCGCGGACGCACACCGCGCCGCCCGCGACGGCTTCGACGAGGAGAGGCAGGGCCCATGCAGGCTCAGCGCAGGCCACCGCGTAACGAGCGGAGCCAGACCACGCACGACCGTACCGGCGGCGGCATGACCGGCGCGGCCACCCCGCTGACCATCTGGGCCGCCGCCGTGCTGCTCGGGCGCATCGGCGCCGGTGACGACGACGTCGAGGACGAGCGGCACATCCTGCGCGGCATCGAGTGAGCCGCCGGCGTCGCGGGAGCGTCGTTCAGAGCCAGCCGCGACGCTTGAAGACCAGGTAGAGGGTTCCGCACACCAGCACCATGAGCAGCAGCGCGAACAGGTAGCCGAAACGCCAGTTCAACTCGGGCATGTGGACGAAGTTCATGCCGTACACCGTGCCGATCAGGGTGGGGGCGAACAGGATCGCGGCCCACGAGGAGACCTTCTTCAGCTCCTCGTTCTGCGCGTAGCTGGCCGCCGTGAGGCTGCGCATCTCCTCGTTCTGCTGCTGCGAGACAAGTGTCGCGTTGACGGTGAGGATGTTCTGCAGCAGGTGCCGGAACCCGTCGACCCGCTCCACCACCTGGGTGAGGTGGTCGGTGACGTCCCGCAGGTAGCGGCGCAGTTCCTCGTCGGTGCCGTAGTCGCCGGCTCCCGCCGCCAACGCGTCGAGGATGCCGAGTAGCGGACGGGCGGCCCGCTGGAACTCGATGACCTCCCGGCTGAGACCGTAGATGCGCCGGCTCGCGTTCGGGTCACCTCCGAAGACCTGGGTCTCGATCTCGTCGATGTCGTTCTCCAACCCGGCGACCACCGGCGCGTACCCGTCGACGACCTGGTCCAGGATCGCGTACAGCACCGCCTCGGGGCCTCGGGCGAGCATCGCGGCGTCGGCTTCCATGCGGCGTCGTACCGCGGCCAGGTCGGGGGCCTCCCCGTGCCGGACCGTGACCACGAAGCCGGGGCCGATGAACAGGTGCAGCTCGGAGAACTCGACCTCTTCCCGCAGGTCGTCGTAGCGGGCGGCGCGCAGCACCACGAAGAGGGTGTGTCCGTACCGTTCCAGCTTGGGCCGCTGGTGGGCGTTGATCGCGTCCTCGACCGCCAGGTCGTGCAGGCGGAACTCGCGCGCCAGTGACGAGATCTGGTCGATGTCGGGCCGGTACAACCCGATCCAGGCCATCGCGTCGTCCTGCGCCTGGAGGCACGAGTACGTCTCGGCGAGGCCGGCCGGCGAGGCGTACCGGTGTCCCCGGATGTAGACGGCGCTGTCGACCAGACCTCCGGCGGACGAGCTCTCCGGTTGCGGCGGCGGGACGGCCCCGGACCGGGTCTCGTGCTCGTCGAGCTGGCGGCCGAAGCCGTCGCCTCGGCGGAAGCGGCGGCCACCAAGCACGAGCCCGCTCCCTTCCCGGCGCTGCCCGGCCCGGGGTTGGGGACGGGGGCGCTGCTTCCCCCGTGCTCCCAGCCCGAAACCCTCGGCGCGCCGCCGGGACCGGTACTCGCGGCGGGCAGGTTCCGCGCACCACCGGACGGACGTCGACCGGACGGCGGATACTCGCGGTGACCATGGGCGGGACGGGGGTGACGCCGGTGGAGGTGGACAGGCGTGCCGGCCGGCGGACCGACCGGGTACGGCGCTGGCTGCTCGCCGACGAGTCGCAGCAGCCCGTGCCGCAGGGCCTGCACGTGCGACCACGGGAGGAGCGGCACCACCCGTGGTGGAAGGTGATGTGCCTGACCGGCGTCGACTACTTCTCGACGCTGGGCTACCAGCCGGGCATCGCGGCGTTGGCTGCCGGGGCGCTCTCACCGGTGTCGACCCTGGTGCTGGTGCTGGTCACGCTGCTGGGCGCGCTGCCGGTCTACCGGCGGGTGGCGGTGGAGAGCCCGCACGGTGAGGGCTCGATCGCGATGCTCGTACGCCTGCTCAGCTACTGGCCGGGCAAGCTGTTTGTGCTGGTGCTGCTGGGCTTCGCGGCCACCGACTTCATCATCACCATCACCCTGTCCGCGGCCGACGCGACCGCCCACATCGACGAGAACCCGTTCCTGCCCGGCGGGCTCAAGGGTCACGAGGTGGTGCTCACGCTGCTGCTCGTGGCCCTGCTCGGCGCGGTGTTCCTCAAGGGGTTCGGCGAGGCCATCGGGATCGCCGTCGTCCTCGTCGCGGTCTACCTGTCGCTGAACGCGGTGGTGATCGCCGACGCGCTGTGGCGGGTGGTGAACCACCCCAGCGCGGTCGGGGACTGGAGCACCGCGCTGCGCACCGGGCACGGCGACCCGCTGATGGTCGTCGCGCTGTCCCTGCTGGTGTTCCCGAAGCTGGCGCTGGGGCTGTCCGGCTTCGAGACCGGGGTGGCGGTGATGCCGCACATCCGGGGGGACCGCCAGGACTCGGAGGATCGGCCGCTGGGCCGCATCCGGGGCTCGCGGCGGCTGCTCACCACCGCCGCCGCGACGATGAGCGTCTTCCTGATCACCAGCAGCGTCACCACCACCGTGCTGATCCCGCCCGAGGCGTTCCAGCCGGGCGGGGCCGCCAACGGCCGGGCGCTGGCCTACCTGGCCCACCAGCATCTCGGAGGGGTGTTCGGCACGGTCTACGACCTCTCCACCATCGGAATCCTCTGGTTCGCGGGGGCGTCCGCGATGGCCGGGCTGCTCAACCTCGTACCCCGGTATCTGCCCCGCTACGGCATGGCACCGACGTGGGCCCGCGCGGTCCGGCCGCTGGTGCTGGTGTTCACCGGGGTGGCGTTCCTGATCACGGTCGTCTTCTCCGCGAGCGTCGACGCGCAGGGCGGCGCGTACGCCACCGGGGTTCTGGTGTTGATCACCTCGGCGGCGACGGCCGTGACCCTCGCGGCGCG
The DNA here is from genome assembly GCF_043197485.1 of Micromonospora sp. NPDC049102. Lineage (NCBI taxonomy): Bacteria > Bacillati > Actinomycetota > Actinomycetes > Micromonosporales > Micromonosporaceae > Micromonospora > Micromonospora sp. NPDC049102. Next base: position 53,292 of record NZ_JBICTE010000016.1, on the reverse strand, counting down.
GCGGCGGCGTCAGCGCGGTCGCGCGGTCGCGTTCGGGGTCATCGCGGTGGTGTTCGTCTACACCACCGTGGCGAACGTCGTGGAGCGTCCCGACGGTGTGAAGATCGCCGCCTGTTTCATCGGCGCGATGATCCTGGTGTCGGCGCTGTCGCGGGTGTTGCGGGCGTTCGAGCTGCGGGTCGACCACGTCGAGCTCGACGAGGTGGCGACCGGGATGATCGACGAGCGCGCCGACCGTCGCATCCGCCTGATCGCGCACGAGCCGGAGCGCCGCGACCTGACGGAGTACCGCGACAAGCTGGCCCAGGCCATGGCGGACAACGACTTCCCCGACGACAGTGACGTGATCTTCGTCGAGGTCCGGATCACCGATCCGTCGGACTTCGAGACCGGGTTGCTGGTGCGCGGCAGCGTGGCGCACGACCACTTCCCGGTGCTCAGCCTGGCCAGTTCCTCGGTGCCCAACGCACTGGCCGCGCTGCTGCTGGAGATCCGCGACCGCAGCGCGCGACGCCCGCACATCTACTTCGAGTGGACCGAGGGCGGTCCGGCCCGCAACGTGCTGCGCTACCTGGCGTTCGGGCAGGGCGAGATCGCCTCGGTCACCCGGGAGATCCTGCGCCGTCAGGAGCCGGACCAGACGCGCCGGCCGCACGTGCACGCCGGTTGACCTGCTCGTCGGGCACGGGCCAGGGCTGGTGAGCGTGGTCATATCGGCTGGACGACCGACCAGTGGCTGCTGCTAACCTCGACGCAGGTCATGAGCGCCAGCGACAAGCCCCGGCTCGCTGGCCGGCAACCCTCCTCCGCGGTGGGGTGCCCCGGGTGAAGACCAGGCACCGGCAGGACGTCGGTGCAAGCGTGGCCTGGCACCCAGGTCAGCACCAAGACCCGGGAGACCGCATGTACATCCTCAGCCTCACGCCACCGGCCGTCCGGCGCATGCCGGCCCTGACCCGGCGTCGGCACGTGGACCTGATGCGAATGCGCAGCGCGGCGTGTACCGCCGCCTGAAGCGCTAACCCCTCCCCTCCCCGCCCTCCCCTCCCCTCTCCACCCTCCCCTCTCCACCCCGCCCACACCTCCCGGGCACCCACCCATCCGCGCGACCCCTCGCGTCGATCATGAAGTTGTTGCCCGTCCGACCGGCGTGTCGAGGCAACAACTTCATGATCGACGGGGTCGACCCTGTCTTTTGGAGATAACTGTGCGATTTCTTGGTCGATTTGTTGTTGTTGGGGCGGTTCTTGTTGCTGGTGGGTTGAGTGGCTGCGGGGGCGGGGGTGGGGATGGTGGCTCGGCGGCGGGTAGTGGCAGCAACCCGTACGGTCTGGCGCAGCCGGGTGTGCTGCGGGCCGGCACGCTGACCGACGCGCCGCCCAACGTGTACCTCAAGGACGGTAAGTTCACCGGCTTCGACAACGACCTGCTGACCGCCGTGGCCGGCGAGCTCGGCCTGCGGGTCGAGTTCGTCGGTACCGACTTCTCCGCGCTGCTGTCCCAGGTCAACAACCACAAGTTCGACGTCGGCAGCTCCTCGATCACCATCACCGAGGCGCGCAAGAAGACAGTCGACTTCGGCAACGGGTACGACTTCGGCTACTTCGGCCTGGACGTCCCGGCCGGTTCACCGATCAGCGGGTTCGACCAGCTCGCCGGCAAGCGGGTCGTGGTGGTGCAGGGCACCGTCCAGGACGACTACGCCACCGGCAAGCAGCTCGACCCGGTGCGTGTACCGGACTACAACGGCGCGATCAACCAGCTCAAGGCGGGCACCGCCGACGCCTGGATCGCACCGGCCGAGATCGGCGAGAAGTCGGCCGCCGACAGCAACGGCAAGATCACCGTGGCGGCCAAGCAGCTCAGCCCCGCCCCGACCGCGTACGCCGTCGCCAAGGATGGCGACAAGCTGCGCGAGGCGCTGAACAAGGGCCTCGACGAGGTGATCGCCGACGGCACGTGGAGCCGGTTGCAGGCCCAGTACTACCCGGGGCGGCCCATCCCGGCCGACTTCAAGCCGGGTAGCGGCACGGCGGCGGCCCCGGCCACGCCGTCCGGGTCGGCGCAGCCGTCCGCCTCGACGGCGTCCTGAGCGACAAGCGGTGACGAGCGAGCGGGACGGTAGGAGAGGCGAACGATGGATCCGTTGAGCACCCTGTGGGAGACGTTCTTCGACGCCGACGCGATGCGCGAGGCGCTGCCCGAGATGCTGACCGTCGGGCTGCCCAACACCCTGATCCTGGCCGTCTCCGCCGCCTTGCTCGGCACGGTGCTGGGTCTGCTGCTGGCCGTGGCCGGCATCTCCCGTAGTCGGTGGCTGCGCTGGCCCGCACGGGTCTACACCGACGTGTTCCGGGGGCTGCCAGCCGCGGCGACGATCCTGCTGATCGGCGTCGGGCTGGCCCCGCTGGGCATGCAGGTCTGGGGACCGGAACCGTACCCGCTGGGCATCCTCGCGCTGTCACTGATCGCCGCCGCGTACATCGGGGAGATCTTCCGCTCCGGCATCCAGTCGGTGGAGGCAGCGCAGTTGGAGGGCGCGCGGGCGCTCGGCTTCTCCTGGGCCGACGCGATGCGGCTGGTGATCATCCCGCAGGGCATCCGGCGGGTGCTGCCCGCCTGGGTCAACCAGCTCATCGCGCTGATCAAGGATTCCAGCCTGGTGTACTTCCTCGGTCTGGTGGCCAGCCAGCGGGAGTTGTTCCGCATCGGGCAGGACTACGCGGCGACCACCGGCAACGAGTCCGCGCTGCTGCTGGCGGGTCTGTTCTACCTGGCGTTGACCGTCCCGCTGACGCACGTCGTCAACGCGATCGACCGGCGGTTGCGCCACGGCCGGCCCACCACCGCACCCGCGGACGACGAGGACGAGGACGACCCAGCGCTGACTGGCATCCAGGAAGGAGACCGGCGATGACCACCACCGCGACCACCACCTCGGTCAGCGTCGACGCGCGTGACGTCCACCTGGCCTTCGGGTCGAACCGCGTGCTGCGCGGCGTCGACCTCAGCGTGCCGCGCGGCGCGACGGCCTGCGTGATCGGCCCGTCCGGTTCGGGCAAGTCCACTCTGCTGCGTACGCTCAACCGACTCATCGAGCCGGACCGGGGCGACGTCCTGCTGGACGGGCGCAGCGTGCTGCGCGACGACCCGGACGCGCTGCGCCAGCGGGTGGGCATGGTGTTCCAGCAGTTCAACCTCTTCCCGCACATGAGCGTGCTGCGCAACGTCACGTTGGCGCTGCGTCGGCTCCGCAAACTCGGCGAGGACGAGGCCGTCCAGGTCGCCCGCGCGCAGTTGGAGCTGGTGGGGCTCGCCGGTAAGGCCGACGCCCGGCCCGCGCAGCTCTCCGGTGGTCAGCAGCAGCGGGTGGCGATCGCCCGGGCGTTGGCGCTGCGACCCGAGGTGATGCTCTTCGACGAGGCCACCTCGGCACTCGACCCGGAGCTGGTCAAGGGGGTCCTCGGGGTGATGGCCGACCTGTCCGCCGCCGGGATGACCATGGTGGTGGTCACCCACGAGATGGGCTTCGCCCGGCAGGTCGCCGACACCGTCGCCTTCATGGACCGGGGCGTCGTGCTGGAGGCCGGCCCGCCGGAGCAGATCTTCGAGGGGGCCGAGCACCCCCGGCTGCGTCGCTTCCTCGCCCAGGTGCTCTGAGCCCGTCGCGCAGGTGGCCGGCGGCGCTCAGTCGGCCTGGTGGCGCAGGTGCGCGGCGAACGCCTTCAAATCACCGAGCAGCTCCAGGATGGCGTTGCGGTAGGCGACCGACGCCCAGAGGTGCAGCTCCTCGTCGTCCAGTCCGCCGAACGCGAGCGACAGCGCCTTGCGTCGACGCCGGTCGAGCACCTTGTGCGGGCGGGCCAGGAGGTCGCCCTCGCGCCGCAACGCCTGGAGGTAGGCGGCCACCGCCTCCTGATAGTGCCGCCCGGCGACCCTCTCCAGCAGGGTGAACTCGAAGACGTTCAACGCCGCCTCGGAATCCCAGTAGGCGCTGTCGCGCACCGGCGCGCTCGCCACGTGCCGGCCCATGGCGTGGCGGGCCTCGTAGAGCAGCAGCACGCCCCGGCCGGTGGTGCTCAGCGGTCGGCGGGGCGCCGGCAGCCGCAGCGTCCGCACCGGCGCGGCCGCGGTCAGGTCCACCGCGCCGGCGTACGTCGGCATGCGCTGCGTCGCCGACGCCGGCTCGGGCAGCAGGCAGGCCCGCTCCTGGTAGGGCACCGGACCCCGGCCGGGAGGCAGGGCGCGCACCGTCGCGTCGTGCAGCTCGCTGAGCGGCCGGTCGTCCGGGGCGCGGCCCGGTGGCAGCGTGAGCACGAGACCGTTGGCGCCGGGCACCGGCACGCCCAACACGCAGGAGTTGCGCAGGAACGCCCAGGTCGCCGCCGCCTCGCGAATGCCGCTCGCCACGGCCTGCGCGTCGGCGCGCCAGTCCTGGGCGATCCGTAGCCGTTGCGCCAGGTCGGCGGTCGCAGCGCCGTCGTGCGGATACAGCTCCCGAACGGCCCGGGGCAGCGACCCGGGGCGCAGCGCCAGCGGGTCGCCGGTGGGCGGGGGCGCGGCGTGCCTGGGGCAGTCGGCGTCGGAGTGCGGGTCACCGTCGACCGCGTGGCAGTCGCCCAACCAGCTCGCGCCGGGAGGACCGGCCGGACGGGCGAACGCCAGGTGGGGCAACCGGCCGGTACGCAGGACCGTCTCGTACTGCGGTCGGGCTCGGCCGGCCCGCAGCACGTCCAGCGGCAGCACGGGTGCCAGCGTCACCACGGCGGTGAGGACGACGCAGTGCGGGCAGGCGTCGCGTACCCGGTAGCGACGGAGGTGGTCCAGACCGGGCTGCTCCCACTGGACACCGATGACCGCGTCGTCCTGCGCCATCAGGTAGAGGAACTCGGTGGCGACACGCTCACGGGTGACCGAGGCCAGTTCGTCGAGGAACTGCCGTTCGGTGACCATCCTCGGGTCGGCCGCGCTCGCACCGGTGGCCATGGGCACCCCCTTCACCGACCGAGCAGATCGACGAACGCCGAAATGAGCTCTACCGTACCCGTCGACGACCTGGCCGAGCGCCCCGTTCCCGCGTGCGGCGGTGTCACGAATGCGTCAGGCCGCGAGCTGCCGCCGCTCAGTCGTTGGGTCCGCGCCCCAGCAGCCGGATCTCCTCGTTGTCCAGCGCCGACTGAAGCTCCTGGAGTACCAGGTCGTCGATCTCCCGGTTGTCGCGCAGCCGGGTCAGCTCCTGTCGCTTGTGGGCGAGGACGGCGAGACGCAGCCGACGTTCCAGCCGACGTTCCTCGGCGGTTCGGCCGCCGGTCTCGTTGAGGTCCTCCAGGTGCCGCTGGTACTCGGCCCGCAGACGGTGGACGGACTCCCCCTCGGCGCCGACCTCGGCGGCGACCTGGGGCAGGGCGTCCAGGCCGGCCTGGGTCGCGCGCCGGCGGGCGTGTCGGGCCTCGTCGACGCGCTCGGGGTCGCCGGACAGCCCCGCCCAGCGCACCACCAGCGGCAGCGTGGTGCCCTGCACCAGCATGATCAGGACGATCACCAGCGCGGTGACGAAGATGATCAGGTCTCGCTCGACCACCGGCCGCCCGGCGACCGTCATCGTCGGGACGGCCAGCGCGGCGGCGAGTGAGACGGCGCCCCGGAATCCGGACCAGCCCGCGACCGTGCCGACCCGCCAACTCGACGTGCCGTCCTCCTGCTCGGTCATCCGACGACGTCGTAGCCTCGCCGACTGCGCCGTGAGGTAGACGAAGCCGAGCCGGGTGACCACCACGGCGAGCGTGACCGCGAGCACGATCAGCACGGCCCGCGGCGGCGAGGTGCTGACGATGCCGCGCACCGCCCGGGGGATCTGCGTGCCGAGCAGCACGAACAGCCCACCGTTGATCAGGAAGGTGGACAGGTCCCAGAACGCGTACGCCAGTACCCGCGACCGGGCGCGGATCACCCGTGGACCGGCGTACGCGAGGACCAGGCCGGCGACCACGACCGCCAGCACACCACTGGCATGCACCGCGCTGGCGAGCAGGAAGGCACCGAACGGGGTCAGGACGCTCAACGCGCCCTCGCGCAGTGGGTCGTCGAGCCGCTTGCGGATCAACACCACGATGATGCCCACCAGCAGACCGGCGACCAGGCCGCCCAGGCTCGCCCCGACGAACTCCTCGCCGATGCCCAGCGCCCCCGGCTCCGCGCTCTGGGTGAGCAGGCCCACGGTCACCGCGAAGACCACCAGGGCGGTTCCGTCGTTGATCAGGCTCTCGGCGTGCAGGGTGGTGAGGAGCTTGCGGGGCAGCCGCTTGGCCAGGCCGGTGACCGCCGCGGCGTCGGTCGGCGCGAGGACCGCGCCGAGCACCCAGGCGGCGGCGGGGTTCACGCCGAACGCCTGGGCGGTCAGGGAGACGGTGATCATGGTGAGGACCACGAGCACCACGGCGAGCAGCCCGATCACCGGCAGGTTCGCCCGGATCTCCCGCAGGCTGATGGTGAGGCTCTCCCGGTAGAGGATCGCCGGCAGGAAGATCAGCAGCACCAGGTCCGGTTCCAGGACCACGTCCGACAGCGGCGGCGCCAGCCCGAGCAGCACCCCGAATGCGATGAGCAGCACCGGCGGCGCGACCCGGTAGCGGCCGCCGAGGGTGGTGCCGATCAGGACGGTGACGCCCAGCACCACGATCAGCACGAGCCCCTGCACGGCGTACCCCCTCGATCCCGGCCGACGACGGAGGCCGGTGGTTCCATCTGACCGCACACCGGGGGCCGCTTCCACAGGAACGGACAAGTCCCCTGCCGGCCGAGAGCGGTAGCGCTCAGGTCGCGTCGGCGGCGCGGACGCGCGCGGTCAGCAGGCGGGCGGCCCGGCGGTGCCGGGCGGCCTCCTCGTCGTCGCCCAGCGCGGCAGCGAGGTCGGCAAGGTGCCCGGCGACCGGGCCGGCGGTGAGCACCCACGCCAGAGCCCGAGCGCCGCATCCAACGCCGCGAGGGCCGGCGCGGGCAGGTCCGCCGCGAGGTGCCGCCCGGCCGCACCGACCGCCGCCTCGAAACGGTCGGCATCCACCGCGTCGGGAGTGGCCCGCAGCGCGTACCCCGATGGTTCGGTGACCAGGAGGCGGGATGGCTGCCGGGACGGCCGGTCGGGCTCCAACGCCCGGCGCAGGTCGCCGACGAACGTGCGGATCGCGCCCAGCGCCCGCTCCGGTGGGACCTCCCACAGGTCGTCGACGAGGCGTTCCACCGGCACCACCCGGCCCCGGGCGATCAACAACCGGGCCAGCACGAGTCGCTGCCGGTGCCCCCGCAGTGGGACCGGAACCGTCCCGGCGGTGGCGGTCACCGGTCCGAGCACGCCGAACGTCACCGCCACCGGTGGGCTCGGCTGCCTGGTCATGGCACCAATCTACGGACGGCGAACGGGCGACGACGCCGGCCCCGAGCCGCGGGGCCCGGAGCCGGCGTCGTCCGCGTCGGCCTACTTCGCCGCGGGTGAGGCGTACCCGACGACGGACGATTCCCAGTTGTTGTGCTGCGGGTGGGTCACGCCGTCCGACTGGTTGCCGCCGACCACGTAGTGGTTGCCGTCCGTGCTGGTGTCGACGTACGACGTGACGATGGCGACGTGGTCGTAGGTGCCGTTGCCGTCCCAGTCGTAGACCGCCGCGTCGCCCTTGCGCGGGACGTAGCCGCTGCCGCGCCCGTGCCAGGTGCCGTTGTTGATGCCGTACGTGCGGAAGCTGCCCGCCGCCGCGGTGAGGCCGGTGTACTTCGCGCCGCCCCAGTAGAAGGCGAACTTCGCGAAGTCGGCGCACCAGGGCCGCTTGCGCCACGCCACCGGTCCCCAGGCCTTGGTGCCGTCGCGGTACATGTAGCCGTCGGTGGTCTTGCCGCACTTCGCGTACGTGGAGGCGGTGCCGTCGTAGCGGTCGTTCGCCGGGTCGGCCCAGAAGCCGCTGTAGAAGTTGCAGTCCTCGGTCGACGTTTCGGACAGCCGTGCCTGGACGTCGGTGTTGGTGGAGGTGTACTGCTCCCAGGCGATGTTGCCGACGTCGATGCCGAGCTGCGTGTCGCCCGCGGCGTACGCGGGGCTGGCCACGCCGAGCGCCGACGCCGCGAGCGCTACCGCCGCGACCAGCGCCATCCGGATCAGTTTCATCGGTTCTCCCACTTTCTGACTGACGGGTGTGGACGTCAGAAAGCGTCGGCGCACGGGCTTGGGCGCATCTTGAACGAGTCTTGACACCGACGCTCGACGACCCGTGGGGAGACGGTCAGGCTTCGAGGTCGCGCAACGTGCCGGCCACCGTATCGGCGTTCGGATGGTCGAGTTCGCGAAGGATGGTCACCGCCTGCCGCAGGAAGTCCCGCGCCAGGTCCGTCTCGCCGGCGGCGGAGTGGCTCGCACCCAGATGGGTGAGGATCTCCGCCTCGTTGTACCGGTCCCGGAAGTTGCGGACCAGCTTGAGAGCCCGCTGATAGCAGGCGTTGGCCTCCGCGTACCGGCCAAGGTGGTGGTACACGTAGCCCAGGCTGTCCCAGGAGCCCGCCTCCGCGTGCTGGTCGCCGACCTCCTGGTCGAGTTCGACCGCCCGCTCGCAGTACGTCAGTGCCGCCCGATGGTCACCGAGCTGTGTGTGCAGCCAACCGACGTTGTTGACGGCCAGCGCCTCCCCGGCCCGGTGTCCGGCGTCGCGGTAGAGCTGCAGGGCCAGTTCGTTGTGCCGGAGCGCGTCGGACCACCGGTCCTGCTGGTTGTGTGCCCAGCCGAGACCACGGTGGGTGTGCGCCTGGCTGACCGGATCGCCCAGCTCCTCGAACAGCGCGAGAGCCGCCTGGTAGTGCCGATGTGCCTCGTCGAGCTCCCCGAGCTGTGTGTGGGCCACCCCGAGACTGCGGTGGGAGCACGCCTGCCAGCGCCGCTCGCCCAGCCGGCGGGCGGCACGCAACGCCGTGAGCTGTGTCGTCGTCCAGTCGCGCCAGTGCCCCTGCTCGTCGAGGTGACTCTCCAAGGTCCAGGCCAACTGCCAGGTGTACGCGTCGAGCCCGTCCCGCGCCGCCCGGTTCAGGACGCCGAGCAGCACCGCGTGCTCGGTCTGGAACCAGGCCAGCGCCTGCGCCTGGTCCGCTACCGGGTCGAGGATGAGCTCGGACGCCGCCGGCGGGAGCGTGATCGGCTCGCGTGCCGGGTCGAGCAGACACGCTGCCGCGTGCGCGGTGTGCAGGTAGTGGTCGAACATGCGACGCAGGGCGGCCTGCCGGGTGTCCGGGAGGTCGCTCTCGATCTGCTCGGCCGCGTACAGGCGTACCAGGTCGTGCAGGCGGTAGCGGGTCGACGACTGCTGGTGGACCAGGTGCGCCTCGTACAGTTCGTGCAGCAACGGCCGGGTCTGCTGCGGGGGCAGGCCGTTGAGGCTCGCCGCGGCTCCCAGGCTGACCTCGGTGCTGGGGGCGAGACCGAGCAGCCGGAACATCCGGGCCGCCCGGGGTTGCAGCGCGCGGGTGGAGGCGGCGAAGACCGCGCGCAGATCGGCGGTCAGGTCGCCGGTGGTGAGGGCGTCCAGGCGCGTCGCCTCCTCGGACAGCTCGTCGACGAGCGCCCGGAGCGGGAGGTCAGGGTGCATGGCCGCGCGCGCCGCGACGATGCTGAGGGCCAGGGGCAGGCCGTGGCACCGGGCCAGCAGCGCGGAGACGCTGTCGGGTTCGTGCGCGAGGAGTCGCGGCCCGAACCGGCGGGACAGCAGGTGGTACGCCTCGTCGTCGGTCAGCACGTTCAGGGTGAGCCCCTGCGCGCCCTGTGCCACGAGTCCGCCGAGACGACGACGGCTGGTCACCAGGACGGTACAGGTGGAGCTGCCGGGCAGCAGCGACGCGACCTGCTCGGTGTCGTGGGCGTTGTCCAGCAAGATCAGCATCCGCCGGCCCGCGATCAGGGTGCGGTACAGGGCCGCCTGCGCGTCCAGGCCGGTCGGGATCGCCTTGGGCGGCACGGCGAGGGCGTCGAGGAATCCGCGCACCGCCACCGGCGGTGGTACCGGCTCGGCGGTGGGGTCGAAGCCCCGGAGGTTGACGTACAACTGGCCGTCGGGGAAGCGGTCCAGATTGTCGTACGCCCAGCGCAGGGCCAACCAGGTCTTGCCGACGCCGCCGGTCCCACCGATCACCGCGACGGCGACGGCCTCGGCGTCCTCGGCCTGACCCAGGACGAGGTCGGACAGTGTGGCCCGTTCGCGGACCCGGCCGGTGAACAGCGGAGGTGGGGCCGGCAGTTGCCGGGGCGTCGGAGGGGGCGCGACCGTTGCGGTCGTCGGCGCGGCCAGCGCGGGGTCGCCGTTGAGGATGCCCAGGTGCAGTGCTTGCAGGTCGGGGCCGGGGTCGACGCCCGTCTCCTCCGCCAGGACCCGCCGCAGCCGGTCGTAGTGCTCCAGCGCCTCGGCCTGCCGGCCACAGCGGTAGAGGGCGCGCATGAGCTGCCCGGCGAGGCGCTCGTCCAGCGGGTGGGCCGGCGCCTCCCGCAGCAGATCCGGCAGCAGGGCCGCGTGCAGGCCGAGGCGCAGCGCGGCGTCCGTGCGGTCCCGCTCGGCGGCCAGCCTCTCCTGCGTGAGAGCCTCCCGCGTCTCGTTGAGCCATGGAGTGTCCAGCCGGGGAAACGGCTCGCCACGCCACAGGCCGAGGGCCTCGTCGAAGCGGCGCAGTGCCTCCTCGTCGTCGTCCACGGCACCCGCCCCGGTGACCAGCTCGCGGAACCGGTGCAGATCCACCGCGGCCGGGTCCACGGTGAGCAGGTAGCCACCCGAACGGCGGGAGATGGTCACGCCGTCCGCGTCGGCGAGGCAGGACCGCAGCCGGGACAGGTAGCTGTACAGCGAGTTCACGGCGCGCCGTTGGCGATGGTCGGCCCAGACGCGGTCGAGGAGTTGGTCGACGTGCACGACGCGGTTCGCGTCGAGGAGCAGGACCGCCAGGACGCTGCGCTGCCGGGCGTGGCCCAGGTCCACCCACTCGCCGTCGATCTCCGCCTCGACCTCGCCGAGCAGCCTGAACTCCACCGACACCGTCCCCCGCTGTCGCACATATCCGCCCTGACCAGGCGATTCAAGATTTGTTCAAGAAACTGCTTCAGCCTACCCGGCGACATTCGCGGACCCGAATGGCGAAGGTCGCCGGTCTAAGTGCTGGGACGGCTGAGGCGGCAGGCACTGATCCGACGCTGACCGTCCGCTGATCACCGCCGGGCAGGCTCGACGACGTACGACGGCGACGGGCATCTCCCGCGCCGACCCGCTCACCAGGAAGGCCGACCCGTGCAGCCGAGGATCAACGGATTCGACTACCAGCGCGTCACCGTCGCCGACGGCGTGACGCTCGCCGCCGCCGTCGGCGGCTCCGGGCCACCGATCGTGCTGTTGCACGGTTTCCCGCAGACCCACCTCATGTGGCGGCACGTCGCCGCCGACCTCGCCGCCGACCACACCGTCATCTGCCCCGACCTGCGCGGTTACGGCGAGAGCGACAAGCCGGTGGACAGCGACGGCACCGTGTACGCCAAGCGGACCATGGCGGCCGACATCGTGGCGCTGGCGGGGGCGCTCGGCCATGACCGCTTCGCCCTGGCCGGGCACGACCGGGGCGCCCTGGTGGCGTTCCGCGCCGGCCTCGACCACCCGGCGGCGATCAGCCGACTGACCCTGCTCGACGTGCTACCCACCCTGGACATGTGGGACGTGCCGCACGGTGTCAGCGCCTCTGTCGCCTTCCATCTGCACCTGATGGCACAGCCGCCCGGCCTGCCCGAGAAGCTGATCGCCGGGAGCGCGGACGCGTTCTTCGGCCACTTCCTCGACGTCTGAACCCGCGACCCGGAGGCGCTGCCCGCCGACGTGCGCGCCGCGTACCTGCGTGCCTCCCGCGACGCGGTGCCCTCCAGCGTCGCCGACTACCGGGCGTCCGCGGGGATCGACGTGGCGCACGATGAGGCCGACCGGGCGGCCGGCAACCAGCTACGGATGCCGGTGACCGTGCTGCAGCAGGACTGGTGTGCCGCGCTCGGCTACGACGCGGCGGCGGTGTGGCGTGCCTGGGCCCGGACCTGGAGCACCGGACGGTCACCTGCGGACACTTCATGGCGGAGGAGGCGCCAGCCATGGTGGTCGGGGCGCTGCGCGGCCACGGGGAGTTGGATATCCGACACTGAGAGTAACGAGCGCCCAAGGCGCGGCCGGGCTACCGCAGGCAGCCCGGCCACGCCCCCCTCGAAGGGCCCTGACCTGCGGAAATGCGACGTTACACCAGGTGGACGCCAACCGGTCAGCGGTGATACACAGGCAGATATCGGCGACCAACGACGGCACGTCGGTCCCCCTCTCGACCATCGACCGTTCCCCACCGCCCCGGCTACGGACTGACGCGCACGTGGCTCTCCACCGGGCACCGACCACGGCCGCTGGCGGACACGGGGGTCTACGACCAGAGGAGTCGCCGTGAGGTATCTGCGTATCCGGTCCCGCCACCAGCCGTACGAGGTCGCTGTCCTGACCACGGCACCCGTCTGCGGCATCCTGATGATGGTTCTCGACGTCCGGCCGACCTCCGTGCAGACGTCCATGCCGGCGCCGGTCCAGGTCGCCTGGGAGATCGGTCTGATCACGGTGGGCGCGTTCGGGCTGCTGGGCATCCTGTGGCCCGGGCGGCTCTCCACCGGGCTCGGCATGGAACTCGCGTCGCTCCTGGTGCTCGGCACGATCACCGGCATGTACGCGGTGGCCCTGGTCGCCCTGTGGAGCCAGCAGACCCTGGTCGCCGCGTCGTTCGTCGTGGCGGTGACGATCGGGTCGCTCTGGCGGGCCGCGCAGCTCGCCGTCGACCTTCGCCGCATGGTCCGTGCTTGTGAATGTGCAAGCCACGAAGAGCTACAGGGAAGTGTCCCGTGAACAACTCCCCCGCACCGGCGGCACCGCACTGGGTGCAGGTGACGCTCAGTGTGTTCGGAATCCTCGGCGGTTCGACAGGTCTGGCCGCCATCGCCACCGTGCTGGTGCAGCGAGGCAAGTTCAAGGCCGACGCCGCCGACACCCTCACCGAGGCCGCCCTCACCCTGGTACAACCGCTGCAGACCAGGATCACCGAGTTGGAGGGTGAGGCGTTGCACTCCCGCTCCGAGCTGGGGACGCTGCGCGAGCAGGTCAACCAGTTGCAGTTCGTCGTCCGGGTGCTGACCCGCACGCTGGACCGGTGGCGGGCCGCCATCCGCGCGCCGGACGCCACCCTGCGCAAGGTACGGACGGTGGTCGCGGAGTCCGACCGGCTCCACGAGGACCGCTGAACGGGGATCCGGTTCACTGTGGTTCCACCGCACCGGCGCCACCGAGTCGGCCAACGAGTTCCCGTACGGCCGCCCGGAACTCGGGATCGGACTCGCCCGGGTGGTGTCCGCGCAGCGGTGGTGCCCGGCGTTCACCCGGTGCCGGCAGCAGATGCTCCGGGTCCCGCAGCCGTCGGTCCACACGACCGGCGGGGTCGGTGGCCTCCGGCGCGGGATCTCCGGGCCGGTGCGCGGCGAAGACCCAGCCGCCGACCGGGTCGGTGTCCCGCCACAGGTTGATCCACCGCCATCCGACGCGCTCCCCCACCTGGCGCAGCACCGTCGAGTCGAGGTGCGCGGGGAAGAGCCGGGCGTAGAGGCGGTCCAGCGGAGAGCCATAGGTGAGCAGCGCGACCCGACGACGCGTGTGCGGTGGCAACCGCAGCACCGCGAGGGCCAGCAACGCCGAGCCGTGGCTGTGCCCGCACAGCAGCACACCGGCATGCCGTTCGGTCAGGTGGCCGATCCGGTCGGCCAACTCCGGCACCGCCCGGTCGGCGTAGCTGGCGGGCGCCGCTTACCCGACCCACCGTCACCCGGCCGGTCGGCGATATCCGGGTTACCGGTTCTCCTGGTAGTGGCAGGACCAGGCTGGGCTGCGGCGGACCCTCCTACGATGGGCTGGTGAGCACGGCCGGCCCGCTGGGCGAGTACCTGCGTGCCCGGCGCGAGCTGGTCGGGCCGGGTGACGTCGGTCTGCCGGCGCACGGCCGCCGACGGGTGCCCGGTCTGCGACGCGAGGAGCTGGCCCTGCTCGCCGGCATCAGCGCCGACTACTACCTGCGGTTGGAGCAGGGCCGGGACCGCAATCCGTCGGCCCAGGTGCTCGAGACGCTGGCGCGGGCGCTGCTCCTGGACGCGGAGGCCACCGGTGGGCGCGGCGGAGGCGGACGGGTAACACCCGACGTCGGGGTTACCGGTCGGCCGCCCGCTCGGCGACCACCACCGAGATGCCGTCGAGGACGCGTTGCAGGCCGAACTCGAAGGCGTACTCCGGGCCGTAGGCGGCACCGTGCTGCTGGCCGGCAGCCGTGCCGACCCGGGACGCGGTCGGGTAGCTGTCGGGGTTCAGGAACGTCTCCAACCAGGGCGCCTGCGACTGCCACCACTGGCCGTCGGTCATGCCGGTCTCCCGTTCCAGGTCGACCACCTCGGACGCGGCACGCGCGGAACTCTTCACGTGCCCGAGCACGAGGGTGAGGACCGCGTCCATCTCGACGTCGGTGAGCCCGATGTCGGCGACCGCGCCGAGTTCGTGGTCGTACTTGGCCATCAGGTTCGGGCCGAGCACCGGGCGGGTCGTCTCGGCCCGCACCATCCACCGGTGTCGCTGGTATAGCGCCAGGTTGTCGCGGGCGATCCGCTCCAGACGGGCCCGCCAGTCGCCCTCGACGGCGGCGCGCGGCATCTCGCCGTACGCGGTGTCGATCATGACGTCGACGAGTTCGGCCTTGCCCGGCACGTAGGTGTAGACCGACATCGTGCCCACACCCAGCGCCTCGCCGACCCGACGCATGGTCAACGCGTCGAGACCCTCGGCGTCGGCGATGTCGATCGCGGCCCGGACGATCCGGTCGACGCTGAGCCCCTGCCCTGCGCTGCGGCTGGTCGGTTCCCGGGTGCGCCAGAGGATGGCCAGGCTGCGGGCTGGGTCCGCGGTCGGCTTACGCTCGGTCGCCATGGTGCGGCCATCCTAACAACGCGGGCGTACGCGGTACGCCAGCCGACCGGTGCCGGCGGGGCCCTCCTCACCGAAGTACCGGGCCACGGCCTGGCCGAGCTTGCCGCCGGGGATGTCGTACACCAGCAGCACGTGCACCTCCGTGCTGACGCCGTCGGGGGCGGGCACGAACCGCCGATGCGCTCGCCGGGCACCTCGTCGGTGATCTCGGCGTCCCACTCGACGCTGCGGTCGAACGGCGCGCTCGCCGTCCAGTGACTCGTCTTCTCCCCGGTGACCCGCACCTCCTCCAGGTGAGCCATGAAAGTCGGCAGGTGCTCCAGGCGACGCCAGAAGGCGTACACGTCGCCAGCCGGTTGACGAATGGTCGTCGTGGCCAGCAGATCCATGATTCCCTCCCCTCTCTTCAGGCCTCACCTACCCCGAGAGTGACAACCTGCACATACGACGGACAGAATTCGCCCACAAGTTGGGCGTACCCAGGTCAGAGCCCTTCGCGGACGTCGGACAACCGCGGCCCGGCGGCGGCCGGCACGAGATGACGTGCCTGCGGGACGCCGTCGGTCAGCTCCCGGGCCCGCTCCTCGGCCTCGCGGTCCTCGCCGGTCAACCGGCCCCCGTGCTGGCGCAGGTGCTCGTCCCACGACGGCACCAGGTACACCTCGACGAACCGGTCCGTCGTCTCGGCCGGCCGGAACAGCCCCCAGCGCATCGCGCCGGTCCGCTGCCGGGCGCCGCGCACGACGTCCATGGCCGCGAGGAACGGCTCTGTGCGCTCCGGCCGGACGGTGTACTCGACAGTCACCAGCACCGGTCCCACGCCCGGGTCCGGCTCGTGCGCCAGGTGCAGTTGCGGCCAGTAGGCCGCCGGTTCACGGTTCACCGACCGCAGGTCCGGCAGCGGCCAGATCCGGCTCGTCACGGTCCCGACGAACATCAACGCCGCCGCCGCGAGGTAGGCGAGGACCAGCCCGCCCATGTCGGCCACCAGACCCCACGCCAGGGCGCCGACGGCCTGCCCGCCGGCGAAACACACCTGGTAGACCGCCAACCCCCGGGCCCGTACCCAGCTCGGCAGGAAGAGCTGCATCTCGGCGTTGACGTTGGCCAGCACCGTCACCCAGGCCATCCCGGCCGGCAGCAGGGCGAGCAGCACCAGCGGTACCACCCGCACGGTGCCGAGGACCGCCAGCGCGACGGTGAACAGCGCGCCGGCGATCAGCAGGAGCTGGTTCGCCGACAGGCGGGTACGGATCACGGCCAGAAGCACACCGCCCGCGATGGCACCCACCCCGAGGGCGGCCAGCAGCAGCCCGTACCCGCCGGAGCCCAGCCCGAGCCGCCGGGCCGCCACCAGCGGCAGCAGCGCCCACAGCGCGCTGGCCGGGATCACGAAGACCAACGCGCGGCGCAGCAGCCGGCGCACGATCGGCGAGTGACGTACGTAGCGGCTGCCGGCCCGCAGCGCGGCGGCGAACCGCTCGGGCACCTCGACGGCACGGGCGGTGCCCGGACGCCAGCGCCACAGCGCGACCGCGAAGATGGCGAACGCCACCGCGTTGATCCCGAAGACCGGGGCGACGCCGGTCCGGGCGATCAGGACACCCGCCACCGCCGGTCCCACCGCCCGCGCCACGTTCACGCTTATCGAACCGAGCGCGGACGCCGACCGCAGCTGCTCCTGGGGCACCAGCTCCGGAATCACCGCCGACCAGGCCGGCAGGGTGAGCGCCTGCCCGACCCCGAACGCGAAGGTGAGGGTGAGCAGCAGGGCCGGCGGCATCCGGTCGGTCAGGGTGAGCAGGGTCAACGCCACCGCCACCGCCACCAGGAACAGCTGCACGGCGATCAACAGGTGTCGGCGGTCGAAGCTGTCGGCCAGCACCCCGGCGGGCAGCGCCAGCAGCAGGATCGGCAACAGGCTGGCGGTCTGCACCAGCGCGACGAGCGTGGAGGCGTTGGGGTGGTGGATCAGCAGCCACTGCGCGCCGACGGTCTGCATCCAGGTGCCGATGTTGGCGGCGAGCAGGGCCAGCCAGAGGTTGCGGTAGACGGCCCCGCGCAGGGGCGCCCACGCGGAGGCCGGACGGTCCCCCGCACCGGTCCGCGCCGTTACCACCGCCCGTCCGCGCGCAGCACGCGCTCGCCGGAGACGTAGAGGTCGTCGGGTTGCAGCAGCAGCAGCCGGACGACCTCGGTGGCGACCTGCTCGGGCAGGGCGTACACCTCGTCGAGGAACTCCGCGCCGACGCGTTCCTGCAGGCGGGTCGGCATCGGCCCCGGGTGCAACTGCATCACCTTGACCCGGTTGCTGTGCTGGGCCTCGGCGAGTGACTCGACGAGGCTGCTGCCGTAGCTCTTGGTCGCCCGGTAGACCGGGATGCCGGGACGGGGAGCCGCGAGAGCCAGCGCGCCGATGTACACCACGTTCCCGTAGCCCTGCCGCCGCAGATGCTCCAGCGCCTCCCGCAGCAGGTACGTCGTCCCCAGGACGTTGATCTCGACGGCCCGCCGGATGTGCTCCACGGTCAGGTCGCCGAGGTCACCGCCCGCCCACATCGACGCGCAGGCCGCGACCCCGTCGACGGTGCCGTAGCGCCCCACCACCTCGGCGAACGCGTCCCGGACCTGCTCGTAGGAGGAGACGTCGCAGACCGCTCCGTCGCAGCCCAGCTCGTCGGTCGTCGCCGCGACCTCGGCCGGCACGTTGCCGAACACCACGACGCGGTGCTCGTCGAGCAGCAGCCGGGCCACCGCGAGGCCCAGCCCGCTGGTACCGCCGACCACCACGAAGGTTCTGGCACCCATGTCACTCCAGCCGCCGCAGGTCACGCCCCGCGCGTCCTTCCCGTTTCCGGGCTCAGCACACCCCCGCCGGTAGTGCTGGACATACCCGGAAGAGGGGATCTGGACGGCTGGGACGGCCGGTGGCCGCCGATTAGCGTCTGCGGCATGACCTCGGAACACCCCCGCCACCTGGCCGCGACACTGCGCCGCCGCGACTGGCTGACCTCCGCCTGGCCCTGGCGCACGCTGGCCTACCTGGTCACCACCGTGCCGATCGCCGGCGTGCTCACCGTCGGGCTGCTCGTCATCGGCGCGCCCCTGCTGGCTGCGGCCGACGCCCTGCGACAGCACGGTCGGCCGCCGGAGATACCGCTGATGCTGTTCCTGGCGGTCGGCAGCCTCACGATGGTGGCCGTCGCGCCGCTCGCGAGCGTCCCGGTCGCCGCCGTCGAACGGTGGCGACTCGGCCTCGTGGACGGTCGTCCACTGCCCGCGTCGCGGTGGCCGGGACTGGTGGCCCGCTACCGCAGCGCGGCCGCCTGGCGGGAGGTGGCGTACCTGTTCTGGCTGGGCGGTGTCGTGCCGGTCGCGTACTGGCTGCTCCTGGTGCTGGTGCTGCTCGACGTCGGGATGGTCACCAGCCCCTGGGTGGTCGGCGAGGCCGATCCGGTGGTGATCTGGCGCCCGATCGAGAGCACCGGCGAAGCCGTCCCGTACGCGATCGTGGGTGTGCTGCTCCTCCCGGTGCTCGTCTACCTGGCGGGGCTGCTCGCCGCCGTCCAGGCGGCCGTGGCCCGGTGGGCGCTGGCCAGTCCGGTCGACGCGGCCGCACTCCGCGAGGTCGCCCGCTCCCGGACCCGGCTGGTCGGCGCGTACGAGGCGGAACGGCGTCGCATCGAACGGGACCTGCACGACGGCGCGCAGCCCCGGCTGACCAGCCTCACCCTCCAACTGGGCCTGGCCCGGCTGGACGTACCCGAGGACTCCCCCGCCGCCCGGCCCCTCGCCGTGGCGCACGACCAGGCGCGCGGGCTCATGGTGATGTTGCGGCAGTTGGTGCACGGCATCCGGCCGCAGAGCCTCACCGACCTCGGTCTCGCCGACGCCGTACGCGAGGTGGCCGACGCGTCCCCCGTCGCGGTCACGGTGCACGCCGACCTCGACGGTGACCTGCCGGAGATCGTGGAGATCACCGCGTACTTCGTGGTGTCCGAGGCCTTGGGCAACGTGGCCCGGCACGCCGGTGCGACCCACGCCGAGGTACGCCTCATGCGGGCCGGCGGTGACCTCGTCGTCGAGGTGTCCGACGACGGGCGCGGCGGCGCCGACCCCGCCCGGGGAACCGGCCTGACCGGCCTCGCCGACCGGGTCGCCGCCGCCGACGGCCGGTTGCTGCTGGCCAGCCCTCCCGGCGGGCCTACCCTGGTCCGGGTGGAGCTGCCATGTCGCCGGTGACCCGGGTGGTGCTCGCCGAGGACGAGGTGCTGCTGCGCGAGGGGCTGGTCGCGCTGCTGACCCGCTTCGACTTCACGGTGTGCGCGGCCGTCGGGTCGGCGCCCGAGCTGCTGGAGGCGGCTCGCGCGCACCGGCCCGATCTGGTGCTGACCGACATCCGGATGCCACCCGGTGGACGGAACGACGGGCTGCGCGCCGCCGTCGCGCTGCGCGCCGAGCGGCCCGACCTGCCCGTGGTGGTCCTGAGCCAGTTCGTGCAGACCGGGTACGCGGCGGCGCTGCTGGACAGTGGCGACGGCCAGCGGGTCGGCTACCTGCTCAAGGACCGGGTGGCCGAGGTGGCCGAGTTCGTCGACACGCTACGCCGGGTCACCGACGGCGGCACGGCCATCGACCCGGACGTGGTGCGGCAACTGCTGCACCGACCCCGCGACCCGCTCGCCGCGCTCTCCGCCCGGGAACGGGAGGTGCTGGCGTTGCTGGCCGAGGGCCGCTCCAACGCGTCCATCGCCGCCCGGCTGCACGTCACCGAGGCCGCGGTCGGCAAGCACGTCGGCAACATCCTGCTGAAGCTCGACCTGCCGCCCAGCGACGACACCAACCGCCGGGTGCTCGCCGTGCTCACCTATCTGCGCGCCGACCCGGTGGGCTGACCAGCGCCGGGCCCGGGCCGGTCCCGGGTCGGGCCCGGCGTAGATTCGACCACCGGCACCGCCGCCGGTCCAGGGCGCGGGCCAGGAGAAAGGGGTACGGCATGGCGGAGGCGCTACGGGTCGGTCTGCTGGGATACGGGCTGGCGGGTCGGGTCTTCCACGCTCCGCTGATCGCCGCGACACCCGGGCTGCGGCTGGACGCCATCGTGACGCGCGATCCGCAGCGGCGCGAGCAGGCCCGCCAGCACTTCCCGGACGCCCGCCTGGTCGACGACGCCAACGAGCTGTGGCGTACACCCGACGCTCTGGACCTGGTCGTGGTCGCGACGCCGAACCGGCAGCACGTGCCGATGGCGCGGGCGGCGCTCGCCGCCGGCCTGCCGGTCGTCGTCGACAAGCCCCTGGCACCCACGGCCGCCGACTCCCGGGCGCTCATCGAGGAGGCCGAGCGGCGGGGTGTGCCGCTGACCGTGTTCCAGAACCGCCGTTGGGACGGCGACTTCCTGACCGTCCGCGGGCTCGTGGAGCGGGGCGAGCTGGGACAGGTGCTGCGCTTCGAGTCCCGGTTCGAGCGGTTCCGTCCCGCGATCAAGCCGGGCTGGCGGGAACTCGCCGGGACCGAGGAGGCCGGCGGCGCCCTGTTCGACCTGGGCGCACACCTCGTCGACCAGGCCGTGCAGCTCTTCGGCGCCGTCGAGCGGGTCTACGCCGAGGTCGACCGCCGCCGCGCGGGCGCCCAGGTCGACGACGACGCGTTCGTGGCGTTGACCCACGCCAACGGGGTGCGCTCGCACCTGTGGATGGGAGCGATCACCGCTCAACTCGGCCCGCGACTGCGGGTGCTGGGCGACCGGGCCGGCTACACGAGCTACGGGCTGGACGTGCAGGAGGCCGCGCTGCACGACGGCGGCCGACCGGACCAGCCCGGCTGGGGCGAGGTCCCGCCGGAGCGGTACGGCCTGCTCGGCGTCGACGGCGACCTGCACCCGACGCCGACGGTGCCCGGGGCGTACCAGAGCTTCTACGCCCAGGTGGCCGCCGCGCTGCGCGACGGCACGCCGATGCCGGTGGACCCGCGCGACTCGGCCGCCACGGTCGAGCTGATCGAGTTGGCGCACCGCTCGGCGGTCGAGGGCGTGGTGCTGCCGGTCCCGACCGCCTGAGCCTTACTCCGTCTCCTGCTCGGACGAGGCCTCCTCCTGCTCGGAGGAGGCCTCGTCCTGCTCGGAGAGGGCAACCTTCTGCTCTGAGAGAGCTTCGTCCTGCTCGGAGAGGGCATCGTCCGGCACGCGGGCGTCGTCGTCGGTCAGCGCGTCGTCCGACGGGGCGACGAGGTCGGCGAGCCGGCGTTCGGCCTCCCGGACCTCCTCGTCGAGCCGAGGGTTGTCCTCGTCGGGACCCTGCGACATGGGCGACCTCCATCGCGCGCGGACCGCCCCTGACTACCCGGCCTGCCGCAGGGAATGCGCCCACCGGACCTGGCCGCTGGGCTTGATCGCGCGCCTCTGGCTTGATCAATTGATGCTCAGCAGTTCCAGGAAGCCTCACCGAACTGGTGAGCATCAATTGATCAAGAACTACAACGGAGGCGCGGATCAGGTGGGCAGATCTTCGGCGACCCAGAGGCCACGACCCTGGAGGCCCACCACCAGACCACGCGTCTGCAGGACGATGACCGCCCTCTGGACCGTGGTCACGCTGACGTCGTAGAGGGCGGAGAGCTCGTTGTACGTGGGCAGCCGCTCACCCGGCGCGTACTCCCCACTCGCGATGCGTGCGGCGAGGTCCTCGGCCACCTCGCGGTATCCGCTGGTTGGTATGGGCATGTGAAGGTTCCTTCGTTCGGCACCATCCATCGGATCACGCCGATCACACCCCTTCAAGACCAACATTGCCTTAGGTACTAAAGGTCCCTAAGCTCAAACGAAGGTGGTCGGTTCCTTCGTTCGGCAAGCGGTGGAGCCTGGCCCCGACACCCCGGCCAGGGGATCGGCGATCCGGTCGCCGCCCTCTGGGCGGGGCCCATCGTGACATCGCGAAAGGTGCCGATCATGCCGATCGACGAACCCGTGTCCAGGGCCACCGAACTGTTCACCGCCAAACGCGTACTCGACGCCCATTGGACGGATGCGCTCGACTCACCATGGCGATCTGGTGGGTGCTTGGAGTGCAAAGGCCGGGACGACTGTCCTCAGCTTGACTGGGCGTCGGCGCTCGCGGCAGAGGTCGCCTCGGTCATGTTTCGGAAGCGGTGACCCGAGAGGACGGGTGAAGGGGTGGGGTCGAGCACCGGGTGGGCCGGGGAGCGCGGGGGGCGTGCCGGCCCGACCCGGTGCCGGATCAGCGCTGCTTCAGCTCGCGCCAGGATGGGTGCGTACCGCGCCAGGCGTCGGCGAGGATGGTCGCCGAGGCCCGGCTGGGGCACTGCTGCACCCGCTCACGGCCCGACGCCCCACCGATCTGGGCGCGGACCTCCCAACCTTGCCCGTCAGTACGGATGTACACGTCCCTGCGCCCGCGCGGGGTCGTGTCACCGTTCCACCAGTGTTCCTCCACCTTCATTCGCCGACCGTATAGCAATTTTCGCGCCGGGGGTACGGCGCAGGTGAGCATATAACGGGCTGTTAGCCACAATGCGGGCGCACTTCCACCTGTGCGGGCGACGGGGAGGAACCGCATCGGCGATTCCTCCCCGTCCTGAGCGATGGATCAGCCCCCCGTCACATACCGCTGAGTACGCCAGCCAGGGTGCTCGCCAACTTGTCCTGCCCAGAGGGGCTGGGATTCGGCGATCCACCCTCTGCGGTGATCTGAATGTCACTCGGAGTGATCGGCGGCGGGAACGCCACCCGCACGGCCGGGTCGAACGGGACACCCATCTGGATGGCCCAGTTGAGGTCGCTGATCACGGTTCGCACGCTTCCCACCCAGAGTGGGTCGATCAGCGGTTGCAGGGTCGACACCGGAGCCGAGGGCAGGTACGAGTGCAGCCCGGTGGGCAGCAGCGACTTGAGCTTGGCCCAGCCGTACTGGCCGATGTCGATGTTCGCCGGGGTGATGTCGTAGTACAGCATCCACACCACCTTGTCCGCACCGGCGCCCAGCAGGGCGTTGACGATCGTGGTCGCGTCGGCGGTGATGCCGGCGTACTGCGCGGGGCCGTTGTAACGCGGCACTCCGATGTTGATGTAGTAGTCCTCACCGACGGGCAGGTCGAGCCAGAAGTTGCACCCGCCGCCGTTGGTGACGATGCCCTGTTTGCCGCCGACGGCCGCCCACTCGAACCGGAAGACGCCGTACGGGTTGAGCGTCTCGGCCGAGAACTCGAGCGCGCGACACATGGCGAGCCGGGTCAGGACTGTGGTCCAGTTGGTGTTGTTCACCCCGCCGGTGGTGAGGTGGTACGCGTTGTGTTCGTCCGCCTTGGCCTTGGCGATGCGCGCGGTGGCGAGGCCGAGCGGGCTGGCGACGCGGCCCCAGCCGTTGCCGCAGGCGTCCGGACCGGCGCGACCGGCGATGATGTCACCGGTGCCGTACCCGGTGCGCGCGTAGTTGTCGTAGTCGACGATGCTGCCGTCCATGTCGAAGTAGCGCCGGCCGTAGCTGTAGACGCCGTTGTTGCCGGGAATGCCCCGATCGTCGAACGAGGTCATCGGGCAGCCGGGCCCCACGCCGAAGCCGAACTGGTGGTGCGACGAGCTGATCGAGTCCCCGGTGAGGGTCAGGACCGTGTCGTCCTCGACGGTCTGCACCTCGCGGCAGCGGATGCGGTCCTTGTTGGCGTCCACGAGGGTGGACGGAGAGGAGCTGCCCGACGGCGACATGCTCCCCGAGGGCGACGCGCTGCCCGAGGGGCAGGGCGAGTCGCTGGGCGACGAGGTGGGTGAACCGCTGGGCGAGGCAGTCGTGGTGGGTGCGGTCGCGGTCGTGCCGGGGGCGCGCTGCGCGACCGGCTCAGCCGTCACCGGCGACTGGGTCTGCCGGGTCGGCGACGCCGACGTCGAGGCCGAGGTCGAGGCCGAGGCCGAATCGGTCGGGGTCGGGCAGTCGTCGGCTGCCGCCCGATTCTGGGTACGGATCTGCGCGAGCCGCGCCTCGACCTCGGCCGGCAGCTTCCCGCCCGGCTTGACGCACGGGTCGAGCAGCCAGGTCGTACCCTCCAACTCGCGGGTGCAGGGCGGCGCGTCGTACGACACCGCTGCCGGGGCGGCGCTCGCCGGGGTGGGCGAGGCGCCCCCGGCGGTCGGGGCGACGACCGCGGTGAGGGTGGCCACCGCCATCGCCATCCCGGGGCGAAGAGAACATTGTGGAACGACCTGGTGGGTCGCGGTCCTGGTGGTCCGCTTGCGTCCAGTTGGCTCATGCCGTCCTCCAGGGACTGAGTGCACCGGTAGGTGTGTTACCGCACGGTAGGGAGGCACGCGGTAATCCGGCTGGACAGGGCGACCGCAAGCAGCGCGACGTCCCGCTCGCGGCGGGTCAGCGTCGCCTGCTCGACGCCCGGAGCGGTCGCCGCGAGTAGGGGCGTCCGCACGCCCCGGCAGGCTTCGGCCAGCGTCGCGGCCCGCTGCGCCACCGCCAGGCGAGGTCGACCCCGGCGGGCGTACGCCCGTGCGGCCACGCCGACCGCCTCGGCGGCGAGCAGAGTGTGCCCGCGGGCGACGAGGTCGTCCGCCGCCGCCTCCAGGGCCGGCCCGTCGTCGTGCAGCAGACCGTCGGCCGCGCCCGCGAGGGCGGCGGAGCCGGCGGGAGCATGTCGAACGCCTCCTGGCTGCGCGCCTGGTACTGCAACACCCGGGCCAGCGACCACTGCGCCTCCCCAACCCTGCCCAGCGTCGTACGCCGTGCGGGCCAGACGCTCGGCCAGGTCGATGTCGAACCGGTCGATCGCCTGCCGGGCGGCGGCCAGCGCGATGCCGGGATGCCGGGATGCCGGGATGCCGGGATGCCGGGATGCCGCGATGCCGGGATGCCGCGATGCCGGGATGCCGCGATGCCGGGATGCCGCGATGCCGGGATGCCGGACGCTGCCGGAGCGCAGTTGCCACATCCCGGCGACCAGCGCGTCGTCACGTCGACGCAGGGGCATGCGCGCCAGCACGTCGGCTAGGCCGTGTGTCAAAGCCCCTGGCCGGCCTGCGGAGGCCGAGAGGACCGGCCTTTCGGCCGCTGGTGAACCGTCGCTCGCGGGCCCGTGGTCCGGCCGGATCGGAGCCGCCCGCTCCATTGAGGGTGATGCCTGTGGGTCATCAAGATGACTCACAGGCATCACCCTCATCGTGGTGTCCGCCGTCCGCCCCTCTGCTCGACCGAGGACCTTGACACACGGCCTAGCTGCCCGAACACGGTCCGGGACCGGCTGGCGGGCATGCTGGCGCGCAACGCCTCGCCGTAGAGCGGGTGGGCCATACGCAGGGCGGTACGGGTGCCGGAGCGCTCCGCGACCACCATGCCGCTGCGCTCGGCGGCCTCGATGGCGGCGGGGTCGACGAATCGTTCGAGCAGCGCCAGGGCGAGAGGTTCGCCGCAGGCGACCACCTCCAACACCTGACGGGCGGCCGGTTTCGAGGGCGCGCAGCCGGGCGCTGACCAGCTCGGCCAGCCGTGGGCTGCCGGAGTCGGTGCCGCGCCAGCGCCAGACGCCCCGTGACTCCTGCAATCCGCCGGTCTCCATCGCGTCGGCAAGCAGTTCCCGCAGCAGCAGGGGGTTGCCGTCGGCGAGTTGCCGCAGCCGGCGGCGGCTGAGCGCATCCAGCGGACCCGGCGCGGCCTCGTCGAGCAGGTGGTCCACGGCGGTTGCGGGCAGCGGACGCACCTCCAGCCGGCCGTCACCCGTCCACAGTGAGGTGAGGGCGTCGGACAGCGGTTCGCCCGCGCGGACCGTCGCCACCGCCACCGCCAGACCGTGCACGGCGAGCTGGTGCAGCAGCCCGGCGGACGGTTCGTCGAGCAGGTGCGCGTCGTCGATGCCGATCATGACCGTGCGGCCCGCGCTGCGCCGTGCGAAGTCGCGCTCCACGGTGACGACCAACCCCATCGGGTCGGCGTACGGTCGACTCGGCGCGGGGATGAGGTGGGAGACCGCGCCGAACGGGATCGAGCGGGCCGCGCCGGTGGCCGAGACCCAGTGACACTCCACGCCGCTCTCGCCGGCCCGCGCCAGCGCCTCGCGCAGCAACCGCGTCTTGCCCACCCCGGCGTCGCCCACCAGCACCAGGCCGGGCACCCGCGCCGCCACGACATCCTCGATGGTCTTCAGCTCGACGTCGCGGCCGTCGAGTGTCCATTCCCCATGTCCCGGCATGACGACCCTCACCTCGCCCTCGGGGCAGCCCTGCCGTCCACCCTATGGGCAGTCCCGACACTTCCGCTCGACAGCGGTCGATGCGCTCAGGCCGGAGTGGTGAGCAGGTAGTCGTCCGCCTCCGGGCTCCACCGCAGGTCCACCGCGCCGCTCGTGGCGGCGGCCTTGCAGAACTGCAGGAAGCTGCGGTAGCCGAGCTTCTTCTCGCTGAAGTCGGGCCGGACCCGGCGCAGCTGGTTCTTCAGGCCGGAGAGCGCCACCGGGTTGCCGGCGCTGCCGAGGTCACCGACCACTCCCCGGAGCAGGCCGAAGGCCACCTCCCGGTCGCCGTGCTCGGGCAGCGACACCTCGGGGTCGCCCTTGGCGGGCCCCTCGGCCAGGTCGACCACGTTGTGCTCGGCGAGGTGGCGCAGCAGTTCGCCGAAGGTACGGAAGCCGTAGTCGGACTCGCTGAAGGTCGGGTCCTTGCGCAGCAGGGTGCGCTTGAGCCGGGAGGCGGTCACCTCGCCGCTCGCGTTGCCCTGCAACCCGGCAACCGTCTGGGCGACCTGTACGGCGAGCGCGTCGACGTCCCGGCCGGGCTCCTCGCCCACCGGTCGGTTCTCCACCTCCGGCTCGAACTGTTGCTCCGGCTCGGGCGGTCGCTGGTCGGGGCCGGGTTGTCGGGTCGGGCGAGCCTGTCGGGCACGCACGGGCGGGATGTCCACGCCCTCCAGCCGGTCGTAGTACAGGAACTCGTCGCACGCCGGCGGCAGCAGCGCGGACGTGGACCCCTCCACCCCGACACCGATGACCCGCTTGTTGAGCTCGCGGAGTTTGTGCACGAGCGGAGTGAAGTCACTGTCGCCGCTGCAGATGACGAAGGTGGAGATGTAGTCGCGCTCGAAGGCCAACTCGATCGCGTCGACGGCCATCTTGATGTCGGCGGCGTTCTTACGGGACGCGCCCATCCGCTGCGGGATCTCGATGAGTTCCACGTGGGACCGGGTGAGCATCCGGCGGTCCTCGTCGAAGTACGACCAGTCGGCGTACGCCCGGCGCACCACGACCCGCCCGCGCTCGGCCAGCGCGTCGGCGATCGGCCGAAAGTCGAAGGCCCCGCCGCCACGGTGGTCGCGGGCCCCCAACGCCAGGTTCTCGTAGTCGAGGAAGAGGGCGATTCGGTCTTCGTGCTCCACGCGGCTCACCCTACGCCGGTCGTACGGGGTCGGGACGCACGCGACGCGCCGCACCTCAACTCATCAATCGTCCAATTCTTGCGGGTTATCGGTCGCCTCTTTTCATTCTTCGATTGTTGTCTTGCAGTGCGATGTTCGGTGCTGCATTATGCAGATCAATGTCGGGCGTCCAGGGGAAACGCCGGGCGGACCTCCACCACCACCCCCACCCAGGAGGGTCACCGATGTCTCGCAGCATCCTGCCGGCGCGCGGACGCCCGGGCCGCCGCCCGGTCGCCGCCACCGTCGCGCTCGCGACCGGCCTCGCCGTGCTGGTCGCCGGACCCGCAGTGGCCGCCGCCGGCCCGGCCGCCGCACCCGGCACGCAGCCGGTCGTCACCCGTGCGGCGCTCGATCCGGCGCTGGTCGCCGGGCGTGGCGCCGACGTCGACTTCCTCGAACAGGAGGCCGAGAACGCCCGAACCAACGGCGAGGTCATCGGCCCGGACCGGTCCGCCTACACGCTGCCCGCCGAGGCGTCCGGCCGCCGGGCCGTCCGCCTGACCCCCGGCGAGTACGTCGAGTTCGTCCTGCCCAGCGCCGCGAACGGGATCACGGTGCGGTACAGCATCCCGGACGCCCCCGCCGGCGACGGGATCACCGCGCCGCTGGGTGTCGCCGTCAACGGCAGGCACGTGCGCACCATGACGCTCACGTCGCAGTACTCGTGGCTCTACAACCAGTACCCGTTCACCAACGACCCGCAGGCCGGCCTGCTGCACCCGGACTGGTGGATCACCGAGTGCCAGTGCGTGCCGGCGGCCACCACCCCGTACCCGAGCATCACCAAGCCCTTCCGGCCCACCCACTTCTACGACGAGCAGCGGCTGCTGCTCGGGCGTACCTACCGGGCCGGCGACAAGGTCAGGCTCACCGCGCCGGCCGGCAGCGCCGCCGCGTGGACGGTCATCGACCTGCTCGACTCCGAACTGGTCGCACCGCCGCGCGTACGGCTTCTCGCGGCGAACGTGCTGGCGTTCGGCGCCGACCCGACCGGCCGGCGGGATTCCGCCGACGCCCTGGACAAGGCGATCGCCTTCGCCCGGCGGGCGCACCTGAAGGTCTACGTTCCGCCGGGCACGTACCAGGTAGACCGGCACATCATCGTCGACGACGTGACCATCGAGGGCGCCGGCAACTGGTACACGACCTTCAAGGGGCGCGAGGTCGCCCTGTCGACCCCCGCGCCGGACGGCTCGGTGCACACCGGCGTCGGGTTCTACGGTCGCGACGCCGCCGACGGTGGCAGCCGCAACGTGCACCTGTCCGGCTTCGGCATCGAGGGCGACGTGCGCGAACGCATCGACACCGACCAGGTCAACGCGATCGGTGGTGCGATGAGCGACTCCACGATCGACGGACTGCACCTGCGGCACACGAAGGCGGGCCTGTGGTTCGACGGCCCGATGCGCAACGTCCGGGTCACCAACACGATCGTCGTCGACCAGATCGCCGACGCGCTCAACTTCCACACCGGGGTGACCGACTCGGTGGTCGCGCACACCTTCGTCCGCAACACCGGCGACGACGGCCTCGCGATGTGGGCCGAGAAGACCGCCAACGCCCGCAACACGTTCGACCACAACACCGTGCAGTCGCCGACGCTCGCCAACGGAATCGCCATCTACGGCGGCACCGACACGACCGTCTCGCACAACCTCGTCGCCGACCCCGTCCGGGAGGGCAGCGGTCTGCACGCCGGCGCCCGCTTCGGCGCGGAGCCGTTCGCCGGGTACCTGCGGTTCACCGGTAACACCACGGCCCGCGCCGGTACGTACGACCTGAACTGGAACATCGGGCTCGGCGCGATCTGGTTGTTCGCGCTGGACCGCAGCATCGACGCGGCCGTCGAGGTGACCGGCGACGCCTACCTGGACAGCACCTACAACGCGATCATGCTGGTCAGCGACTGGCCGGTGAAGGACCTCTACTCGATCCCCGACGTGCGCTTCCGCGACGTCCGGGTCGACGGCACGGGCACCTCGGTGGTCAGCGCCCGCACGGCCGGCTCGGCCTCGTTCGCCAACGTGGACGCCCGCAACGTGGGCGCGGTCGGCGTCAACAACTGCGGATCGTTCCACTTCACCCCGGCCGGCTCGGAGTTCACCCTCACCGACCTCGGTGGCAACGACGGCGGCTGGCTCGCGCCGTGGCTCCTGCCCAACACGATCACCTGCGACGACCGACCGCCGGTGTCACCGCCGCCGCCTCCTTCGCAGTGGTGAACGCGGTGGGCGGCCCGGTCGACCGGGCCGCCCACCGTCGTCTAGCGCGTGCGGACGTACGCCAGCGGCACGGCGGTCGACTGGCCATCCCAGGTGCCGCTCAGGGTGGCCCCCCGGGCACCGACCGCCCCGGCGACCGGCCGGCGGACGACGACCAGCTCCACCGCGTCGGTGACGATCACCGTGTCGTCCTCGTCGACGACCCGCCGGACGACGCCGACCTCGGGGACGTCCCCGCCGCCGTCGACGTCGATCGTCATCGTCGGCGGTCGCACCTCACGCCGGCCGTCGACCTCGAAGTACTGCTCGGCCTGACCGGCGCCGCTCAGGACGGCGTGGGTCAGCGCCGAGTGCTCCATCGTCCCGACCAGCCACTCGTCGGCGTCCTGGAGCGGCGCGGCGCGGTAGGTGAGCGGCACCTGGTGGACCGGCCCGTCTCCGGCGGCGACCAGGATCGTCTCGATGCCGACCTCGCCGGCCGGGTCGTCGAAGCGGTACGCCCCCCGACTCACCATCTCGACGCCGGTCGGCCCCTGGTACCAGGGTCGGCCGGGCAGCCAGGTCGTCAGCAGGTCGAGCTTGGTGGGGTGCAGCGTCGCCCGGTGCAGCAGTGCCATGCTCAGGAGCCTAGTCAGAACCCCGCGCAGGGGTTGCCACCCACCGTGCAGCTCTCGGGCTCCCGGGCCTTCGGTCGGCTGTCGCGGACGTCGAAACGGATCACCAGCGACCCGCCGGCCGGCAGGGCCGCGCCGGTGAAGGTGACCGCCTGCCCGTCCCTGGACCAGTCCGCCCCGTCGACGTCGCCGACGCTGCTGCCCTCGGCGAGGGTCACGACCACGACCCACTGCTCGACGGGCGCGGGCCCCGGGTTGTCCACCACCACCTCACCGGTGTAGCCGAACAGCCGGCTGGAGGAGGTGTCGTAGCGCGCGGCCAGCGGCGGTGGCGGCGGCAGCCCGGTCGGCGTGGCCGAGGGAGTGGGCTTCGCCGACGGGGTACGCGTCGGACGGGCGCTCGTCGGGGCGACGGTGCGCGACGGAGGGCGCGCCGAGGGCGTGACCTTGGGTTGCGCGGTCGTCGCCGCCGCCTCCACGACGCTCGGCAGCGGCGTCGGTGTCGCCGACGGGCTCGGCGCGGCCACGTGGTCGGGCTCACCGGGCAGCGTCAGCCACGCCACCGTCCCCGCCGCCAGCACGACTCCGACGAGCCCGACGACGACCGCACGCCGACGACGCCGAGCCGGGCCGGGCGTGCTGATCACCGGCAGTTCGGTGGTCATGCCGGCCTCGCCCCGTCGCAGGTCGACCTGCTGGAACGCGAGCCAGTCCAGAATGGCCGGTAGGCGTACGGTCAGCGCCTGCCGCAGCTGCTGCTCGCGGGCGTCGTGCTGCTCGTCCGACCAGGTCCCGTGCGTCGGCACCTCCCGCACGACCAGCCGACTGCCCTGCTTGCTGGAGGTGACGGCGCAGGTCAGCTCGGTGAGCCGACCGGCTTCGTCGCAACGCAGAGCCAGCAGCTCCGGCACCCGCCGCTCGGTCACCTCGACCTCGACGTCGGCGTCGAAGCCGGGCAGATCGGCCGTGTGCAGCAGCAGCCGGTCCGGTACTCCCTCCACCATGTCCGCCTCGGCGAACCAGCGGCCGAGCAACTCCCGATCCGTCAGTGCGAGCCAGACCCGGTCGGACGGGTGGGACAGGTCGACGTGCGCGCCGATCTCGATCACGGCGAGACTCTAACGGGTGGCCAGGAGGCTTGCGGGCCGGCGGTCCGCTCAGCCCCAGCGGGTCGCCCGCTCGACGGCCGCCGCCAGTGCCTCCCGGGCAGCGCTGCTGAGTTCGGCGACCAACTCGGCCGCCGGCACGTCCCGGGCGAGTGGGTGCGCCTGCCCGGCCCACAGATTGGCCACCGAGGCATCGCCGTCGCGTCGGGCGGCGGCGAGCAGCGGACGGGTCAGGTGCAGCACCTGCGGGTAGCCGACCGGCGCCTGCGCGTCGTGCGTCCGCAGGAACTCGTTGACCACGCCACGGGCCCGCTTGCCGGTGTACGCCCGGGTCAGCCCGGTCGGCTCGGCGCTGGCCACCGCCGAGCGGTGCAGCGGCGACGTGCCCGCCTCCGGGCAGCGCAGGAACGCCGTACCGAGCTGCGCCGCCACCGCCCCGGCGGTTAACGCCGCCGCCAGAGCGGGACCGTCGGCGATCCCACCGGCGGCCACCAACGGCCGGTCGCAGCCGGCGGCAGCCAGCCGGAGCAGCGGCAGCAGCGCGTAGTCGTCGTCGTCCGGCACGCCACCGCGGTGCCCGCCGGCCTCGGTGCCCTGCACGATCACGGCGTCGACGCCCAGTTCGGCGGCGGCGGTGGCCGCGCCCGGGCGGGTGACGGTGGCCCACACCTCGGTGCCCCGCTCCCGCAGCGCCGCCACGGCGGCGCGGTCCGGCAGTCCGAACGCGAAGGACACCACCGGGACCGGGCCCGCGAGAAGCGCGGCCATCTTCTCCGGGTACGCGTCGTCGCCGCCCACCGGCTCGCCGAGTGTCACACCGGCCTGGTCGGCCTGCGGGGCGAGCCGTCGCGCGTACGCCGAGATGGCGGCCTCGTCGACCCGGCCGTCGCCGGGAAGGAAGACGTTGACCCCGAACGGCCGGTCGGTTCGGGTGCGCACCTCGGCGATGTCGACGACCAGCCGGCCGGCGTCGATCATGCCGGCGGCCAGGAAGCCGAGTCCGCCGGCGGTGGAGACGGCCGAGACGAGAGCCGGCGTGGACGGACCACCTGCCATCGGTGCGACGACGATCGGGTGGCGCAGCGCGGACAGCACGGACATCCACCCATCCTGCCGTACCGCGTCGGTCCGCCTGGCGTCGTCGTGGGTCAGCGTCGGTCGGTGTGCCGCCGCCAGAGCAGTCCGGCCACGGCGACGAGCGCCAGCAGCGTCCCCGCACCGGCCGCCAGGGACACCATCCGCCCGCCACCGATGCCGGCCGCCTGCGCCGCCGGGCGGGCTGCGGCGGGGGACGTCGGGGCAGCCGTGGTGGACTCCGCGGGATGAGCGGCGGGGGCCACCGTCGCGGGATACCGCAGGATCGTCGGCCGGGTGCCGGCCGGTTGGTCGGCGGCCTCGGAGACGGTGAGCAGCGAGCGGCCGTCGCGGCTGTAGGTGATCGACTCGCCCTGCGGCTCGTCCGGCAGCGGCGTGATCCGTGGGGTACCGCCGGTCAGCGCGCCGACGATGTCGTCGCCGGCCACGTCGTACTCGAACGCGTCGGCGTAGCTGCGCAGCACCACCCGGTGGCCGTCCGGGGCGTTCGCCGCGCCGGTCACGACGCCCCGCCCGAGGAACGAGAACGGGTTGCTGGTGGTGGTGGAGGGCAGGACGACCTTGCCCACGGAGGCCAGCGGTGTGGTGGCCCCGGACTTCAGAGCGGTGGTCGGCGCGTACAGGACGACGGTGGCGCTGCCGCCCTTGGTGATGATCAGCGGCCGCCCGGTCGCGTCCACGAGCAACGCCTCGGCGTCGTGCGGATTGTCCGGGTACGTCATCCGGTGCAACACCGGCCGGTCCGCGCCCGGCGCGAGCCGCCACAGCGCGATCGTCTCGCGGTTGCGGTCGTTGTCACCGATGTCGGCCACCCAGATGGTGCCGTCCCGGCCGACGGCCAGGTCCTCCGTGTCGCGGGGCCGGGTGGGGTAGCTGACGGTCCGCGCCACCGCACAGCGCTCGTCGAGGAAGAAGATCCGCCGCCGGGACGCGTCGTCGGCGCCGTCGTTGACCACGACGTACCCGTCGTCGGTGGCGACCATCCCGGAGATCTCGTTGAGCCGGTCGTCGCGGATCTCGCACACCGCCGCACCCGCCCTGGCCGCCGACGCACCGGCCACCCCTGGCACGGACGCCACGGCCAACGGCGCCGCCCCGACCAGGAGAGCCCCCAGTGTCGCTGCCGCGCGGACGCGCCGCCCCCGGGTCACCCAGCCGCGTACCCGCATCGTCCGCCTCCTCGTCGCGGCCCGTGGCCCGGCCGTCCCGCCCATCCTGGCCGATCGGGGCCGGCGGCGGCGACCAACCGCGCGGACCCGACGACATCCACGCTCCGGGCCGCGCGATCGCCGCATCCGCCGTCGCGACCGGATCTGTCGTACCCGTGGTCCATGATCGTGTCGTCGCAGCGCCGCCGACGCCGGCCGCGCGCGCACCACCCTGGATTCTTCTCGATGTGGGAGGCCGTGACGTGACGAACGCCGACGAAGCCGACTGGCGGCGGCGCAGCGTGGTGGCGGTGCTGCCGCCGGCCCGCCCCCGCAAGCTGGCGAAGGTGCCCTTCGTCGAGCTGGCCGACGGACGCCTGCAGGGCGTCGTCTCCAGCGGGTCGGACGTCGAGCGGGTCTACGTCTCCTCGATGACGGCCGACACGCACGCCTACCAGTGCAGCACCAACAACAACCGACCGTGCGGTGGCTTGCGCGCCACCGCGTGCAAGCATCTGCACGCCCTCGCGGACGAGGCGCTTGTCCAGTACGGGGCCGACCGGGTCGCACGCTACCTGCGGGTCGACCTCGGCGACGGGGTGGCCAGCGGCGCGGAGCTGCTGGCCCGGCTGGACGGTCAGCCCGAGCCGGCGTCGGCGGCGGTGGTGTTCAGCCGCTTCCTGCGGCACCTCGCCTACCTGGAGGTTCCCGTCAGCACGGCCCCGCAGCCGGAGCTGCACTGGTTCCCGGCGACCCGGGTCGGCCGCTGATGCGCGGCGCCCAGGTCGCGCCCCTGCGTGCGGCCCCGGCCGGGTTGACCGACGCGCTCGACGTGGTGGCCGGCTTCGACGACGCCCTCGTCGACGGCTTCGGCCGGGTCGGCGAGCGGGGCGCCTCCGCCCTGACCGCGTTCGCCGACGCGTTCACCGGCACGCCACTGGGCGGCCCGGTGGCCGTCGCGGTCGACGCGGTCATCGCCGGGTCGGTCGCCCCGCAGCACCTCGCCGCGCTCGCCGGAGCGCGCTCGGCGCTGCTCGGCGCGGCACACGATGCCCTGCTCGGTCAGCTCGACGAGACACTCGGCCGCACGCGGTCGCCGTGGACGACACCGACCAGCGTGCCTGCCGAGGCGCCGGCGGCGCTCGCCGGCGCGCGGGCGTGGTGGCACGAGGTGGCGCTCACCGGCTGGCGGGGCGTCGACCACGAGCTGCTCTCCGTCGCCGCCGGGGTGGTCGAGACCAGCCTCCTCGTGCCGGAGCTACGACGCCTCGCGGTGCTGCTCGACGGGCTCGCCGCCGAGCTGCGGGCCTGCGTCCCGGTCGCCACCATGGCGCAGGTGCCGGCACGTCGGTGGGCCGATCTCTGGGCTCGCGGCGTCCTGCTCGCCGAGGGCACGCCACCGCCCGATGCGACGCCCTCGGTCTCCGGGCGACTGTTGCCGCTCGGTGTGGACGTGCACAGTCACGACACCGCGGTGCAGGTCCAACTGCACGCCATCCTGGAGCCGGCGGACGGCGGCCCGGCGCGGCTGGTCCGCACAGCGGTCACCGCGGCGAAGGTCGACACCATCGTCGGTCCGGCGATCTGGCGGCTGCTGTCGCACCATCCGGCGCTGCTCACCGCGCTGGCCGACAAGCGGGCGTTGACCGTGACCGACCTGCCGCTGCGCGGCGGCGACCTGGGCTGGGTCGACGACCGGGTCCGGCTCGACGAGCCCGCCGACCCGTTCGCCACCGCCCGGGTCCTGTTGCCCGCCGCGACCACGGCCGCGACCGACCCTCTGGACCGGCACCCGGCGGGCATCGCCGAGCCCGTCCTCGTGGAGGGACCCGTGATCCGGGGCGAGGCCGGCGCCCTCGCCGTCGAGGTGGACGGCGAACGGATACCGCTGGCCGTCGACAGGTTGCCGGCCTCCGGTCCGCTGACCGTCGACCTGGTCGCCACCGCGTCCGCCTGCCTGGGGCTCCTGCGCTGGGACGACGGCCGGTGGCAGCTCCAGCCGTTGGCCGTGCTGGGCACGGTGAAGCGGCGGACGGTGCAGGCGCACAACGGCGACTGGGCGTGCGGCGTCACCGATCCGAAGATCGCCAAGGAGGAGGCGCGGGCGGGCGACGCCGTGGCCGTGCTGCGCGAACGCGCGGGACGGTTGCTGCGCCGATGACCACGCCGATCCCCACCGGCGGGTTCGCCGACGCCAACCGCCGTCAGGTCCTCTACTGGCGGCTGTTGTCCCGCCTCTTCGACCACGACGAGCAGCCCAGCCTGGAGTCGGCGAGCGTGGCCGTGGTCGACGACCTCGGGCTGCCCGCCGCGCTGCTGGACCCGGCCGTCTCGGTGGACACCATCGTGCAGCGCTTCCCGACCCTCGCGGCCGAGCTGCGCGGCCTGCTCACCCCCACCGACGCCGAGCCACGAGACGACGGGCCGCGCGAAGACGGGCCGGACGGCGCTGAACAGAGGGGTTCCGGGCCTCGCGACGCCGAATCCGACGACGCCACTCCGGCCGATGACCCGCCGGGCGAGGCTCCGGACTATCGGCCCGGCCTGGCCGAGGTACGCCGCGCCGCGCTGGTGTCGAAGGTGCTGCTGAACGTGTTCGCCACCGGCTCCGGCCCGGTCAGCGCCAACCAGCTGGCCCGGTGGCAGTCCGACGCCGGCTGGTTCGAGCAGGCACTCGGCTGCGAGCCCGGCGAGCTGCGCCGCCAGAGCGGCGGGCTGGGCGGCACCCTCGCTGGACTGGAGGGTGACCTGGTCCGGCGGATGCACCTGCGGGAGGTGCTTGCCGACCCCGCGCTGGCCAGCCAGCTGACGCCGAGCATGTCGCTGATCGAGCAGTTGCTACGGGACAAGGCCAACCTGTCCGGGCTGGCGCTGGCCAACGCCAAGGCGTTGATCCGGCGCTTCGTCGACGAGGTCGCCGAGGTGCTCCGGACGCAGGTGCAACAGACGAGTGTCGGCGCGCTCGACAGGTCGGTGCCGCCCAAGCGGGTGTTCCGCAACCTGGATCTCGACCGGACCATCTGGCAGAACCTGACCAACTGGAGTCCGGACGACGAGCGGCTCTACGTCGACCGGCTCTACTACCGGCACACCGCACGGCGCACCACACCGTCCCGGCTCATCGTCGTGGTCGACCAGTCCGGCTCGATGGTCGACGCGATGGTCAACTGCACGATCCTCGCCTCGATCTTCGCCGGCCTGCCGAAGGTGGACGTGCACCTGATCGCGTACGACACCCGGGCACTGGACCTCACCCCGTGGGTGCACGACCCGTTCGAGGTGTTGCTGCGTACCCAGCTCGGTGGCGGCACCGACGGCACGGCGGCGCTGACGCTGGCCCGGCCGAAGATCGCCGAGCCGAAGAACACGGTGCTGGTGTGGATCTCCGACTTCTACGAGGTCAACCACCACGCGGTCTTCGACGGCCTGCAGGCCGTCCACCGCTCCGGCGCCAAGGTTATTCCGGTGGGCTCGGTCAGCAGCTCGGGCCAGCAGAGCGTCAACCCCTGGTTCCGGCAACGCTTGAAGGACCAGGGCACCCCGGTCGTCTCCGGCCACATCCGCAAGCTCGTCGTCGAGCTGAAGAACTTCCTCACCTAGGAGAGCAGTCCCTCATGTCCGAGATGTTGCGCGCCCCCGCCGAGGTCACGTACGCCGACGAGCTGGATTTCCTCGAGTCGGTCGACACCGGTCCGAAGCCGTTCTCGTGGCGCCTGAGCCCGCGCATGGTCCGGCTGTTCGTCCTCGGGTCGGAGCGGGCCGACGGCCTGTCGCGGGAGATCCCGCAGAAGTGGTTCGGCGACCGCAGTTTCGTCGAACGCGCCATCGTGACCCTCGCCTCGGACCGGGGCCTGCTGCTGATCGGTGACCCCGGCACCGGCAAGAGCTGGCTGGCCGAGCTGCTGGCCGCGGCCATCTGCCGCAACTCGACCCTGGTCGTACAGGGCACCGCCGGCACGACGGAGGACCACATCAAGTACTCGTGGAACGTGTCCATGGTGATCGCCAAGGGCCAGTCCCGGGAGTCGATGATCCCGTCGCCGATCATGACGGCGATGGAGCGTGGCGTGGTCGGTCGCTTCGAGGAGTTGACCCGCTCGACCAGCGACGTGCAGGACGCGCTGATCTCGATCCTGTCCGAGAAGTACGTCGCCATCCCCGAGCTGGACCAGGACAACATCGTCTTCGCCCAACCCGGTTTCTCGATCATCGCTACCGCGAACAGCCGTGACCGGGGCGTCAACGACCTCTCCTCGGCGCTCAAGCGGCGGTTCAACTTCGTCCGGATTCCGGTGGTGACCAACAAACGCAGCGAGGCCGAGATCGTGCGGTTCCGCACCGAGGAGTTGCTGCGCCGGCACCGCATCGAGCTGGACGTGCCGCCCACCCTGCTGGACATCCTGTTGCAGAGCTTCGCCGACCTGCGCGCCGGTGCTGCGGCGGCCACGAGCGACGAGGAGAAGCTGGAGTCGGCGCTGTCGACCGCCGAGCAGATCGGCGTGCTGGAGGACGCGATCCTGCACAGCCAGTTCTTCGGCGACCGTACGCTGCGCGCGGCGACGCTCGCCGGGTCGCTGGTCGGGTCGCTGGCCCGCCGCAGCCCGGAAGACCTGGCAATCCTCAACAAGTACCTGCACGGCGTCGTGGAGCCACGGGCCCGCAAGGACGACGACGGCTGGGCGGGCTTCCTGGACGGCGGTCGTCAGGCGATCGCGTCCCTCTCGTGACCGCATCGACAGTCGCCGGCACGTTCGGCGCGCTCCGCGAGCAGCTCACCGATGCGGCGA
The DNA here is from genome assembly GCF_043197485.1 of Micromonospora sp. NPDC049102. NCBI lineage: Bacteria > Bacillati > Actinomycetota > Actinomycetes > Micromonosporales > Micromonosporaceae > Micromonospora > Micromonospora sp. NPDC049102. Next base: position 14,866 of record NZ_JBICTE010000016.1, on the reverse strand, counting down.
CCGCGTTCGCGGGCTCCCCCGACGCGCTCGGCGCGATCCTCGCCGGCATGGTCGACGATGTCGACCGGGCGCTCGGCGAGCGGCTGGAGATCTTCCCGGTCTGCCACCACTCGCCGGCCTCCGCGCTGGCCATGGTGCGCCGGCTGCGCGCCAAACAGCCCCGGGTGATCTACCTGGAGCTGTGCGAGGATCTCCAGCCGCTGCTCGGCGAGCTGCGCAACTGCCGCCTGCCGGTGGCGGTGCAGGCGTTCGCGTCGGAGCTGTCCGGCTTCCCGGCCGACTGGGGGCCGCTCAGCGTCGTCGCACCGATCACCGAGGCGTCGGCGGAATACCAGGCCATCGCGTACGCGCTGGAGACCCCGGGCGTCGAGCTGGTGCTGGTGGACCGCTCCACCGACCACGTCTTCCAGTGGTCGCCGCGCGACCAGCCGACCGGCGCGAGCGGCGCGGTCGGGGAGGAGTCCGGACTGCACGGCGACGCGGTCGGGGTGGAGATCGGCGACCTGCGACCCCGGTTCACGGAGCTGGAGGCGTACCTGCTGCACCACGGCAAGGTGCGGCACTGGTCGGAATGGTGGGACCAGTACGTGGAACGTCCGCTGGCCGACGCCGACCACGACACGTACCGGCAGGTGATGGTGCTGATCGGCAGCCTGTTCCGGCGGCTGCGCCCGGCCGACGCGGATCGGCTCGATCGCGACGAGGACCGCGAGCGGTACATGTGGACGCGGATGCGTCAGCACCTGGCCACCTCCGGCGTCGATCCGGCTGACTGCCTCTACGTCTGCGGCGCGTTCCACGCCGCCAGCCGGGTCGAGCAGTTCGGGCTGGGCTCCATCGCGGACGACTTCGAGATCACCCCGCGCACCGACACCCGCTGGCGGTACGGGCTGATCCCGTCCAGCCACTCGGCGATCGAGGCACAGTTCGGGCTGGCGTCCGGCTCGGTGTCGATCGCCTCGGCGACCTGGGCCAAGGAGGTACGCCGCCACGGGCTGTCGCCGTACCAGCTCGGCGGCCAACGCACCTCGACCGTCCGGGGGCGGCGCGGCCGGGCCACGACGGTCCCCTCCCCCGCCGGGCCGGTCGATGACCGACTCACCGGCTTCCTCGCCGCGCCACCGCGCCTGGACGGCCTGGACGAGGCGGAGTTGCGCGGTTGGTGTGTCGACATCGTCCGGTTGGCCCGCCGCAACGGATACCTGGCGAGCACCGCCGACGCGATCGCGGTCTTCGAGACGTCGGTCCTGCTGGCCGGTCTGCGCAACCGGGCCCGGCCCACCCCGTACGACTTCGCCGACGCCGCGGTCACCTGCATCGAGAAGGACGTGGTGCCCGGCCGGCGGGACGTCCGGCGGCTCTGCGAGATCCTGTTGGGCGGCGACCGGATCGGTCAGGTCGGCTACGACGCTCTGCCGCCGCTGGCCCGCGACGTGTTCGATCGGCTGGAACCGCTCGGCCTGGCCCTGGAGAAGCGATCCGTCCAGCGGGCGCTGCTGGACCTGAACGCCGAGCCGGCGTTGGCCCGCTGCTCGGACCTGCTGTGGATCCTGCGTCATCTGCTGCCACCGGCCGCGGTCCGCCCGATCATGGGTGAGCGGCGGCTCGGCAAGCGCTCGGTCCAGGAGAGCTGGGACCTGGCGCTCGGTCACCATCAGCGGGCGTTGATCGAGCTGGGCTACGAGGGTGTGACCGTCGAGCAGGTCCTGGAGCAACGACTGCGCCGGGCGGTGCGTGGCCCTGACGCCACCGCCGCCGGTGCCCTGGCCGCGGTCGAGGACGCGATCCGGCTGCTCGACAGCCCGCGCCTGGTCGACGAGCTGGGGGCGCGGGCGGTGGATCTGCTCGCCACCGCGCGCACCGTCGACGACGCTCCCGACGTGTTGCGCCGCATCCGACGGTTGCTGGCGCATCACCGGGCCACCGCGCCGACCCTGCCGGCCTGGTGCGAGGCGTTCGTGACGACCGGGTACGCGCACTACTGCACCCTGCTGCCCACCGCGATCACCAGCGACGAGACCAACGTGCGGCAGGTCGGCGCGATGCTCGGCTTCCTGTTCTCCATGGAGGGTCTGGCGCTGTCGTTGGGCTGCGACCGATCGCAGCTGGAACTGGCGGTCGCGCAGTCGCACCCGAGGGCGCCGGCGAAGGTCGCCCTGCTCTGGGCGGGCCGACACCAGCTCGGCCTGCTGCCGGTGGCCGATCTGCGGGCCCGGTGTGCCGAGCTGCTGGCCAACCCGCTGGTGGTGCCGGCCTTCCCGCAGTATCTGGCCGGATTCGTGCACGCGCTGGAACCGGTGCCGGGTCTCGCGCCGTTCGTCGTCGAGACGATCTCCACGGCCTTCGCCCGACTGCCCGATCCGGTGCTGCTGCCCTGGTTGCCGACCTTGATCACGACACTGCGGGAGCAGGGCCCGGAGCTGGTTCCGCTCCTGATCCGTGAGGCTGGACGCACCTTCCCGGAGGCGCTGCCGGAGCTGGATTCCTGGGTGCCGCCGTGGGTGGCTTCCCCGCCTTCCGGGCGGGCGGACGCGCGGGCGAGCGACGAGCGCGCCGCCGCCGCGCCACGGCGGCGGGTCGGCGTCCTCCTCGCCGCGCATCCCGAGGTGGTCGACGCGATCTCCGGTCTGCTCGGGTACGACGGTGGGTGGCTGCCGGTCGACGATGCTCCCGCCGAGCACTGCGGGGTGGCCGGGCTGCTGGCGAGGCATCCCGAGACGGTCGAGGCCGTCGCCGCGCGGGTGGTGCGCCAGGCGTGAGTGCGACGGCGGCGGGTAGGCAGCGGCCCGGCGTCATGTCGACTTCCGCCGGGTAGGAGGCTTCGATGAGCACATACCGGGACGAACAGGGCTATCAGTTCCCTCCTCCGGAGGCCGACGCCGCCGAGCAGCGGCAGGACGCGTTCGACGTGGGACCGCCGGACCGGGCCTCCGGCGACGTGGACCCGGAGGCGTCCGAGGCCGACCTGGCCGAGCAGGGCGCGCTGCCGGACGGCGCTCTGGAGGAGGTGACGTCGCTGCCGGCCGACGCCAACCCGGCGGACGCCCTCGAACAGCGTCAGGAGATCCCCGCCCGGGACGAGGGCCGCCGTACCTGAGCGCGCCTGCCGGATACGGCGGCGCCCCCGCCCTACCGGCGGGTGGCCCGTCGCTCAGAACCAGTGGAGGTGACTGTTGTCGGCGGTGCCTGTCGAACTGCCCCACAGGTGGGGCGGCACAGCACACGACCGGAGTCGCGGAGTCGGCGGGCGGCCAAGGCCTGCTTGACCCAGCCCAAGAACCGGCCGTAGTGCTCCACCGGGTCGGGTGCGGTCCAGTACAGGTCGGTCAGGTCCCGGCTCGCCTCAGTCAGACAGTCGGCCATGTCCACCCCGAGCAGCTTCGGCTCGTCCGAGTAGTCGGCCACCAGTTCGACTTTCGCCTGCTCGCACGGCCAGGGGCGCACGCAGGACGCGCAGAACCAGAACGGCCGGACCGGGGCGTGCCGTTGGCCGCTCACTGCTGAACCCCCAGGTAGCGGACCGGCGACGATCGGCCAGGCCAGCGCAGGGACGACGACTGGCTGTGAATGATCGAGTTGACGGTTCCGAAGATGACGCCAGGTGCTCGTTGGACCCGCTCGAGGTCTTCGGTTATTCGCGCGGTGGCGGCCAGCCGGCCCCGGGCGTCGAACAGCTCTCGCCGAGCATCCAGGAGTGACGCCTCAAGCTGGCTCACCCACTCGCGTAGCCGCTCTACCTCTTGTTCCTGTTCCACTCCAGCCTCCGGGGGTGTTTCGGGCAGGGCACCCGTCGCCGCCGGGCTCCGCCTTGCGCGGGACGGGCGTAACCAGATCCCATCCCGGACGCTACCCCCCTGTCAACCCTGGCGCGCCTATCTGAGCGCATTCATGTTGACCCGTCACGGCCGGTCTACCTTCGTTCGCATGGCAGATGGACCGGGCGAACTCGTCGCGGCGGGCGAGGTCCTGGCGATGCTCGGGGTGGGCCGCTCACGGTTCCGCCAGATTCAGCAGTCGCCACACTTCCCGGCTCCCTACGCCCGGCTGTCGGTCGGTGCGATCTGGCTCAAGGCTGATGTAGAGAAGTACATCGCCGAACACCGACGCCCCCGCCCGGTGGACGAGGACGAGTAGCCCCACGAGCAACGCCTCCGGGTCGCCCCTGGGGTGCCGAGACCCGGGCTCCCGGAGCCTCGCCGAGGGAGAAAGCCCGGAGGAGTGCCGGGTTTTTCTGGCGTTCGGTCCCCAAGAACGAGCGGCTTCGCTGATCCGCCCCTGCCCGCGATCGACGCTGTTCGGGTGGGACCGACCAGGGTCCGTCCTGCCGATCGTGTCACGCATGATCGTTGACGATGTGCTGGTGGCGCGTTGTGGTGAGTTGACCGATGAAGCGTGGGCGGTGATCGCGCCGTGCGACGTCATAGGTGGCCACCGCAAGATCCTGCCACGCCCCGTGGCTGATGCGGGATCCACAAGGGATCACTGTGTCTACACGGAGGTGCACCCCTCGATGGGCAACAACGTCGCCACCCCGTACTGCTGTTGGTCGTCGCCGTACTGGCGGCGAGCCTGATCGGCATGGCAGTGGGTTGGATCAACTGGGCGACCAAGCAGAGCACAGGCGAGGCCATCGTCGCCTCAGGCGCCGCGTTCGGTGGCGCGCTGGCCGTGGTGATCCTCTCGTACAACTTCGTCATGCGGCGCGACGAGTGGTAGCGGCGTCGCCGTCGTCGCCCTGAGTTCGTTGGTGACCATCGAGCACCTCCCCTCGGGTACGGATCGCGTGCCTGCTCCCTTTCCGGAGGGCTGGCCCACGGGTGCCACGGTCGCCTCGCGCTTGACAGCCGCCCTCGGTCCAACCAAGCTGTCTATTAGTCCTACTGTCGTAGGACAAAAGGAAGGATCATCGCGAGTGATCGAGTTCGTGCTGGACAGCCGGTCGAAGGTGAACACCTACATGCAGCTCGTGCAGCAGGTGAAGCAGGCGCTGCGGGTCGGTCTGCTCGCACCCGGCGATCAGCTACCGAAGGTTCGGGACGTCGCCCAGTCACTGGCGATCAACCCGAACACGGTGCTGAAGGCGTACCGGGAGTTGGAGATTGAGGGTCTGGTCGGCGGCCGACCCGGGGTGGGCACGTTCGTGCAGCGCACCCTGGCCGGCGCGTCCCTGCCCAACCAGGCCGAGCTGCGCGACGACCTCGTGGCGTGGTTGCAGCGGGCGCGGGCCGCCGGCCTCACGGCCGAGGACGTCGTCGCCCTGGTCGAGACCACGCTGCGCGCCACCCTCACCGACGACGCCCCAGAAAAGGAACCCGCGTGAGCGGTACGAGAGGACAGAGGATGGAGATGGTCTTGGAGGCCGACCGGCTGGGCAAGCGGTACGGCGGAACGTGGGCGCTACGGGACTGCTCGCTGCACCTGCCGGCCGGCCGGATCGCCGCGCTGGTCGGGCCCAACGGCGCGGGCAAGAGCACGTTGCTGCACCTGGCCGTCGGGCTGCTCAAGCCCGACGAGGGCGCGGTGCGGGTGTTCGACAGGTCGCCGTACGGCGACACGGACGGGCTGGCCGACATCGGGTTCGTCGCCCAGGACACCCCGCTGTACCGGGACTTCACCGCTGCCGAGCTGGTCGTCGCTGGCGGCAAGCTGAACCGGCGATGGGACGCGGCGCTGGCCCGGACCCGGTTGGCGCAGCTCGGGATACCACCCGACAAGCCGGTCGGCAAACTCTCCGGCGGGCAACGGGCCCAGGTGGCACTCGCTCTCGCACTGGCCAAACAACCCCGGCTGCTGCTCGACGAGCCGGTGGCCAGCCTCGATCCGCTGGCCCGTCGGGAGTTCCTCCAGTCGCTGATGGGCAGCGTGGCGGACTCCGGAACCACCGTTCTGCTCTCCTCGCACCTGCTGGCCGACCTGGAGCGCGTCTGCGACTACCTGATCGTGCTCAACGCCGCCCAGGTGCAGCTCACCGGCTCGGTCGACGACCTGGTCGCCGGGCACCGGCAGCTCGTCGGCCCGCGGCACGACGGCGGTCCGATCGGGGGCGTCGCGCACGTGGTCCGGGCGAGCCACACCGACCGGCAGTCCACGCTGCTGGTACGCACCGACGGTCCCGTCACCGACCCCGCCTGGACGGTGCGCGAGGTCAGCCTGGAGGACGTCGTCCTGGCCTACCTCGCCGACGGCGTCGCGCAGACCAGTCACAGCGAGTGGGGGGTGGCGGCATGATCTGGCTGACCTGGCGGCAACACCGCAAGCTGGCGTTCTACACCCTGCTGGGATTCCTGGTGCTCGCCGCGGTGCTGGTGCCGATCGGCCTGTCGATGCGGCACACCTTCGCCGACCTCGGACTCGCGGAGTGTCTACGCCCGTCCACCCTCAGCGAGACTGCCGCACAGACCTGTGAGGTGGGCCTGCGCCGCTTCAGCGACCGGTACGACAGTTTGAACCTGGTGGCGGTGCTGCTGATCACCCTGCCGGTGCTGGTCGGCCTGTTCTGGGGCGCACCGCTGGTGGCGCGCGAGGTGGAGCAGGGCACGCACCGGTTCGTCTGGACCCAGGGCGTCGGCCGCACCCGCTGGGCGCTGGTGAAGTTCGGGCTGGTCGGGGGCGCCGTCGTGCTCCTCGCGGTCGGCTACGGACTGGGCATGTCGTGGTGGGTCGAACCCCTCACCAAGGCAGCGCACGAGGGTCGACTCGGCGTGATCGTCTTCGACCTGCAGGGCATCGTGCCGATCGGGTACACCCTGTTCGCCGTGGCGCTCGGCATCTTCGCCGGCACCGTCTTCAAGCGGATGCTGCCCGCCATGGGCATCACCCTGGCCGGGTACATCGGCGTACGGGCGGCGGTGGAGATCCTGGCCCGACCGCACTACCAGCCCGCCCGCACCCAGACCTTCCCGATCGAGGGGGGCGGGATTCCGGAAGGCGACCGGGGCAACTGGGTTCTCGCCGTGGGAATCCGCGACGCCGACGGGACGATGGTCGCGGAGAACACCCGCATCCAGTGCCCGCCGGGCGGCAAGGGCCCGGACGGTCGAGCCTGCGGCGCCGACCTGGGTCTCGGGCCGGGCGCGTACAACTGGGAGATGTACCAGCCGGCGGACCGCTTCTGGCTGTTCCAGAGCATCGAGACGGGCATCTTCGTGGCCCTCGCCGTACTCCTGCTCTACCTCGCCGTGCGTCGGGTACGCCGGATCGCGTAGACGGGTGGGTGATCGCCGACGACGCCAGCCTCGGCCGGGAGCGCCGACTCGACTAGCGTCGTCGGCATGACGATCTCGTTGGACGGTCGGCGATTCGCCGCCGTGGCGGATGTGGTGGCCGGCGAGGTCGGCACCGAGACGGTCTTCGCGTACCGGGAGCGGGCCGGTGAGATCTGGGCCGAGTACGCCGGCGGGTCGATCCGGCGCGGCTACCTCGTCGGCACCCGTGCGGGCGACCGGTTGGACTTCCGCTACGTCCAGCTCAACGCCGAGGGGCAGACGTCCACCGGCCGTTGCGCGACTGAGGTGCGGGTACTCACGGACGGTCGCCTGGAGCTGCACGAGTCCTGGGTGTGGGAGTCCCGGACGGGCAACGGCACCAGCGTGGTGCGGGAGATTCCCTAGACCGACTCGGCGGGATTCGACGGACCGGCGACGCCCACGTTGAGCGGGTCGGCCAGCAGCTTGTCGAAGGCCAACTCGGCCGCCCCGATCAGGACGGCGTCACGGCCGAGCGCCGCCGCGCGCAGCCGCAGGTGTTCGCGGGAGGCCGGCAGCGGCATGGCGTCCAGCCTCCGCCGCACGGTGTCCGCGCCGGCGATGTAGATGTCGCGCAGCGAGCCACCGAACACCACGGCGTCGGGGTTGACCACGTTGACCAGGTTGGCGACACCGAAGCCGAGCCAGTCGGCGACCTGCTCGACGGCGGCGAGGGCGGTCGGGTCGCCGTCCGCCGCCGCGCGCAGGACGTCGGCGACGGCCGCGCGGTCGTCGGGATCACGGCCGGCGTGCCGCAGCAGCGCGGCCTCGGAGATCTCGGTCTCCCAGCAGCCGCGGGAACCGCATCCGCAGGGCAGTCCGTTCGGGTTGACCACCATGTGACCGACCTTGCCGCTGTGGCCTCGGTGACCGATCATCAGGCGGCCACCGACCACGATGCCGGCGCTGATGCCCAGGTCACCGTGCAGGTAGATGAGGTCGTCGATGCCGGGCGCCACGCCCCGGATGTGCTCGGCCAGGCCCGCGATGTCGGCCAGGTCCCCGGCCACGAAGCCGGGGCAGGCGGTGAGCTCGGCCTCGAGTGCCGCGCTGAGGCCCTCTTCGACGCCGACAATCCGCAGTCCGCCGTCGGCGTCCCGGGTGGTGTCGGTGACGGCGACCGCTCCCCCGACCAGCAGCGCGCCGGCGGCCGTGGTGCGCTCCATCCCGCGGACGAGGTCGGCCAGCGGACGGACGGCGTCGACGGCCGACATGCCGCCCGGACGGGGAACTTCCCGCAGGTCGAGGATGCGACCGCCGAGGCCGATGCGCGCCGCCCGCAGCCGGTCCGCGTCGATGCTGAGCGCGTGCGCGTAGACCCGGTCGGAACGGGGGCTGACCACGAGGGAGGGACGGCCCGCGCGGCGACTCGTGGTCGGTGCCTCCTCGGTGACGAGACCGCTGGCGGTCAGGTCGGCGGCGAGGGCGCCGATGGTGCTGCGGTTGAGGCCGAGGCGGCTGGTCAGCTCGGCCCGCGACGTCGGCCCGTGCAGGTGCACGTACCGCAGCACGGCGCCGAGGTTCTGCCGCCGGATCTCCTCCTGGCTCGCACCGGGGATCGGAGGCAGTGGGGTGTCGAGGTTGCGGCCGGCGCCGGCTGGCCTGGACCGCACCGGTGTTGCCACGGTCAGACCTCCTTCTTCGAGCGGTGCCGGGTGGACGACGAGGCACGGACGACGATGGGTCCCGGAAGAGGAGACCCGGGACCCATCGGCGGTGCTGCCTACCGTGCGGTGACTACTTGGTGAGCGGCGCGAGCTTCGGGTCGTTCGCGTACGCCTCGGCCGCGTTCGCCTTGGTGACGGCGACCGGCGGGAGCAGGAACGTGTCCACGACCTTGCTGCCGTTGTTGTAGGACTTGGTGTCGTTCACCTGCGGGGCGTTGCCGGCCTGGAGAGCCTTGACCATGTTGATGGTCTCCTTCACCAGGTTGCGGGTGTCCTTGTTGATCGTCATGTACTGCTCGCCCTTGACGATCGACTTGACCGACTCGACCTCGGAGTCCTGGCCGGTGACGATCGGGGTCAGCTTGCCAGCACCCTTGACCGAGGTCAGGATGGCGCGGGCCAGGGTGTCGTTCGGGGAGAGGACGCCGTCCAGCTCCTTGCTGCCGTAGGTCGAGGTCAGCAGCTGGTCCATGCGGGCCTGCGCACCCTCGGCCTTCCAGCCCTGGATGGCGGTCTGCTTGACGTCCTTCTGACCCGAGGCGACGACGACGTTGCCCTTGTCGATCTCCGGCTTGAGCACGCTCATCGCGCCGTCGAAGAAGACAGCGGCGTTGTTGTCGTCCGGCGAGCCGGAGAACAGCTCGATGTTGTACGGGCCGTTCGGCTTCTTGGCCTTCATGCCGTCCAGCAGGGCCTGGCCCTGGAGCTGGCCGACCTTGAAGTTGTCGAACGCGACGTAGTAGTCGAGGTCTGCCGTGTTCTTGATCAGGCGGTCGTACGCGATGACCTTGGCACCGGCGGCGTGAGCGGCCGTGACCTGGGTCGCCAGCTGCGCGGCGTCGGTCGCGCCGATGACGATGACCTTGGCGCCCTTGGTGGTCATGGCGGTGATCTGGGCCTGCTGGTCGGCAACCGTGGTCGACGCGCCGGCGTACTGCACGTCAGCCTGGAAACCGGCCTCCTTGAGACCGTTGGTGAACAGGTCACCGGCGAGGACCCAGTTCTCCGAGGTCTTGGCCGGCAGGGCCACACCGATCAGCGAGTTCGCCGCGAAGCCCTTGGCGTCGCCGCCCTTGGAGCCCGAGTCGTCGCCGTCACGGCCGGAGCCGCAGCCGGCCAGGGCCAGCATGGCGGCGGCGCTGATGGCCACCACCGACGTGCCGAAGAATTTACGCATGGTGAGGACTTGCCTTTCTGGATGTGAGACGGGTGGAGAGGTTGGTGGCCGTCAGCCGGACACCGCTGCCTTGGCGGGCTCGCGCTCCGCGTCCGGCGGTGAGGCGGGTGGGGTGGAGTCCTCGCGGCGGAACGGCCGCATCAGGCTTCCGATGATGGAGAAGCGCCCTTGGCTCTTGTTGTAGACGTCGATCGCGACGGCCAGCAGCAGGACCAGGCCCTTGATGATCTGGACCTTGTCGGTGCCCACGCCCTCGAGCTGGAGGCCGTTGTTGAGCACGGCCATGACCAGACCACCGACGATCGAGCCGCTGATGGTGCCGATGCCGCCGGCGACGGCCGCGCCACCGATGAAGACCGCGGCGATGGCGTCCAGCTCCCAGCCGTTGCCGTCCTGCGGGCCGGAGGCCTGCGAACGGGCCACGAAGATCATGCCGGCCAGCGCGGCCAGGACGGACATGTTCATCATGACGAGGAAGTTGACCCGCTTGAGCTTCACGCCGGACAGCTCGGCCGCCCGGGAGTTGCCGCCCACCGCGTAGATGTGCCGGCCACCGGCCGTGTTGCGGGTGTAGAAGGAGTACGCGATGACCAGCGCCACCAGGATGATGCCCGAGATCGGGAAGCTGGTGCCGACGCGACCGCTGGCGAAGCGCAGCGCCGCGAAGGCGATCACACCGACCATGACGGCCATCCGCAGGATCGAGATCCACAGGGGCGCCGGGTCGGCGTCCATGGCTCGGCGGGTCTTGCGGGCCTGCAGCTCGCGCCACACGACCGCCAGCGCGGCGGCCAGACCGAGGAGCAGCGTCGCGTTGTTGTAGCCGGTGTCCGGGCCGAACTCGGGCAGGAAGCCGGAGCCGATCTCCCGGAAGCCCTCCGGCACCGGGATGCTCTGCGCGTTGCCGATGAACTGGTTGCCGCCGCGGAAGAGCAGCATGCCGGCCAGGGTGACGATGAACGCCGGCACCCCGATGTAGGCGACCCAGAAGCCCTGCCAGGCGCCGATCACCGCGCCGATGGCGAGGCCGAACACGATGGCAGCGGGCCAGGGCAGATTCCACTCGGTCATCGACTTGGCGACCAGGATGCCGGTGAACGCCGCTACCGAGCCGACCGAGAGGTCGATGTGCCCGGCGACGATCACCATGAGCATGCCGATGGCCAGGATCAGGATGTACGAGTTCTGCTGGAACAGCGCGATCAGGTTGTCCGACCGCAGCGTCAGCCCATCAGTCCAGATCTGGAAGATCAGGACGATCGCCACCAGGGTGAAGATCATCCCAAACTGGCGGGCGTTGGAGGTCGTGCCTCCAAACAGGTTCTTCTGAAGGTCCTTGATACGGCTCATCGGGTGGCCAACTTCTTCGTCGAGGTCATCTGCTTCATGAGGGTCTCCGGGTCCGCGTCCGCCCGAGCGATCTCGCCCGTGATGGCGCCTTCGAACACGGTGTAGATGCGGTCGCAGAGCCCGATCAGCTCAGGCAGCTCCGAGGAGATGACGACAACGCCCTTCCCCTGGTCGGCGAGCCGCTGGATGATGCCGTAGATCTCGTACTTTGCGCCCACGTCGATGCCACGGGTCGGCTCGTCGAGGATCAGCAGGTCCGGGTCGCTGAACATCCACTTGGCCAGGACGACCTTCTGCTGGTTGCCGCCGGAGAGCTTGGAGACTCCCTCGTCGACCGTCGGGGCCTTGGTCCGCAACTCCTTGCGGTAGGCCTCGGCCGCCTGGTACTCCTCGACCTCGTCCAGCACGCCGTGGTGCGAGATCTTGGACAGCTTGGCGGCCACCGTCGACGTCTTGATGTCGTCGAGCAGGTTGAGGCCGAGCGCCTTGCGGTCCTCGCTGACGTACGCGAGCCCGTGGTCGATGGCGTCCGCCACCGACTTCAGGACGATCTCCTTGCCGTCCTTGATGATCGTTCCCGACTCGTACACCCCGTAGGAGCGGCCGAAGACGCTCATCGCGAGCTCCGTGCGGCCCGCGCCCATGAGACCGGCGAAGCCGACGATCTCGCCGCGGCGCACCACGAAGTTCTCGTTCTTGCAGACCTGCCGGTCGGCGGAGATCGGGTGGCGCACGTTCCAGTTGCGGACCTCGAAGAAGACCTCACCGATCTTCGGGGTGTGGTCCGGGAACCGGCTGCTCAGCTCGCGGCCGACCATGCCCCGCACGATCCGGTCCTCGTCGACCCCGTCCGCCTTGACGTCGAGGGTCTCCACGGTCCGGCCGTCGCGCAGGATCGTGATCTGGTCGGCGATCGCCTCGATCTCGTTCAGCTTGTGCGAGATGATGATCGAGGTGACGCCGCGGGACCGGAACCCACGCAGCAGGTCGAGCAGGTGGCGCGAGTCGGCCTCGTTGAGAGCCGCGGTGGGCTCGTCGAGGATGAGCAGCTTCACGTCCTTGGCGAACGCCTTGGCGATCTCCACGAGCTGCTGCTTGCCGACACCGATGTCCTTGATCAGGGTGTCCGGGTCCTCTTCCAGACCGACCCGGGCCATCAGGTCGAGCGCCATCCGGTTCGCGGCCTTCCAGTCGATCGCACCCCGCTTGCGCGGTTCGTTACCGAGGAAGATGTTCTCGGTGATCGACATCCCTGGAATGAGCGCGAGCTCCTGGTGGATGATCACGATTCCGGCGTTCTCGCTGGCCCGGATGTCGGAGAACTTGCTCTCCGACCCCTGGTAAACGATCTTGCCGGTGTAGGTGCCGTGCGGGTAGACCCCGCTGAGCACCTTCATCAGCGTGGACTTGCCAGCACCGTTCTCACCGCAGATGGCATGGATCTCGCCGGCGCGAACCACGAGGTTGACGTCGGAGAGGGCCTTGACTCCGGGAAACTCCTTGGTGATGGAACGCATCTCAAGGAGGGTCGGCACGTCGCTCATCGCTCGTACCACCTCGCCAACGTCATCGGTTGCCTCCGGAAGGTTGAACCTTCACTTGGTTTGTTGTTGACGGCATCGTATTGCGGCCGAAGGGCCATCCGCAAGGCGAGCGGCTGTTGAAAAGGTAACAATACGGCAATATAGATGTAGCACAGTGTTCGCCTGCCACAGCGCCCTCCCGGAGCCCTCGGATCAGCCGCGACACCTGCGCCTACCTGCAACAACACGCCGATCGACCCCGGCCGTTACCCACAGCTTTCCCACCAGGCAAGACGCGCTCAGGACACGTCATCGGGTGGCGCAGCGCACACTCCGCGCCATTCAACGATCTTGATCGGGCGTCGGCCCACCACCGTACGCCAGGTGCCACCACGGCCCTCAGGCGGCTGGTGTGACCCACGCCTCTCTCGGCGCGACGCATCGACGGTTGCCACCTTGAGACGACGGCACCCGACGGCAGGTGAACGCCCTAGCGTCCGTTAAGCGCGGTTCGTCACGGCCGACCGCCACTCGCAGATCGGGACCGACGACCCGTCAACGTGGGTGCAGCACCGCCTTGATCACGCCGTGCTCCCGCCGGTCGAAGCTCCAATGGAGCGCGGCGGCGTCGGCGAGGGTGCCGTGGTGGGTGACGATCATGCTGGGGCGGGCTCGGCCCGCGACGACCAGATCCCGCAGCAGCACCGTGTAGCGGCGGTCATGGGTGCGACCGAACCGGACCGCGACCCCCTTGCTGAACAGCGCACCCCACGGCGCGACCAGGTTCTCGCGGCCGTCCGCGCCGGGGCCGGGGTGCGGGTTCCGGTCCGGGTAGACGCCCGCGACGGCGATCGCGCCAGCGGCGTCGACCAGCCGGGACGCATCCGAGATGACCTGGCTCGGAGACTCCCGGTCGGGGTGCTCCCGGCCGCGGGCCTGGAACCCGACCGCGTCGATGACCTTGTCGACCCCGCCCGGCTTCTCCTCACCCAGCGGAAGCCCGGTCCGGGCCCGGTCGGCGCGGATCTGCTCGACCGGGTCGCCTCGGCGGAAGTCGATCGGCACCGCGCCGATCTCGCCGGCCTTGTCGAGTCGGGCGTCGACCCCGTCGCCAGGCCCTGGTCGGGCGGGCGCATCTGCGCGTGATGATCATTCGGAGGTCGCGCAGCTAACATCGATCAAGCTAAGATCGACACCCACTGTAGATCAAGTCGATCCTTACCAGGGGGAACCTGCGTGCCAAACCGATTCTTCACTGCCATGGTCAGCTTCGTGGTGCTCATGGCGACAGTGCTGTTCGTTCAATCACCCGCGAAGGCCGGCACGCTGTACGGGCCGTATCAAGTCCTCGCTCAAGGTGCGTCGTCAGTCGACGGCCCGTTCAGGTGCATGAACGTTCCCAACGGAACGCTCAACCCCGTCACGTTGATCATCTATACCTGCCACAACCCAGCAAGGTCGAACGATCAGTTCTGGGCCGAGGACCTGGGTGGCGGCGACTGGGAGATCTGGAACGTGGGCAACGGCATGTGCCTCACAGTCTTGAACGCTCTGGAGACGGACAACGCCCCCGTCATCCAGCATGCCTGCACCGGGGAGCCGAACGAGGTATGGCACCTGACGGCGAACTACACGATTGTCAACAAGAAGAGCAAGAAGTGCCTGACCGTCAAGAACGAAGACTCGGCCCCGGGTACGGAGCTTCTGCAGTTCCGGTGCAATGGCAAGCTGAACCAGGAATGGAGCTGGGCCACGCAGTGGGGTGATCGGTGACCCCACCAACGGCATCTGACGGGCTCGACGGCACCACCTAGTACTGCTACGGAGGTTCGTTACTTTTGGCGGCTTCGAGTCGTTTGCGGTAGTGGCTGGCTTTCGCTTGGGCTTGCCGGTGACGGCGCCAGT